>NZ_JBVHWW010000011.1:102946-106414 GCF_055563995.1 Streptomyces sp. NPDC029164 | reverse complement strand
TCCGAGGTGCCACCGCCCTGAGGCTTCACCCCCCCCCCCCCCCGAAACAACCCGGGGAACCCCCCGGGGCCCCCCCCCCCCCCCCCCCCCCGGGGGGGGGGCCCGGGGCCGTCGGTGCGGTGCTCGGGTGCTTACGCCTCCGGGGCGGCCGCGACCTTGCGGGTGCGGGTGCGCTTCGGCTTGGCGGGCGCCTCCTCGGCCACGGCGGCGGCCTCGGCGACCGGAGCGGCCTCGGCGACCTTGCGCGTACGGGTCCGCTTCGGCTTGGCCGGAGCCTCCTCCGCCACGGCCACCGCGACGGCCTCGGCCGGAGCCGCCTCCGCGACCTTGCGGGTCCGGGTGCGCTTCGGCTTGACCGGCGCCTCTTCGGCGACGACGGCGGCCTCGACGACCGGGGTCACCGGGGCGGCCGCGGGCTTGCGGGTGCGCCGGGCCTTGACCGGCTCGACCGGCGGGGCCATCTGGAAGTCCGGCTCGGGGGCGCTCGCCACGATCTTGCGCGGGCGGCGCGCCCGGACGGGCGCGGGCTCGACGGGCGCCGCCATCTGGAAGTCCGGCTCCGGAGCCGCCTCCGCGACCTTGCGGGTGCGGGCGCGCCGCGGCTTGGCCGGGGCCTCCTCGGCGACCGGGGCCACCGCGGCCACGGGAGCCTCGACCACGGCGGCCGGAGCGGCCTCCACGACCTGAGCGGCCTCCACGGCCTGGGCCGGCACGGCGCCCACACGGGTGCGGCGGCGGCGCGGCCTGCGCGGCTCGTCGGCGGCCGGAGCGGCCGGCGCGTCCACCACGGGGGTGACGGCGGCGGCCTCGGCGCCCTCGGCGAGCTCCGACCCGCCACGGGTGCGGCGTCGCTGGCGCGGCGTACGGGTGCGCTCGGGACGCTCCTCGGTCGCCACAGCGGCGGCCGGACCGGAGCGGCCGCCACGGCCACCGCGGCCGCCGGTCTCGCCCAGGTCTTCCACGTTCTCGGCCTTCAGGCCGGCCCGCGTGCGCTCGGTGCGCGGCAGGATGCCCTTGGTGCCGGCCGGGATGTTCAGCTGCTCGAACAGGTGCGGGGACGTGGAGTACGTCTCCACCGGGTCGTGGAAGTCCAGCTCCAGCGCCTTGTTGATCAGCTGCCAGCGCGGGATGTCGTCCCAGTCGACCAGGGTGACGGCGATGCCCTTGTTGCCCGCGCGGCCGGTGCGGCCCACGCGGTGCAGGAAGGTCTTCTCGTCCTCGGGCGTCTGGTAGTTGATGACGTGGGTCACACCCTCGACATCGATACCGCGGGCGGCGACGTCGGTGCACACCAGCACGTCGACCTTGCCGTTGCGGAAGGCGCGCAGCGCCTGCTCGCGGGCGCCCTGGCCCAGGTCGCCGTGGACGGCGCCCGAGGCGAAGCCGCGCTTCTCCAGCTGCTCGGCGATGTCGGCCGCCGTGCGCTTGGTACGGCAGAAGATCATCGCCAGGCCGCGGCCCTCGGCCTGCAGGATGCGGGAGACGAGCTCCGGCTTGTCCATGTTGTGCGCACGGAAGACGTGCTGCGTGGTGTTGGCGACGGTCGCGCCCTCGCCGTCCTCGGAGACGGCGCGGATGTGGGTCGGCTGCGTCATGTACCGGCGGGCCAGGCCGATGACCGCGCCCGGCATGGTCGCCGAGAACAGCATGGTCTGACGCTTCGGCGGCAGGTAGCTCATGATCCGCTCGACGTCGGGCAGGAAGCCCAGGTCGAGCATCTCGTCGGCCTCGTCCAGGACCAGGGCCCTGACGTGCGACAGGTCGAGCTTCTTCTGCCCGGCCAGGTCGAGCAGGCGGCCCGGGGTGCCGACGATGATGTCGACGCCCTTCTTGAGCGCCTCGACCTGCGGCTCGTACGCGCGGCCGCCGTATATGGCGAGGACGCGGACGTTGCGGACCTTGCCCGCGGTCAGGAGGTCGTTGGTGACCTGGGTGCACAGCTCGCGGGTCGGAACCACCACGAGGGCCTGCGGGGCGTCGGTCAGCTGCGCGGGGGTGGCCCGGCCGGCCTCGACGTCCGCGGGGACGGTGACCCGCTCCAGCAGGGGAAGGCCGAAACCGAGCGTCTTGCCGGTTCCGGTCTTGGCCTGGCCGATGACGTCCGTGCCGGAAAGGGCGACGGGGAGGGTCATCTCCTGGATCGGGAAGGGGGACACAATGCCGACGGCCTCAAGGGCTTCGGCCGTTTCGGGAAGGATCCCGAGGTCTCGGAACGTAGTCAGGGTGCTGCCTCTTCTGTGAGACGCGGCGCGAGGCGGCGAGGGGGGTCGTACCGTGCCGTGCTTGCAGTACTGCTACGTACGAAGCTGCGCGGGACCACTAGCCTTCGCTCAGGCGCATCTGCCGCTGAGGGGGCCCCTCGTGCGGAGGCGGTACGCATGAACGTACGCACCACACCGAGGGCGGTCGGTTGGAGCCGATCGGGCCACCGACCGGGCATCCTCATTCGGATGGCCCGCCGAGTGTTCGGCAGGCGCATTACCACTGTACCCCGGAATCGCGCAGGTGTGTCGGGTGAATTCACCGGGTAGACGCGTTTAGCTGGACAGGCGGTCAACCGGCGTGATGCCTTGGAGGGCCATTCGGCGGGCTATTGTGCGGAGCATGTCGACCGTAGAAAACGCCTCGCCCGCCGACGACAGCGCACCCGCCGAAGCCGTCGGTATCGCTTCCCAGGACTGGGCGACCGCCTCTGCCTCGCCGCAGTACCGGGCCGCCGTCGTGGACCTGCTCGGCGCGCTCGCGTACGGAGAGCTCGCGGCCTTCGAGCGCCTCGCGGAGGACGCGAAGCTCGCGCCCACCCTGGACGACAAGGCCGAGCTCGCCGCGATGGCCTCCGCCGAGTTCCACCACTTCGAGCGGCTGCGGGACCGGCTCACGGCCATCGAGGTCGAGCCCACCGCCGCCATGCAGCCCTTCGCCAAGGGCGTCGACGACTTCCACCGCCAGACCGCTCCCTCGGACTGGCTGGAGGGCCTGGTCAAGGCGTACGTCGGCGACTCCATCGCCAGCGACTTCTACCGCGAGGTCGCCTCCCACCTGGACACCGACACCCGCGCGCTCGTGCTCGGCGTGCTCGACGACACCGGCCACGGCAACTTCGCCGTCGAGAAGGTGCGCGCCGCGATCGAGGCGGACCCGCGCTGCGGCGGCCGGCTCGCGCTGTGGGCCCGTCGGCTGATGGGCGAGGCCCTCTCGCAGGCGCAGCGCGTCGTCGCCGAGCGTGACGCCCTCTCGACCATGCTGGTCGGCGGCGTCGACGGAATGGCGGCCGGCTTCGACCTGGCGGCCGTCGGCGAGATGTTCACCCGGATCACCAAGGCGCACACCAAGCGGATGGCGGCCCTCGGCCTCGCCGCCTGACCGGACGCCGCCACCGGCCCCACAGGCCCCACCGGCCCCACACGGCTTCACGCGGCTCCACCAGGTTTCACGCATCGGCCCCGGCGCGCATCGTGCGCGCCGGGG
>NZ_JBVHWW010000011.1:0-102937 GCF_055563995.1 Streptomyces sp. NPDC029164 | reverse complement strand
TCCCCCCCCCCCCCCCCCCCCCCCCCCCCCCCCCCCCCCCCCCCCCCCCCCCCCCCCCCCCCCCCCCCCCCCCCCCCCCCCCCCCCCCCGGGGCCGACGTACGTCCGTCAGGAGACCCTCAGGGATCAGCCTTGCGACGGGAGTGAAAACGGAGTCCTGCGGGCGGGCCTGCGGGCCCCGGCGGCCGGACGGAGCAGCAGGGACAGGACCACTGCCGACACGAGCACCCCGCCGACGAAGGTCGCGGTCAGGGTGTTGTGCCCGGGGCCCAGCGCGAAGTGGGTCAGATACGCCCCGAACAACGCCCCCAGCACACCGCTGACCAGCACCACTCTCGGGGACGGCAGCCGGCGTGCGAGCACTCGGGCGGCTGTTGCGGACAGGGCGAGGCCCAGCAGAGCGGAGCCGAGCACTTCCATCAGCAGCATGAGGTCTCTCCCATACGTCAGGGCAAACCGGGTCACTGCCGTCCTACCCGAAGCGGAAGAAAGGGAAACGGCCCGGTGGAAGCAACCACCGGGCCGTTTGCGACAGTTCTCAGAGCGCGCCGAAGCCGACCTTGCGCACGCTCGGCTCACCCAGGTCGACGTACGACAGGCGGTCGGACGGCACCAGGACCTTGCGGCCCTTGTTGTCGGTGAGGCTCAGCAGCGGCTCGTTGCCGGACAGCGCCGCGGTGACGATGCTCTCCAGCTCCTCGGCGCTCAGGTCGCTCTCCAGCACGATCTCCCGGGGTGCGTGCTGCACGCCGATCTTGACCTCCACGGCTTTGTCCCTCCGACGATCCGGTTCGCGCGATCAGCCGCGCCGTACGCGGTCCACATTAGCCCGGTGAGGGGATGGGGACCGCGCGGAACGGACATGCTGGCAGCGAACAACGGCAGGTACGGGCGGGGGCCCCTCGGCTCAGCCCAGTTCGGGACTCGGCTCGGCGCCGTGCAGCGGGAAGCCCGCGATACCGCGCCAGGCGAGCGAGGTCAGCAGGCCGACCGCCGTGTCACGGGCCACCGGGCTCTCGCTGGACAGCCAGTAGCGGGCCACGACCTGCGAGACCCCGCCCAGGCCCACGGCCAGCAGCATCGACTCGTCCCGGGACAGGCCGGTGTCCTCGGCGATGACCTCGCAGATGGCCTCGGCGCACTGGAGCGAGACGCGGTCCACACGCTCGCGCACCGCCGGCTCGTTCGTCAGGTCGGACTCGAAGACCAGCCGGAAGGCGCCGCCCTCCTCCTCCACGTACGCGAAGTACGCGTCCATCGTCGCGGCCACGCGCAGCTTGTTGTCCGTCGTCGACGCGAGCGCGGTGCGCACCGCCAGCAGCAGGGCCTCGCAGTGCTGGTCCAGCAGCGCCAGGTACAGGTCGAGCTTGCCGGGAAAGTGCTGGTACAGCACCGGCTTGCTCACTCCGGCACGCTCGGCGATGTCGTCCATCGCCGCGGCGTGGTAACCCTGCGCGACGAAAACCTCCTGGGCCGCGCCCAGGAGCTGGTTGCGTCGGGCTCGGCGCGGCAGTCGCGTGCCCCGCGGACGCGCTGCCTCGGTCTGCTCGATGGCTGTCACGCCGCCTCCCACTTTCTCTAAGAACACAGTGCGCTCTGCGCCGCGCCCGCCATCGTACTTTTCGGTAACCGAATCTGGAGGGTTCAAGCCGAGTTTTCTCGCGGTACGGACGGCCCGGAGGCGCTGGTCAGCGGTCGGTCGGAGGCCGGTCAGCGGTAGTCGTCCTCGTCCAGCGGCACCACCCGCGCCTGCTCGGCAGCATCCCCGTCCGCGGCCTCGCCCACCTCCGCCCCGGTCATCGGGTCGTCCTCGTCCGGCCGCAGGTCGGCCAGCTGCTCCGCCACATCCGCCTCGGGCGCCTCGGGATCGAGGGTTTCCGGAAACTGCTCCCGGAAGGTGTCCGGCTCCGCTGGGTCGACAGTCATGCCGCTCCCCTCCCTTCCTTGCTCTCACCTATGAGCCTAGGAGGATCGCGGATGCACCGCTATGCGGATCCGGATCCGCTTGTGTCTGTGACCGCGAACACAGGAAGTGGAGCGTGATCGTCTCGTAACATTGCCCGCATGTCTTCGACCGAGCTGCCGGGCGTACGGTCCACCGCCGAGCTGTCCTCCCTGGTGGGGGCCGTCCGGGTGGCCGAGGGAGAGCAGCTGCGCACCGCCGCGCTGCCCGGGCTGGAACTGGCCGTGCGGGTGCGCCCGCCGCTGCGCGCGGGGCTGCCGCCCGCGCTGTTCGTGCACGGACTGGGCGGTTCCTCGCAGAACTGGTCGGACCTCATGGCGCAGCTGGCCGACACCGTCGACGGCGAGGCCCTGGACCTGCCCGGCTTCGGCTGGTCCCCGCCGCCCGCCGACCGCGACTACTCCGTCACCGCGTTCGCCCGCGCCGTCATCCGGCACCTCGACGCCGCCGGGCGCGGTCCGGTCCACCTGTTCGGGAACTCCCTGGGCGGCGCCGTCTCCACCCGGGTCGCGGCCGTCCGGCCCGACCTCGTGCGCACCCTCACGCTGGTCTCGCCCGCCCTGCCCGAACTGCGCGTGCAGAAGTCGGCCGTGCCGACCGCGCTGCTCGCCGTACCGGGGGTGGCGGGGCTCTTCAGCCGGTTGACGCGGGGCCTCAGCGCCGAGCAGCGCACCCGCGGGGTGACGGACCTCTGTTACGGAGACCCCTCCCGGGTGACACCCGAGGGGTTCCGCCACGCCGTGGAGGAGATGGAGCGGCGGATGGCCCTGCCGTACTTCTGGGAGGCGATGACCCGCTCCTCGCGCGGCATCGTCGACGCCTACACCCTCGGCGGCCAGCACGGACTGTGGCGCCAGGCACAGCGGGTTCTCGCGCCGTCCCTGCTGGTCTACGGTGGCCGGGACCAGCTGGTCTCGTACCGTATGGCGCACAAGGCCGCCGCGGCCTTCCGGGGTTCGCGGCTGCTGAGCCTGCCCGAGGCCGGGCACGTGGCGATGATGGAGTACCCCGAGGTGGTCGCCGCCGCCTTCCGGGAGCTGCTGCGCGACACCGGCACGGGCGAGGGCGAGACCGACCGAGATACCGAAGACGGCAGAGGCTGAGGACCGTGGGACGACATAGTCGCAAGGGCCCGAGCCCGGCACCGGCTCCTGCCCCGGCCCCCGCTCCCGTCCCGCCGCAGGCGGGGTACGAGCCGTGGCCGTACGAGGAACCGGCCGACTCGCAGTGGCCCGAACCCACCGTGAACCACCAGGGGTACGTCGCCCAGGACCCGCCGTTCGCCGGCGCGCGGGCCGGGGGCCATCCCCAGCAGTACGAGCCCGGCGGCGCCTGGGGCGCCCGCCCCGACTCCGTGTACGGGGACTGGCGCGGCGTTCCGCGCCCCCGCCGCGCCACCGGCGGTGCGGCCCCGGCGGCCCCCGCGGCGGGTGCGGCCCTCCTGGATTCCGACACCCCGGCCTTCGGCACGCCCGCGGTGGGCTTCCCGCAGGTGGTCCTGGAGCAGCCGGCCCCGGTCCCGGCCCCGGCCCCGTTCCAGGCCCCCGTGCGGGCCCCCGTGTCGGAGCCCGACCCCTTCACCTCCACGGGCTCGCACCGCCGCGTGCCCGGGCCGCGAAAACCGGTCGATCCCGTCGAGGATCCGCCCGGCTCAAGCCGCGGCCAGAAGGTCCGTACGTACACCGGCATGGCCGCCGCGGCCGTCACCACCGTCCTCGCCGTCGTCGTCGCCGGCCAGGTGATCGCGGACGGTGACGGCGCCAAGACCCCGACGGCCGCCGCCCCCGGCGAGGGCCGGTCCGACACGGCCGCCTCCCGCTCGGACGGCCGCCCCACCCCCGAGGCCCCCGCAGCGGCGCCGGCGGCGCCCTCCGCCGCACCCGCGCCGGAGCTGACGTACGAACAGCAGATGGCGCAGCAGCTGCCGATCGACGCGAAGCTCACCGGCCCCGGAACCTTCGACACCGTGCCCGGCGTGGCCAAGGCCCCCGGCAAGGGCAAGCTCGTGCGCTACCGCGTCGACGTCGAGCAGGGACTGGGCCTGGACCCGCAGCTGTTCGCCGAGGCGGTCCAGCGCACCCTCAACGACCCGCGCAGCTGGGCCCACGGGGGCGCGATGACCTTCGAGCGGGTGCCGGGCGGCGAGGCCGATTTCGTGATCACCCTGGCCAGCCCCGGGACCACCGGGGTCTGGTGCGCCAAGTCCGACCTCGACACCACCGTCGACAACGTCTCCTGCGACTCCGCGTCGACCTCCCGGGTCATGATCAACGCGTTCCGCTGGGCGCAGGGCTCCACGACCTACGGGCCGGACCAGATGTTCGCCTACCGCCAGATGCTCATCAACCACGAGGTCGGCCACCGGCTCGGACACGGGCACGTGAACTGCCAGACCCCGGGCGCGCTCGCGCCGATCATGCAGCAGCAGACGAAGTCCCTCGACATCGGCGGAATCCAGTGCAAGGCCAACCCATGGGTGCACCCCGGTAGTTGATGCCCCGGACCGCCGCCCCGGCGGGAATCCGCGTTGACAATCCGTCCGATCATCGGCGATGGTTCTCCGCATGTCGCAGCACCACACCATGACCGCGAGCGCCGCCATTGAGCTGGCGCTGCTTGGTGTGACCGCGCACAGCGTGGCCGACATCTTCTGTCGCTGACGCTCGCCTGAAGCGCCGCGACCCCTTTCCGCATTTCGCCGCGCCCGGGTGTACGCATGCCCGCAGGCGCGGCTCCTTTCTCACCGGTGACCCCTTTCCGGCGCCGATCGCTGCCCCTGGCGTGGCCTCCTCCTCCTTTTCCTCCCTCACGCCGAGAGGTCCTTCTCCGATGTTGCGTCAGTCGTCCCACATATCGCGCCGCGTGGCCGCGGTCGCCGTCAGCCTCGTACTGGCCGGGGGCGCCGCCGCCTGCGGGCCCAAGGACAGCGCGGACAAGGCCGGTTCGGGTGACAAACCGGGCGCCGCCGGGGGTGCGCCGCAGAAAGGCGGCACCCTGACCGTCCTCAACTCCGAGCCGCAGAGCGACTTTGACCCGGCCCGCCTCTACACCTCCGGCGGCGGAAACGTTCCCTCGCTGGTCTTCCGCACGCTGACCACCCGCAACCGCGAAGCCGGGGCGGCCGGCACCAAGGTCGTCCCCGACCTGGCCACCGACACCGGCAAGCCCAACGCCGACGCGACCGAGTGGACGTACACGCTCAAGGACGGGCTGAAGTACGAGGACGGCACCCCGATCACCACCGCCGACATCAAGTACGGCATCGAGCGGTCCTTCGCCGGCGAGCTCTCGGGCGGCGCCCCCTACCTGCGCGACTGGCTCGTCGGCGGAGAGGCGTACGAGGGCCCCTACAAGGACGGCGGCAAGGGCCTCGACTCGATCGTCGTGCCCGACGCGAAGACGATCGTCTTCAAACTGCGCAAGCCCGAGGGCGAGTTCCCCTTCGTCGCCACCCAGACGCAGTTCGCGCCCGTCCCCAAGGCCAAGGACACCGGGGTCACGTACGAGGAGCACCCCGTCTCCTCCGGCCCGTACAAGGTCGTCAAGAACGACAACGACGGCGAGCACCTCACCCTGGAGCGCAACGAGCACTGGGACGAGAGGACCGACGAGGAGCGCAAGGCCTACCCGGACAAGATCGACGTCCGCTCCGGGCTGGACTCCGCCGTCATCAACCAGCGCCTGTCCACCAGCTCCGGCCCCGACGCGGCGGCCATCACCACCGACACCAACCTCGGGCCCGCCGAACTCGCGCAGATCGGCAGCAACAAGGAGCTGGAGGGACGCGTCGGCACCGGCCACTTCGGCTACGTCAACTACCTCGCCTTCAACCCGAAGGCGGCCCCCTTCGACAACCCGAAGGTCCGCCAGGCCGTCTCCTACGCCATCAACCGCACCAGCGTGATCAACGCGGCCGGCGGATCCGCGCTCGCCGAGCCCGCCACCACCTTCCTGCCCGAGCGCGAGGCCTTCGGCTTCACCCCGTACGACCACTTCCCCGCGGGCAAGACCGGCGATCCGGCCAAGGCCAGGCAGCTGCTGGCGGAGGCGGGCTTCCCCGACGGCGTCACCGTCACCCTGACCCACTCCACCGCGCAGAACCGCCAGACCAGCCCCGAGGTCGCCACCGCCGTCCAGCAGTCGCTCGCCGCCGCCGGCATCACCGTCAAGCTGGAGGGACTGGAGAACAACGCCTTCAACGAGAAGCGCTGGGACGCCAAGAACACCCCCGGCTTCTTCCTCTCCCGCTGGGGCGCCGACTGGCCGTCCGGCGGCCCCTTCCTCGCCCCGATCTTCGACGGCCGGCAGATCGTGGCCAACGGCTCCAACTACAACCACGCGCAGCTCGACGACCCGGCCGTCAACGCCGAGATCGACGAGATCGCCAAGCTGACCGACCTCGCGGCGGCCGGCAAGCGCTGGGGCGCCCTCGACAAGAAGATCGGCGAGCAGGCCCTCGACGTGCCGCTCTTCCACCCGGTCTACAAGCGGCTCGTCGGCAAGGACGTCAAGAACGTCGTGATCAGCGACTGGACGGGCGTCCTCGACATCTCGCAGGTCTCCGTCAAGTGACCGTCACCGCCGAACGATCGGTGCCCGTGCCCGGGATCGTCACCCCGGGCGCGGGCACCGTCCGCCAGATCGGGCGGCGCCTGCGCCGCCCCGCGGCGCTCGCGGCCGCCGGCGTCCTCGCCCTGCTCGTCCTGGTCGCCCTCACCGCGCCCCTGCTCGCCCAGCTCACCGGCCAGGACCCGAACGCCTACCACGACGACCTCGTCGACTCCGCGCGCGGCGGCGTCCCGTACGGCTCCTTCGGCGGGATCTCCGCCGACCACTGGCTCGGCGTCGAACCGGGCACCGGCCGCGACCTGTTCACCCGGCTCGCCCACGGCGCCCGGGTCTCCCTGCTCGTCGCCCTCGGCGCCACCGCCGTACAGACCGCCGTCGGGGTGGCCGCCGGGCTCACCGCCGCCCTCGGCAACCGCTTCGTGGGACAGCTCATCGGCCGGTTCACCGACGTGATGATCGCCCTGCCCATGCTGGTGCTCGGCATCGCCCTCACCGCCGTGGTCCCGCCCGACTTCCCGCGGCCGCTGCTGCTGATCCTGATCATCGGACTGCTCGACTGGGGCGGCATCGCCCGGATGGTGCGCGCCCAGACCCTCGCCCTGCGCGGACTGGACTTCGTGGACGCCGCCCGGCTCTCCGGCAACAGCACCCTGCGGATCGCCCGCCGCGAACTGCTGCCCTCGCTGGCCGCACCCGTCATCACCTACGCCGCGATCAAGGTCCCCACCGCCATGGTGGCCGAGGCCTCGCTGTCCTTCCTCGGCGTCGGCGTGAAACCGCCCACCCCCTCCTGGGGGCAGATGCTGTCCAGCGCCCAGACCTGGTTCCGCGCCGACCCCGCCTACGTCCTGCTCCCCGCCGGGCTGCTCTTCGTCACCGTGCTCGCCTTCACCGTGCTCGGCGACGCCGTCCGCACGGCCCTCGACCCGCGCGAAGGCTCCCGCCTGCGGGTCGGCACCGGAAAGGAGCGCAAGCAGTGACCCTCTTCGTGCTCAAACGGACCGGCGGCGCACTGCTCGTGCTGCTCACCCTGTCCGTCCTCATCTACGCCCTCTTCTACCTCGCCCCCGGCGACCCCGCCCGGCTCGCCTGCGGGGAACGCTGCAACCCGGCGCAGATCGCCCAGGTGCGCGAACAGCTCGGACTCGACGAATCGGCGCTCACGCAGTACCTGCACTTCCTCCAGGGGCTGCTGGCGGGCCGCGACCACTCCGGCGGCGCCGGGCTCGTCCTGCACTGCGACGCGCCCTGCCTGGGATTCTCGTACCAGAACGACCAGCAGGTCACCGAGCTCATCCTGGAGCGGCTGCCCGCCACCCTCTCCCTCGCGCTGGGCGCGCTGGTGATCTGGCTGGTGGTCGGCGTCGGCACCGGACTGCTGTCCGCGCTGCGCCGCGGCGGCATCACCGAACGGGCCCTCACCGTCCTCACGCTCGCCGGGACCGGCACCCCCGTCTTCATCCTGGGCCTGCTCCTGCTCATGAGCGTCTGCGCCTACCTCCAGTGGCTGCCCTTCCCGACGTACGTGCCGCTGACCGAGGACCCCGAGCAGTGGGCCTGGAACCTGCTCCTGCCGTGGGTGACGCTCGGCCTCTTCGAAAGCGCCAAGTACGCCCGGCTCACGCGCAGTTCCACCCTGGAGACCCTCGCCGAGGACCACATCCGCACCTTCCGCGCCTACGGGGTGGGGGAGCGGGCCGTCGTCACCCGGCACGCGGTGCGCGGCGCCGTGGCCCCCGTGATCGCGCTCAGCGCCGTGGACTTCGGCACGATGATCGGCGGCGCCGTGCTGACCGAGTCGCTGTTCGGGATCCCCGGACTCGGCAAGACCCTCATCGACGGGGTACGGGTCGTGGACCTGCCCGTCGTGGTCGGCGTCGTCCTGGCCATCGGCACGGCCGTGGTCCTCGCCGGCGCGATCGCCGACCTGCTGTACGCCGCCGCGGACCGAAGGGTGACCCTCGCATGACGGAACCACTGGTGGAGGTCGACGGCCTCGTGGTCGACTTCCCGGTCGGCGGCGCGGGGGAGTACGTACGGGCCGTGGACGCGCTCTCCTTCACCCTGGACGCGGGACGTGCCCTCGGCATCGTCGGCGAATCCGGCAGCGGCAAGTCCACCGTGGCCGCGGCCCTGCTGGGACTGCACCGCGGTACGGGCGCACGGCTGACCGGGACCGTCCGGGTGGGCGGCACCGACGTGGCCGCGGCCCCGCCCGCCGAGCTGCGCCGGCTGCGGGGCGGGACCGCCGCCATGGTCTTCCAGGACCCGCTGAGCTCCCTCGACCCGTACTACGCCATCGGCGACCAGATCGCCGAGGTGTACCGGGTCCACGCGGACGTCTCCCGGCGGGCCGCGCGGGCGCGGGCCGTCGAGGTGCTGGACCGGGTCGGCATCCCGGACGCGGTACGCCGCTCCCGCGCGCGGCCGCACGAGTTCAGCGGCGGCATGCGGCAGCGGGCCCTCATCGCGATGGCACTGGCGTGCGCGCCGCGGCTGCTGATCGCCGACGAGCCGACCACCGCGCTGGACGTCACCGTCCAGGCGCAGATCCTGGACCTGCTGCACGGGCTGCGGGAGGAGCGGGGGCTCGGGCTGCTGCTGGTCACCCACGACGTGGGGGTGGCGGCGGAGAGCGTGGACGAGCTGCTGGTCATGCGGGGTGGTCACGCCGTGGAGCGGGGGGCGGTGGCTTCCGTGCTGGCCGCACCGGCGCAGCCGTACACGCGGGCGTTGCTGGCGGCGGTGCCGAGGCTGGACGGGCCGCGGGCCTCCCGGGCTCTGCCCGGACCCGCGCCTCAATCGCCGGCGGGGATGGATGAGCCCGTGGTCGAAGTGTTCGGGCTGCGGCGGGAGTTTGGGCGGGGGAAGCGGCGGGTCGTGGCCGTGGACGGGGTGTCGCTCGCCGTGCGGGCCGGCGAGACGCTGGGGATCGTCGGGGAGAGCGGCAGCGGCAAGAGCACGCTCGGGCGGATGCTCGTCGGACTGCTGGAGCCCGGTTCCGGGCAGGTGCGCCGGGACGGCGCCGAGGCCGTCGGGATCACGGACGGCGTGCAGATGGTGTTCCAGGACCCGGTGTCCTCCCTCAACCCGCGCCGTTCCATCGGCGAGTCCATCGCCGACCCGCTGCGCGCCGCCGGGGAGCGGGACGAGGCGGCCGTGCGGGCCCGGGTCGGGGAACTGCTGCTGCGCGTCGGGCTGGAGCCGGGGCACTACGACCGCTACCCGCACGAGTTCAGCGGCGGCCAGCGCCAGCGGGTCGGCATCGCCCGGGCCCTGGCGCCCCGCCCCCGGCTGATCGTCTGCGACGAGCCGGTCTCCGCCCTCGACGTGACCACGCAGGCGCAGGTCACCGCCCTGCTGGCGGAGCTCCAGCGGGAGCTCGGCATCGCCCTGGTCTTCATCGCGCACGACCTCGCGGTGGTCCGGCAGGTCAGTGACCGGGTGGCCGTCATGCGGGCCGGCGAGATCGTGGAGGAGGGCCCCGTGGACGAGGTCTACGACCGTCCGGCCCACGCGTACACCCGCCGCCTGCTGGCCGCGGTCCCGGCACTGGACCCCGTACTGGCCGCCGCGCGCCGCACCTCGCGCCAGGGGGCCTTCGCCTAGGTCGCATGGGTCTCAGACCGTACTTCTAGCGTGCTCGAACGCGAACCGTACGGGAAAGTTACGACTCTTCACCCCTTCCGGTGGCGGGGGGGGGGGAAAGAGGGGGGGGAGGGGGGGGGGGGGGGGGGGGGGGGTGGGGGGTGGGGGGGGGGGGGGGGGGGGGGGGGGGGGGGGGGGGGGGGGGGGGGGGAGCATCCACGATTGCGTTCTGTTCCGGTACCACGTCCCCCAGTTTCCTGCTCCCTCCTATTCGACGGCAACCCGCAGTTTGGGGTCCCCGGGGTGGGGCGCCCCGCGGGACGGCCCCCCCCGTGCCCCGGCGGGAGCGCCTACTGGCCGGTGATCTGCCAGGCCGTGACGGCGACGGCGGAGACCGCCGCGAGCGCGGTCACGCTGGCCAGGGGCCAGCGGGCGCGCTCCAGGGAGTCCAGCCGGGCCTCGTGGTCGGCGAGGCGCGCGTCCGTCTGGTCACTGCGCTGCACCAGCAGTGCGAGTGAACCGTCGACGCGGGCGAAGCCGGCCTCCATGGTGCCGCGCAGGCGCTCCAGTTCCACGGCGACGGAGAGCGGGTCGGGGTCGGTCATGCGCGGTCGTCCTCCTCGCGGTCGCCGGTGGCGGTGGCGGTGTCGTTGCGGACGGCGAGGGCGAGGAGTTCCCGGTCGGCGTCGTACGGCCATTCCGTGCGCAGCCAGCCGGGCAGCACCGCCTGGACGCCGGGTACCGCCATCACCCGGGCGAGGGCGCCGGCCGCGGCGAGGGCGCCGGCCACCCAGGGGAGGGTGGCGGGGATCCCGGACGCGTCGACGAGGGCGGGCAGCAGGACGGCTATGGCCAGGGCCGTCTGGACGACGGTGCGCGCGGTGCGCTTCGCGGCATCGGACATGGTGGGCCTTCTTTCGTGGTGCGTGTGCGTGTGTGCGTGTGTGCGCGGTGCGTGTGCGTGGGCGGGTGCGGTCAGCCGGAGTACGGGACCTTGAGGGCGTCCCAGGAGGTGCGGCCCGGCCAGCCGTCGGCGTCGGCGCGACGGAAGCCGAGCTTCTGCTGCCAGCGGGCGTACGAGCGGCGGTCGGCCTCAGACCACTGCGGGCCGGGGCCCACGGAGTAGGCCGAGCAGCCCTCGGCGACCAGACGGCGGCCCATGGCGGTGATGACCGGCGAGTCCGGGGCGGAGGTGAAGAAGCCGGCGCCGGGGAACGGCTGGTAGCCGGAGCCGCCGGTCGCCGGGGCGGGGACCGGCCGGGCGGACCCGCCCCGGCCCGCGGAGCCCGCGAGGCGGGACGCGATCCGGGCGCGCATCGACTCCATGGTGAAACCGCGGGGGTCGACCTTGGTGCCGGTCCACTCCTTGTGACCGATGACGGAGGGGGCCTGCCAGCCGTGGGCGCGGCAGAGGGCGGCGGAGGCGCGCTCGATGGCGCCGAGCTGGGCCTCCGGCCAGGGGTCGCGGCCGTCGCCCAGGTTGACGCACTCGAAGCCGTAGAAGTGGGCGTTGCCGTCGGTGTCGTTGCGGCGGGGGGCGGGGAGCGTGGTCTCGGCGGTGACGGCGTCGAGGACGTCGCCGTCGCCGAGGCCGGCGTGGTTGGTGCGGCCGTGGCCGATGAGGTGGACGACGCCGGCCTTGTCGATCACCGCGTGGCAGAGGGGGCCGGGGAGTTCGTCGTAGCCGTCGTGGCAGAGGGCGACGCTTTCGGCGCTGCCGCTGCTGACGGTGTGGTGCACGATCACGCCGTTGACCGGGCCCCAGGCGCCCTTGTGGTTGCGGTTGTGGGTGCGCCAGCCGGGGTACTCGACGACGTTCACGCCTTCGGCTTTGAGGGCGGCGAGGAGGGTGTCGGCGGTGAGGGGGGTGGCCATGGAGGCTCCTTTGGGCATGGGAAAGCCCCGGCCGCGGGTGTTTTCGCGGGCGGGGCGGGGCGGGGCGATGGGGTGGGGTGGGGGTGCGGTGCGGTGCGGTTGGGCGGGCGGGTGCGGGCCGTTGCCGGGGCCCCGCGGGCCCCGCGCCTCAAACGCCGGCGGGGCTGGATGGGGTGCGGCGGGGCTGGACTGGGTGCGGTAAGGCTGGAGGGCGGGGCGCAGGCGGAAGACCTGGGCTTCGCCCAGGGCCTCAAGCCGGCGTGGGGCCGAACTTGCTGCAGAGGGTGGCGTACGCGGCGGCTCGGGCGTCGAAGTCCGTCAGGGCGGCGGCCACCGCTGTGGGGATGGCCGTGGGGTCGGGGAGGACCGGGCCGGTGGGCGAGGGGTCCAGGACCACCTGGCCGAAGCCGCGGAGCTGGGCGCCGAGGTCGCCGTTCTCCGTGAACTGGGCGGTCACGTACACGGCCGGGTAGCCCGAGACCGGGTCCGGTTCCAGGCTGCCGCCGAGGCCGGCGTCGTAGACGCGGACCAGGACGGTGTGGCCGCCCTCGGTGACGGTGGCGCGGCCCGCGTAGTCGATGGCGATGCCCCAGGGCTGGGTCGGGTCGGTGTTCATGGGAGTCTCCTCAGCTTTGGGTGCCGTACATCATCAGAGGCTGGGCGTAGACGAGCCCGGTGCCGCCGGTGACCATGGCCTGGATCTCGACCTTGAGCAGGCTGCCGAAACGGGCCCCGAAGTCCTCGGTGACCAGCGCCGTGCGGTCGAAGGCGGCCGGTGTGGTGACGGGGTCGCCCCACTGGGTGCCGTCGACGAGGACCCGGACCTGACCGGTGACGCCCGCAGCGGCCGCGGTGAGGAAGTGCAGCCGCATCCGGGGCTGCCAGACCGGGTTGAACGAGCGGGCGACGGTGGTCCAGCCGGTCGCGTTGGTCTGCGGCCAGCGGGTGGTGCTGGTGTCCTGCGGGGGCAGCATGGCCAGCCAGGGGCGGGCCAGGCCACCGGTGACCACGTCGTCCGAGAGGATCTCGTCGTTGTGGGCGTCGAACACGCGCAGCGCCTGGTCGTAGGTGCCGCCGACGACGTTGCGGACGCTCAGGACGGTCTTGCCGCTCTGCCGTTTGATCTCCATGCCGTACTCGGTCGGGGACCAGGCACCGACGCCGAGGATCTTGGTGCCGGCGGGCTCCACCACGGACAGCGAGCCGCCGTCGGCGATCCGGACCTCGCCACCGGAGACGGTGTTCAGCGCCGGGCGCGTGTTGACGGCGGTGGACAGCTGCTGGATCCGGCGCTCCATCGCGGTCAGCCGGTCGATGATGTCCTCGGGCAGCTGGGGCATCAGACCTCCTCAAGGTAGAGCTCGGCGGTGTCCGGACGGCCCCGCTCGGGCGGGCTGACCTTGGCGCCGATGATCCGGTAGCGGGCGTCGAGGCCCTGCGGGAACCACTCGTCGGTGATGCGGATGCGGGCGGTGCGGCCCAGCAGGGTCGGGGGCACGACCCCGCCCAGCCGGATGGTGATCGCGGGGATGACCACGGCGCCGCGGGCCTGGGCCAGCTCGGCGGTGGCGAGCGAGTCCAGGGCGGCCTTGTCGGAGACCTCGTTGTGGTCCGAGGACAGGTCGATGCGCGGCCAGCCGCCGTCGATCAGGTCCTGGGCGACCCGCTCCTCCGAGGCCAGCGGCCGCGACTCCTCCGCCTGGTTGGTGTTGACGGAGGCGCCGCGGGCCCGGGCCGTGGTGCCGCCGCGCGTGGCGTCGCGGGGGAAGGAGTACGCGAGGATCGTGCCGGGCCGGTCCAGTACGAGATCGGTGACGCCCGTGTGGATGCGCGGGCTGCCGAGCCGCAGCTGGCGGGTCCGGGAGCCGGTGACCGGGTCGCGGAAGACGGAGATGTAGTGCTCGAAGCCGTTCTCCGCCGCGGCCAGCGACTCGATCGCCTCGGAGTAGAGGGTCTCGTCGCCGTCCCGCCAGGACGCCGTGCGCAGCCGGGCGGGGGTGGACGTCTCCGTGCCGTAGGTGATGCCGATGCGGCCGCCCGGCGCGGACTGGAGCTTCTCCCACAGGTCGCGTACGAGCTGTAGCTGCTCGGTGCCGGGCGCCGGGCGGGAGATGGTCTCGCGGATCCGGCGCCTGGCCGCGTACGAGTCGAAGGTCGCGGCCTGGATGGAGAGGGTGACCACGCCCCGCTCGGTGCTCTGCAGGGTGCTGGTCCAGATGATCCCGCCCCACCACAGGTCGCCGCCGCGCTCCAGGTAGACCGCGGTGCGGCCTTCCTCGATCCGTGCGACGCGGGCGGCGATGGCGGAGTCCGGCACGGGGATGGTGCCGGACAGGGCGCCCGGCTTGCCGATGAAGTCGTCGATGGAGACGTCCCGCAGGGGCAGGATGTCGATGGTCCGGTCGGTGCGCAGATCGCAGAAGATCGCGCGGTAGGGGGTGTCGGTGGTCACTGGGCCGCCTCGTACGTGGCCGTGCCGAAGATGGTGTGGCCCGCGACCCAGGTCCAGGGGGTGAGGGCGTCGACGAGGCCGGCGTAGAGGATCGAGTCGCCGCTGGGCTGGCCCGAGCTGATCTCCAGCTCGAAGAAGTCGGGCGAGGTGAGGCGTACGCGGGCCACGGCGCGCTCGCGGGTCGTCGCGGTGAGATCGGCGAAGCCGATGCACTTGAAGGCCGAGGCCGCCTTGACCGGGAGGCTGAAGCGCCAGTTGTCGGTGGTGGCCGGGTTCGTGCCGCCGCTGCTGGTGGTGCCGAAGGTGATGGCGAAGTTGAGGTGCACGGTCGGGCCGTTGCGGATGTAGCGGCATTCGACGACGGCGTTGCCGAAGGACGGTGTGGCCAGGCCGGTGGCCGTGGTCCACGCCGGGGTCCAGTTCTGCCAGACCGGCTGCGGCGGGTACGCCTGCCACGCGGTGCCGTCCCAGCGCTGGAGCCCGTTGCCGAAGTCGCGGTACTGGCCCGGGTAGGCGCCGATCGCGGTGTCGGTGGTGACGGGAACGATGCCGCCGATGGCGACGGTGGCCGTGCGCAGGCCGGTCAGGGCGGTGTTCCAGTTGATGCCGCCCGTGCCCGCGCTGGTGCCGGCCGGGACGGCGACCGTGTAGAGCGGGAGGGAGAGCTGCGGCGTCGCCGGGGGGACCGGGGCCGCCGACGGGGCGCCTTGGATGACCTCGACGGAGGCGTCGGTGCGGCCGGTGGCGTCGTACTCGTCGTCGCGGACGCGTATGACGATCAGGTCGATCCGTCCGTACTGGGCGTGCCCGTCGGCGAACGTCAGGGCGGCGGTCTGGGTGAGCGCGACCGGGTAGGCGCCCTGGGAGTCGGTGCCCTGGATGACGGCCCGGCCCGGGTACACGGTCGCGCCCATCGCGGTGGAGCCGGTCACGGTGAAACCGGAGATCCGCCACTTGCCGTCGGTGGAGCCGGGCAGGACACCCGAGCGGGTGGCGACCGGGGAGGTGGGGGTGAGGGCGCCGAGCGAGGCGACGCGGGTGTCGGAGCGGGTCTGGCCGGTGACCGGGAGCCAGGCGGATCGGATGTTCACGGACTTCTCCTCGTGAGGTGCTCGGAAGGGGGAGGGGCGCGACCGGACCTCAGAACAAGTGGTCGATGCGGAGGAAGATGTTGTCGAAGTAGGTCGTCACCCCCGCGGTGCTGGTGCGGTGCATCACCGTCACCGTGTACGGCGCGTCGCCGTTCAGCGGGCCGAGCCGGAGCATGGTCGACACCGAGGAGGCGCGGTCGCCGTGGTGCAGGGCGGAGCGTTCGTCGTCCGGTTCCCAGACGACCGTGGCGCCCTGGGTGATGCGCACGCTGGTGTAGCCGTACGCGTTGTTGTTCGCGACGTTGGTCGTACGGGCGCCGAAGTGCAGCAGGACCTGTCCCGAGGTCGGGGCGTTGAAGGTGGTCTTCACGGCGGTGACCGCGGTGCCCTGCAGGGTCTCGGTGTAGGTGGTCGAGGTGGTGGAGCCCGCGTCGAGGCTCTGCACGAACACCGGGGCCGGGAAGGCGGGCAGCCAGGCGGTGCCGTTCCAGCGCTGGAGCACCCGCTGCGGGGTGTCGCGGTACTGGCCCACGTAACTGGCGGTCGTCAGCGTGCCCTTGGGGGCGATGCCGCCCAGCGCGGACGGGTACGAGACCCAGGCGCTGCCGTCCCAGCGCTGGAGCGCGCCGCCCGAGTCCTGGTACTGGCCGGGGTAGGCGCCGGGGGCGATCTCGCCCATGACCGGCAGGATCCCGCCCAGGGCCACGGTGGCGACGCGGAGGTCGGTGAGGGCGTTGCTCCAGTTGATGCCGCCCTTGCCCGCGCTGGTGCCGGCCGGGACGGCGACGTGGTAGAGCGGGAGGGAGAGCAGCGGGGGCGCCGGGGCGACCGGGGTGGTGGCCGGGGTGCCCTGGATGACCTCGGCCGTGGCCTGCCACTTGTTCGACGAGTCGTAGGAGCCGTCGTAGATGCGCAGGCAGACCAGGTCGATGCGGCCGGCCTGGGCGTCGCCGTCGGCGAAGGTGAGGACGGTATCCTCGATCATGGCCACCGGGTAGACACCCTGCGGGTGCAGGCCCTGGATGGCGGCCCGGCCGTTGTAGAGGGTGGCGGCCATGGCGGACTTGCCCTCCAGCCAGAAGCCGGAGACCCGGTGCTGGCCGCTGTACGAGCCCGGCAGGATGCCCGAGCGGGCCCGGATCGGGTCGATCGGGGTGGTGGCCCCGATCTGGGTGAGGCGGGTGTCCTCGCGGGTCTGGCCGGTCTGGGCCACCCAGCTGGCACGCACGTTCATCGATTGACTCCGTTTCCGGTAGGGGTGAAGGTCAGGACCTGATCCACTCGGCGGCGAGCGAGCAGGCGTAGCCCGAGCCGCCGAGGGTGCGGACGGCGGCGCCGCTGTTCTGGTGGGCGTGCAGCTGGAGGGTCTGGCCGGCGGTCAGCTTGACCAGGGCCTGGCCGCCGACGGAGGTGGCGCCGGGGCCGGCGCCGACGAGCCAGGTGGCGCGCGGGAGTCCGGAGCCGCCCACCATCAGGCGGGCGCCGCGGGAGCCGGTGGTCGAGTCGGCGCTGAAGACGACCTGCCCGGACACCCGCCACCAGCCGGTGCGCGGCACGGTGTAGGTGTCGCTGCCGTTCCAGCCGGTCAGGTCGTCCACGTCGACGCTCTGCAGGGTGATCGCGTACCAGCCGCTCGACGAGGACGAGGGGATGGACTGCAGGGCGGTCTGCGAGGCGCTGAAGAGGACCGCGGTGCGGCCCTCCGCGTACTGCCAGACCGTGCCGTCCCAGCGCTGGAGCACGCCGCCGGCGCCGTCCCGGTACTGGCCGGTGTAGGTGCCCGCGGTCAGCTTGCCCGCCGGGGCGATGCCGCCGACGTCCGGCGGGTACGACACCCAGGTGGTGCCGTCCCAGCGCTGGAACTTGCCGCCCGCGTCGCGGTACTGGCCGACGTACGCGCCCTTGTACCCGTCGCTCGGGACGATCCCGCCGAGGGCGACCGTCGCGTACCGCAGGTTCGTGACGGCCTCGGCCCAGCTGATGCCGCCGTTGCCCGCCGAGGCACCGGCCTTGACCCGGATCGAGTACAGCGGGACGGCCGAGCCGGAGGGGGTGGCCGGGGCCACGGGGACCGCCGCCGGGGTGCCCTTGACCAGCCGGACCAGGGCCTCCGTCTTGCCGCTGCCGTCGTACGCGTCGTCCAGTACGACCAGTTCGATCAGGTCGATCCGGTCCAGCTGGGGATCGCCGTCCGCCAGGGTCAGGTTCTCGGACACGGTGACGGCCACCAGGTAGGCGCCGGGGCTGGTGTTGCCCTGGATGACGGCGCGTCCGGTGCCGATGGAGCACTGCATGGCGGAGACGGGGGTGAGGAGCAGGCCGCCGGGGATGATGCCGCCCCGGGACTTGAGGGGGATGTTGGCGTCGCTCTGCCCGTTGGGGGTGAGCAGGGCCGACAGCGTGATGCGGGTGTCCTCGCGGGTCTGGCCGGTGGGGGTGAGCCAGGCTGCCCGGACGGTCATGATCGGTTCCTTTCGGGAAGGCGGACGAAGGCAGCGGGCCCGGGCCCGGTTACCACTCCGCGCTGCGCCAGCGGACGGACATCTCCGCGCCCGCCTCCGCGCTGTCCGGGCGGAACGACAGCTCGGCGACGCCCGGCCCGAAGGCGAACAGCTCCTCGGGGCTGCTGTCCGCGGTGGCCGTGTGGCGGCGGGACGCGGTGCCGTTGAGGGTGACCGTGCCGGCCGCCGTGTCGACCACCAGCTCGTCACCGGCCGTCAGGTCGATGGCGTAGCGCAGGCGGCGGCGGGTGGTCCGCTCGGTCACCGACGGGGTGCCGCACGGGCCGCGGAAGGTGATCACCGGGTGGGTGGGGGCGGAGCCGGTGTTCTCGGCCCCGGCGTCGCCGGTCTTGGCGGCCCGGCCCCAGTCGAGCGGCCACACCAGCGGCCAGGTCAGGCCGCTTTCCGGCTCCGGGGCCGCGACGATGGCGCTCTGCTCGCCGGTCAGGTACCGGCGCGGATCCGTGGCGGTCCACTGGACGGAGGCCTTGGCCGCGCCCTGGGTGGCGTACACCCGGTCCGCGGGCAGTACCCGCTGGGTGATCCGGGCGCGTACGGCGAGGACCTCGCCGTGCAGCCGTACGGCCAGCCAGCGCTCCTCGTCGCCCAGGGTCATCGCCTGGCGCAGGAGGCGGACGGTGGCCAGCGAGGCGCCGCGCTCGGGCAGCATCCACACGGTGCCGCCGACCTTGCGGGGCTTGGCGTAGCGGGCGCCGGGCCAGGAGCCGTGCCCGGTGGGGCGTTCGGCGTCGGAGCTGTCGAACTCGGGCAGGTCCTCCCAGCCGGTCAGTCCCGCCTTGTCGACGGTGAACGGGGTGCCGGGCCCCATGAGCAGTCCGGCCCACTGCATCTGCCCGTCCTGGGTGATGAGTGAGCCGGGTGCGTGGTCGGCGGTGTAGGTGGTCGTGGTGGTCTCGGCCATGGCGGGCCGTCACCTCGCTCTCAGGGATGGGGGGTGCTGGACACCCCCGTGTCATGCGTGGGCGGCGGCGAGGAAGAGCAGGTCCTCGGCGGTCGATCGGGGGCCCGCGCCGGCCGGCTCCCGGTACTCCCGTATGCGGTGGGGGCCCTTGTTCAGGGACTGCGGGGCGGCGGGTGCGACGCGGCGGTGGTCGAGGTCGGAGACCGGGTTGATCCGCGGGGCCGAGCCCATGGACATCGGCCAGACGACGCCGCCCTCCGCGAGCATCGGGATCTTGTCGAGATCGACGCCGAACTTCTTGCCGAGGATCTCGAAGCTGAGGTCCTCCAGGCCGTCGATGATCCAGTTGGCGAAGGCGATCATGCCGTTGAACGGGCCGGTGACCACGGCGAGCACGGCTTGCAGGCCGGTGGTGACGAAACGGCCGATGCCGCCGAGGGAACCGGCGAGGGAAGAGCTCACCCGGGCGAAGGCGCCGGGGAGGGTGCCGGTCAGGAAGGTGATCACCGGGCGGATCGGGGCCATGATCGCGTTGAAGGCGCCGGAGGCGATCCCGCGCAGCGCGCCGGTGGCCGAGCGGGCGGAACCGCCGGTCTGGGAGAAGCCGTTGACGGCCCCGCGCAGACCTCCGACCACCGACGAGACGACCGTGAAGTACCCCTTGAAGTACGTGGTCACGATCGTGGCGACGGTGGCCAGCACCGGGATGAGGAACTTCAGGTAGCCCTCGAACACCTGGAGGACGACGGTGAAGGTCTGCTCGATGAGGCGCTGTCCGGTCTCGGAGTTCAGGGCGAGCTCGATGAGCCAGGCGCCGAGCGGGATCAGGATGCCGAGCACGAAGCCGAGCGGGTTGGCCCGCATGGCGACGTTCACGGCGGTCATGACGACCGAGCCCACGGTCATGGCGATGCCGAAGGCGCTCATGAGCGTGGAGACGATCCCGATGGCCGGCAACAGGCCGCCGATGACGGCCAGGACGCCGCCGGTCTTCCCGCCCAGCCTCCGCAGCGAGGCCACGACCCCGCGGGCCCCGGAGTCCACCCGCTTGGTGCCGGTGGACGCCCGGGTCGCGGACCGGGTGAGCTTGGCCGCCGACGTGGCGGCCGTACCGGCCTGGGTCTTCAGACCGGCCAGCACCCGGCCGGCCTGGTCGGCCGCCGGCGCGAGCGATGCCGTGTCGGTGGCGGCCTTCCCGACCGCCGAGCCGGCCTGCTTCAGCGACGAGGTGACCTCGCGGGCGTTGCGCGTGGCCGCGCCGGCCTGGGTACGGACGTTGCCCATCGACCGCGTGAGGCGGGCGAAGGGGTTCACCACGACGACGGCCGCACTCATCCGCGCGCCTTCGCCAGGTACATCAGCGCGTCGGCGGTGCGCTGCGGGTCGGTGTTCTGGGCGGCGTAATAGTGCTCGATGTGCAGGGCGGAGCCCTCGCCGGAGCCCGGGGCGGCGGAGGCCATCCGGGCGCGAGCGGCCGTACGGGCGAGCAGGCGGTCGAGCTTGGACAGCGGCAGGACGGCCTCGGCCTCACCGGCCTCGGCGAGGATCGCCGGGACACCGCCGCTGCGCGGCATGACCACACCGCCGGTGGCGAGCATGGGGATGGTGGGCAGGCTGACGCCGAAGCTCTTGCCGCCGACGAAGGGGACCCAGCCGGGGACGCTGACGCGGATCCGGTTGATCCGGCCGATCATCGAGTTGATCAGGCCGATGACGGAGTTGATGGGGGACCGGACCGCTCCGAGGATGGCCCCGAACGCGCCGGAGGCGATGCCCTTGAGCCCGTTCCAGGCGCTGGACATCGCGTTCTTGACGGAGTTGAAGGCGTTCGGGATGGCCGACTTGATCCAGTTGACCACCGGCATGATGACGGCCTTGATGCCGTTCCACACGCTGCTGATGACCGAGCGGACGGCGTTCATGACGGTGCTGATGACCGAGCGGATGCCGTTGAAGGCGGACTGCACGGCACTGCCGATGGCACGCACGATCGGCATGACGGCGCTCTTGACGCTGTTCCACACCGACTTGATGAGGTTGCCGGCGCTGCGGATGATCGGGCCGATGGCCTTGATGACCGTGGAGATCACGGTCCGGATGGCGTTGAACGCGGTCCGGATCACGGTCTGCATGGTCTTCGAGCGCATCGCCATTTCGACGATCTTCTCGATGAGCGGCATGAACAGTTCGAGCAGGCGGGCGAGGAAGTTGCCCCGCATGGACTTGTTGAGCTTGTCCTGGCCCGAGGCGGCGCGGTCGGCGCCGGTCTTGAACCTGCCCAGCTGGGTGCCGGCGCGCTGACCGGTCTGCCCGGCCTTGGACATGGACCGTTCGGCCTGGTCGGCGGCGGTCTTGAGGCTCTTGAGCTGGCCGGTGGAGCCCTGGGCGGACGTACGGAGCGTTCTGAGCTGGCCGGAAGCACTCCTGCCGGCGTCGCCGACCCGCTTGACGGGGGCCGCGGCGCCGGATGCCTGCGTCTTGAGATGGCGCAGGGCGTCCGAGGCCTTCTTCGTGGAACTGGCGAGGGTCATGGCTCACCTCCTTTCGGTGGGACGGGGATCAGCCGAGGGCGGCGGCGGTGGTCTGGGCCGACGAGATGACACCCCGCAGCGCGGGGCCCAGGGGGGTGAGGGCGCCGGTGAGGCTGCGGGTGGCGCTGGTGAGGGTGCGGGCGGCCCGGGCGCTCGACCTCATGTCGGCCGACTTGGGGATGTCGGAGGGCTTGAGGTCCCTGAGGATGATCTTGAGGCGCAGGAAGGCGGAGGTCGCGTCCCTGACCATCTGGACGTTCAGCGCGCGGATGGCCGTGTCGAGCTTCCCGATCGCGGTGGCGGTCCTCGTCAGCGCCGCGTGGTCCCGGGGGAGCTTCTTGGGGTCGAAGTTCCTGAGGGCGGACTTGAGGCTCTTGATGGCGTCGGCTGCCTCGGTGACCGCGGTGTTGTCCTGGGCTGCCACGGCGTTGTTGAGCTTGCCCACGGCCGTCGCCCGGGCGGTCAGCTCCTTGGCCCGGGGGAGCCGCCTGACCTGGTCGGCGTAGGTGCGCAGGAGCGGGTTCGTCGCTTCGAGCTTCGCGCGCAGCTCCTCCACCTGGGCCGCGGTCAGCCCTCCGCCCCCGCCGGCCCCGCCGGTGAAGAAGGTCGGGAGCTTGGTGGTGATCCAGGCGCCGAGGCGCAGCAGGAGGGCGCCGGCGGCCAGGGTGACGAAGATTCCGGCGGCGGCCGTGAGGGCGTACGCCCACCAGGCCTCGTTGTTCTCGAAGAAGGGGCTCTTCTTCAGCGCGGCGGCGAGGGTGTCCAGACGCAACTGCTGCAGCAACTCGACCGCGAGGGGGTTCACGACCTCCTGATGGATGTCCTTGATGTCCTTGATGACGGGCGCGAACTGATCCGTCAGGGCCTTCTCGGTGACCAGGTGGCTCGGAGCGCCGTGCATGGCGTACTCCTTGAACGGAGCCACCAGGTCCTTCACTGCCTTGATGTCCGCCTGGAGTTCTTGTGTGGTGGGGTCTGGCATGGGTGTCTCCGCTTCCGGCCGTCACGGCCAAACGCCGAAAACCCCCGCCGCGTGGAACATCGGCAGGGGCTCGGTCGTACGAAGGGCAGGAGCTAGTGCGCGGGGCGCCGCGACTCGGCGAGGGCGTCGTTCCAGCCGGCCGCGTACGCGCGGGTCTCGCGGCTGGTGATCTCGGCGTAGAGGGAGCCGAGCAGGGCCCTCTTGTCGAGGGGGGCGGGTGCGTCCAGGAGCTGGCTGAGGCGGTCGTGGAGAGTGATCTGCGGTGAGCCCTCGGCCTGCTGGGTCATGAACGCCTGCCTTCCAGTTGCTTGCCCTTGCTGTGTGGTGGCGCCGCGGATCAGGAGCGGGGGCACCGATGGTTGTCGAACGAGTGTGCGAACAGAGTCTGGAACATCTGTTCGGCGTTTGTCGAGCTGGAAAGCCACGTCGGCGAGTCCCGGGACCTGCCGGAGTCCGTCACCTGGGACGGGTCGGCGCCGGAACGGGGTGTTTCCGGACCACCGGGTACGCTGGATCACTGTTCCCCCGCCCGGGACAACGCGGATCGCGCGGGGCGTGAGGGGAGCCCGGGGGCGGGAAGGCAGTGCTGACGCATGGACAGGGAAGCGGGCGCCAGAAGGCGTGACCATGCCATCGACTGGCTCGAAATGGCCCCTGACCTGCCCCATCTGTTCGCCAGGCTGTCCGAACTCGTTCACGCGGCGGGCTACGCTCCCGAGGATCTCGTGCTGATTCCGAGGTCCGAGATCGACCGCCGCGAGACGGCCGCCTTCACCGCCGGATGGGCCGAGGCGATGTCCGAGGAACTGCCCCGGATCCGGCGCGAGTACGAGAAGCGGGTCGCCGACGCCTATGCCGCCGGCGGCGGTGGCCGCGGCGCCGACCCGGCCGCCCGGCGCACGTCCGGCGAGGGCCGGGGCGCCAAGGTGATCCGGCTGCCGTTCGCCACGCTGCTCGAACCCTCGCCCCTGGTCGTGGAGACCGAGGACCGGATGCGCCGGGCCCAGGAGATCCTGGACCGGCGGACCGAGCCCGTCCACGGGCAGGCCGCGGACGCGGACCCGGAGACGGACCCGGCGGCCGGGCAGCCGCGCCCGCACGAAGGCGAGCCCGAGGACCCGCGGCAAGCGCAGCCGGCGCAGGAGCCACGGGAGCCACAGGCACCGCAGGAACCGGCGGGCCCGGGAGGGTCCGCGGAACCCGCCCCGCCGCCGCCCGCCCGGCCCCTTGCGCGCGAGCGGCGCGCGGCTCCGGCCGGCCGGAAGGTCGTACGCCGCAACGGCCGGCCCATCGTGCCGCCGCTCGGCTCCATCCCCGTACAGCCCCGCCCGCAGGGAACCCCCGTCGAGCTTCCGGCGGACGGGCCGGGAGCGGCGGGCGAGCCGGGCGAGCCGGATGAACAGGGCACACAGGGCACACAGGGCACACAGGGCGCACAGGGAGCGCCCAGCCTGGCCGACCGCGCCCGCGCCCTGGCACAGGACATGGAGACCCGGGTCGGCGCGGGCCGGCCCGAGTCCCCCCAGAACGGCCGCTGACCGGGCCGCCGGCCCGCTCCTTCAGCCGAAGAAGCGGACCAGCGTCTCGGCGGAGACGGCCTCGGCCGGGCCCTGGCCGGAGGCCGGACCCGACTGCGGGTCCGACTCCGCGTCGGCGCTTCCGTACGGCTTGCCGTCCGGCCGGGGCACCGGCTCCGGAGCCTCCGGCGGATCGTCGTCCTCCGCCGCGTTGACGCAGGCGAACATCCAGTTGGCGGCCGCCAGGTGATCCACGGTCGCCGCCAGCAGATGGTCGGTCACCGACCAGTCGGCGGCCTCGCCGAACAGCTCCCTGTTGACGGAACTGTCCCGCGGCAGGTGCTTGAGCAGGACCTGGAGGCGCCGCGAGGAGAGCTCCCCGCGGTGCCAGTCCAGGAGGTCCTTGCCGTAATAGCGGAGCAGATCCGCTTCGAGGGCCTCGGCGTGTTCGTCGACGAACTCGACGAGGCTCAGCCTTCCCCCAGGCCGAGCCCCGTCTCCTTGCCGTACGCCTCGAGGATCGCGGCGATGTCCTGCATCGTGATGTCGTGCTGCTCGAAGCGCTCGAACTGCTGCTCGCCCAGGAGGAGCCGCAGCAGACCGTCCACGTCGTTGTCGTCGAGCTTGCGCAGCCCCTTGGCCGCGGCCCGGCTGAGCTCGGTGGGAAGGGTGTACGTCTCCTCGTCCAGCTGGAAGGACCAGGAGCGGCCGAGGGCCTCCTGGCGCTGGGCGCGGGCCGCGTTGACGTCGAAGCCTGCCATGGTGATGGGTCTCCTCTGGGTGAAGGGAAGTCGAGGGAAGTCGTGCGGGAGGGGGCGGGGCGGGGCGGCGCGAGGGCCGTCCCGCCCCTGTCACGGGCTGGATCAGCCGGCGGCGTACGCGCCGTCCTTCATGACGAAGCTCGCCAGCGGCTTGTCGTCGCCCGCCGCGAGGGCGGTGAAGGTGATGCCCAGGGTGGAGGCCGACTTGCGGGCCAGCTTGATGTCGTCGGAGGCGGTGACCTGGCCGCGCGGGATGTAGAAGCGGTAGGTCACGACCGAGCCGTCACTGGCCTTGGTGTCGGTGAACTCCAGGCCGAGGGCGCGGGTGTCCGACTTCGGCGAGTCCGCGATGTCGTAGCGGTAGATGCCGTTGGAGGGGGTGGCCTCGTCGGCCACCGCGCCGCCGCCCATGAAGAACGGCAGCGTCAGCTCGTTGAACTGGAGCAGCGCGAACTTCAGGCTCAGGTCCCGGTCGGAGTAGGTGAAGTGGACCGGGCTGACGGCCTGCCACGAGTCGACCGGCTCCAGCTTGTCCTTCTTGGAGAAGGTGACGCCGTCGGACGTGGTGAAGCCGAGGTCCTTCCAGTTGGCGCCCCAGTCGGTGTCCGGCTTGCCGGTGAAGGCGGTCGGCAGCGCCGTACCGGCGGCGGCGACGAAGAGGCGGCCGCTGCCGGCTACGCGGATCTCGGACGAGTTTCCTGCCATGGTGATGCATCTCCTTATATAGGGGTCCGCCGCACCGGACCGCGGGCGTGTCCGGGTCCGGGTACGGCAAAGGCCCCGCCGGACGGCAGGGCCTTGGTCTGTGGGGGCGTCAGAGGACGCTGAGGGACACCTTGATCACGCAGACGTAGCGGTTCGCGCCGCGGTACAGGTAGTCCGGGAGCCAGCGGGGGCCGTCCTGCTCCTCGACGTCCGTGAAGGTGTTCGAGCCGATGGTCTTGCCGAGGGTGGCGAGCAGGGCGCGCCGGGCGGCGTTGGCCAGGGTGTGGGCGGCGGCCTTGTTCGGGCCGTACACCTCCAGCTCGATCAGCGGCTGGTCGACGTGCAGGTCGCCGGTCCAGGCGCCGCCCCGGCGGTTGACCAGGACGGCCCGCTGCGTGCCGTCGAACCCGGCGGGCGGGTCGACGGCGACGGCCGCGGTGGACAGGGCGGAGTCGGCCTTGAGGACGTCGACGACCAGGGCCTCGACGTCGGGGAAGGCACTCGGGGGAGTGGTCACGACGGTTCACCTCAGCTGGTGGGTGGCGGGATGCCGGGCGGCGCCCGAAGGGGGGCGGGGGCGGGCGCCGCCCGGCGGGGGGAGCGGCCGGCCGCCGCCCGTCCTGCGGGCGCAGCTCTGCCGCTGCACCAACTGTGACACGTTGCGTGCGCGCGCGCAACAAGTTCGTGCGGTCCCTTTCCCCGGGTCCCCCTACGCCTTCCCGTACGGGCGCCGGGCGCGGCCGCGGGCCGGGCCCGCACCGGACCTGGGGCCCGGAACGCCGGATGCCCGGCCTCCGTGGGGAGGCCGGGCATCAGGGGTGGAGCGGGAAGGGGAGGAGGCGGACCGGGCCCGTCGGGGGTCAGACGGCCGGACCGCCGGGCCGCGGGACCGGCGGGCGCCGGCTGGCCGTGCGCTCGGCCGCGAACACGTCCTCCAGCCGGAACAGCTGCGCACGTCCCGCCTTGCCGGCCGCGGTGAGCCGGCCGAGCTGGACCCACTTGCGGATGGTGGCGGGGGCGACCCCGGCCTCCTGGGCGGCCACCGGGCCCGGGACGAGGGCGGGGAGCGGAGCGATCACGGGTGCGTGCCTTCCATCGCGGCGTCGAGTTCCTCCGTACGGCAGCCCGACTCGGCGGCCAGCGCGGCCCACTCGGTCTCGGGCCACAGGTGGCGGTAGGCGGGGTCGTCGTGGCAGCCGCAGTCGGGGACCGCGCACCGGCAGGCCGGGTTCACGCACAGCACGGCCCGGCGGTCGGGGAAGGCGCGCAGCGAGACCGAGTCGCACCAGGGGCAGCGGCCGGACACCCGCACCACCTGCTCGCTGTCCCCCAGTGCGCGGGCACAGCGCCGGGCCATGCGGCGCGTCTCGTCGCGTACGTGCCGTGCCAGTACGGGCTGGGCCTCGATCGCGTCCAGCAGCCCGGCCAGGCGGCGCAGCCGCTCCGGCACCGGGGCCCGGCGGGGCCGCGGGATGCCGAGCCGGGCGCACACGGCCTCCTCCAGCTCGACCACGCCGTCGGTGATGTCCCGGATGGTGTCGGAGACGTGCAGGCGGACCGGGGCGGAGCCGTGGCCGGGCACGGCCAGGCCGTGTTCCTGCTGGAGGAGCAGGGCCTCGCGCCGCTCCACCCGGACGAGCTCGTCGTCGCGCGGGGTCCGGGGCGCGGGGACGTGGGAGGCGAAGGGGGCGGCGCGTCCGGGCGCCATTTCTTCGCAGAGGTCGGGGAAGTGGCGGATCAGCGAGGCGATCCACAGCGCGGTGTCACTGGTGCTGAGGTCAGGCACGGGAGCTCCCGGAGGGCGAGGTGAGGGCGGCGGGCCGGCCATTGCGCCACAGCCGGCCGCCGCAGACCCCGTCGAACCAGCTCTCGGCCGGGGCGACGGCCTCCTCGCACTCGCGCCGGACCGGGCAGGCGGCGCAGGCGCGCAGGGCCGGGGCCGCGACCTTGGCCCGCTTGGCGAAGACGACGTCGGGCGGGAGGTCGCCGCACGCGGCGGCGGCCTGCCAGGGCCAGGGCACGGCGGGCGGCTCCACGGGGCGTGCGGCGGCGGACCGCGCGGTGGCGGACCGTGCGGTGGCGGACCGTGCGGTGGCGGACCGTGCGGTGCCCGGCGGTGCGGTGGCCGGCTGTGCGGCGGTGAAGGGGAGGGGCGGGGTGAGGGGCGGGGCGAGGAACGGGGCAAGGGACATGGCGACTCCGCGAGGTGTGACGGCCGTGGCTCACGGCGGTCACACTGTGACAGGTTGCGTGCGAGCGCGCAATCAGAGGCTGTACGGCCTCAGTTGTGGTTGATTTGTGGAGGACGTAATTCCGTGCGCGCAAGCACGCTAAAGTGTGTTGTCATGGTGCGGACTGCGAACGGCGGACTGAGGAGCGGCACATGAGCACTCTCGAACTGGACGCGTTCGCGGCCTGGGTGGAAACCCTGATGCGGCAGCGCGGGTACGACATCGACAGCCCCCGGGGCGGCGGCAAGTCGAGGATCGCGGACGAGGCCGGGGTGCACCGCGCCGCCGTCACCCGGCTGCTCCAGCGGCAGAGCATGCCCGACCTCGAGACCATGCGCCGGATCGCCCCGCTGCTCGGCGTCTCGGTGCGCGACATGCTGATCCGCTCCGGCCGGGTGGCCCCGGAAGAGCTCCCGCTGGCCTCCCCGGAGCCGGCCCCGGGCGGCCGGCAGCCCACCATCGAGGACTTCGCCCAGTGGCTGGGCGTCCCCGAGGCCCGCCGCGCGGTCTTCGTCAAGGTGGTCAGCCAGTTCCTGGAGCCGGACGGCGCCGACGGCGAGGTGCCCGCCGAGGCGGCGACCGCCGCCGAGGCCCGCCGCCGCGCGCGGGACTGACCCCGGACCCGGTGGGGCCGGGCGGGACCGTTGCGGCGTCCGGGTTCCGGCAGAAGTCCATGCGTCCCGCTTGCGCGCAGTCGGTTTTCGTGCTGGGCATTTGTTTTGACCTACCTCTGTGAGGTAGGTACGCTCTGACCTTGTGCCTGGGGTGTGCCCTGGCTCTCGCGTGTGCATAAGACCCCGCGGAGAGTCGAGAAGAACACACCGTGATCTGTGCCTGCCTCACCTCGGTGAGAGCGTGCAGCATCCGACACACCCGACCGCGTGGGTCGGGGGAGTTCCAGGTTAGTTTCACTACACGGCACACAGAAACCGGAGAAGTAGTGCCTACGATCCAGCAGCTGGTCCGTAAGGGCCGGCAGGACAAGGTCGAGAAGACAAAGACCCCCGCGCTTGAGGCTTCGCCCCAGCGTCGCGGCGTCTGCACGCGTGTGTTCACGACCACCCCGAAGAAGCCGAACTCGGCGCTCCGTAAGGTCGCGCGTGTGCGTCTGACCTCCGGCATCGAGGTCACCGCTTACATTCCGGGTGAGGGACACAACCTGCAGGAGCACTCGATCGTGCTCGTGCGTGGTGGCCGTGTGAAGGACCTGCCGGGTGTTCGTTACAAGATCATCCGCGGTGCGCTTGACACCCAGGCTGTCAAGAACCGCAAGCAGGCCCGCAGCCGCTACGGCGCCAAGAAGGAGAAGTAAGAATGCCTCGTAAGGGCCCCGCCCCGAAGCGCCCGGTCATCATCGACCCGGTCTACGCATCTCCTCTGGTGACGTCGCTCATCAACAAGATCCTCCTGAACGGCAAGCGCTCCACCGCCGAGCGCATCGTTTACGGCGCCATGGAAGGCCTCCGCGAGAAGACCGGCAACGACCCGGTCATCACGCTGAAGCGCGCGCTGGAGAACGTCAAGCCGTCCCTCGAGGTCAAGTCCCGCCGTGTCGGTGGCGCGACCTACCAGGTCCCCGTCGAGGTCAAGCCGGGTCGCCAGTCGACCCTGGCCCTCCGCTGGCTCGTGGGTTACTCCCGCGCCCGTCGTGAGAAGACCATGACCGAGCGCCTCATGAACGAGCTGCTCGACGCCTCCAACGGTCTTGGCGCTGCCGTCAAGAAGCGTGAGGACACGCACAAGATGGCCGAGTCCAACAAGGCCTTCGCGCACTACCGCTGGTAGTCCCAACCCACATCGAGACCGAGAGAAGACTGAGCCGATATGGCTACCACTTCGCTTGACCTGGCCAAGGTGCGCAACATCGGCATCATGGCTCACATCGACGCGGGCAAGACGACCACCACCGAGCGCATCCTGTTCTACACCGGTGTGTCTTACAAGATCGGTGAAGTCCACGACGGCGCTGCCACGATGGACTGGATGGAGCAGGAGCAGGAGCGCGGCATCACGATCACGTCCGCCGCGACGACCTGCCACTGGCCGCTCGAGGACGTCGACCACACCATCAACATCATCGACACCCCGGGTCACGTGGACTTCACCGTCGAGGTGGAGCGTTCGCTCCGCGTCCTCGACGGTGCCGTCACCGTGTTCGACGGTGTCGCCGGTGTGGAGCCGCAGTCCGAGACTGTCTGGCGTCAGGCGGACCGCTACGGCGTGCCGCGCATCTGCTTCGTCAACAAGCTCGACCGCACGGGCGCCGAGTTCCACCGCTGCGTCGACATGATCGAGAGCCGCCTCGGCGCGATCCCGATCGTCATGCAGCTCCCGATCGGTGCCGAGGCCGACTTCCAGGGTGTCGTCGACCTCGTCACGATGAAGGCGTTCGTCTGGTCCGCCGAGGCGACCAAGGGCGAGATGTACGACATCGTCGACATCCCGGCCACGCACGCCGAGGCCGCTGAAGAGTGGCGCGGCAAGCTGGTCGAGACCGTCGCCGAGAACGACGACGAGATCATGGAGCTGTTCCTGGAGGGCAACGAGCCCTCCGTCGAGCAGCTGCACGCCGCCGTCCGTCGCATCATCCTCGGCTCCGGCAAGGGCAAGGGCGAGCCCACGATCACCGCGGTGTTCTGTGGCACGGCGTTCAAGAACAAGGGCGTTCAGCCCCTGCTCGACGCTGTCGTCCGCTACCTGCCGTCCCCCCTGGACATCGAGGCCATCGAGGGCCACGACGTCAAGGACCCCGAGGTCGTCGTGAAGCGCAAGCCTTCCGACGAGGAGCCGCTCGCGGCGCTGGCGTTCAAGATCATGAGCGACCCGCACCTCGGCAAGCTCACCTTCGTCCGGGTTTACTCGGGCCGCCTGGAGGCCGGCACTGCGGTGCTGAACTCCGTCAAGGGCAAGAAGGAGCGCATCGGCAAGATCTACCGCATGCACGCGAACAAGCGTGAGGAGATCGACTCGGTGGGCGCCGGCGACATCGTCGCGGTCATGGGCCTGAAGCAGACCACCACCGGTGAGACGCTGTGTGACGACAAGAACCAGGTGATCCTGGAGTCCATGGACTTCCCGGCCCCGGTCATCCAGGTCGCCATCGAGCCCAAGTCCAAGGGTGACCAGGAGAAGCTGGGTGTCGCCATCCAGCGTCTCGCGGAGGAGGACCCCTCCTTCCACGTTCACTCGGACGAGGAGACGGGCCAGACCATCCTCGGCGGTATGGGCGAGCTGCACCTCGAGGTGCTGGTCGACCGTATGAAGCGCGAGTTCAAGGTCGAGGCCAACGTCGGCAAGCCGCAGGTCGCGTACCGCGAGACGATCCGCAAGGCCGTCGAGCGTCACGACTACACCCACAAGAAGCAGACCGGTGGTACCGGTCAGTTCGCCAAGGTGCAGATCGCGATCGAGCCCATCACCGAGGCCGACGGTCCGGCGTACGAGTTCGTGAACAAGGTCACCGGTGGCCGCGTCCCGAAGGAGTACATCCCTTCGGTCGACGCCGGTGCGCAGGAGGCCATGCAGTTCGGCATCCTGGCGGGCTACGAGATGACGGGCGTTCGCGTCACGCTTCTCGACGGTGGCTACCACGAGGTCGACTCCTCCGAGCTCGCGTTCAAGATCGCCGGCTCGCAGGCCTTCAAGGAGGCCGCGCGCAAGGCTTCTCCCGTGCTCCTTGAGCCGATGATGGCCGTTGAGGTCACCACGCCCGAGGACTACATGGGTGACGTCATCGGTGACATCAACTCCCGCCGTGGCCAGATCCAGGCCATGGAGGAGCGTCACGGTGCTCGCGTCGTGAAGGGCCTCGTGCCCCTTTCGGAGATGTTCGGCTACGTCGGAGACCTCCGCAGCAAGACCTCGGGTCGCGCCAGCTACTCGATGCAGTTCGACTCCTACGCCGAGGTTCCCCGGAACGTCGCTGAGGAGATCATCGCGAAGGCCAAGGGCGAGTAACTCTTCCGAGTACACGCTTTAGGCTTGTCACCGGAACCTCTGGGGCAACAGGAGTAACTCCCGTTGCCCCCGGGGGCCGGCATTCCAGCAAAGATCACCTGGCGCCGATGAGTAAGGCGTACAGAACCACTCTCCAGGAGGACCCCGTGGCGAAGGCGAAGTTCGAGCGGACTAAGCCGCACGTCAACATCGGCACCATCGGTCACATTGACCACGGTAAGACGACCCTCACGGCCGCCATTACCAAGGTGCTGCACGACGCGTACCCGGACCTGAACGAGGCCTCGGCCTTCGACCAGATCGACAAGGCTCCTGAGGAGCGCCAGCGCGGTATCACCATCTCCATCGCGCACGTCGAGTACCAGACCGAGGCGCGTCACTACGCCCACGTCGACTGCCCGGGTCACGCGGACTACATCAAGAACATGATCACCGGTGCCGCGCAGATGGACGGTGCCATCCTCGTGGTCGCCGCCACCGACGGCCCGATGCCGCAGACCAAGGAGCACGTGCTCCTGGCCCGCCAGGTCGGCGTCCCCTACATCGTCGTCGCCCTGAACAAGGCCGACATGGTGGACGACGAGGAGATCCTGGAGCTCGTCGAGCTCGAGGTCCGTGAGCTGCTCTCCGAGTACGAGTTCCCGGGCGACGACCTGCCGGTCGTCCGCGTCTCCGCGCTGAAGGCCCTCGAGGGCGACAAGGAGTGGGGCGAGAAGCTTCTCGGCCTCATGGCCGCCGTCGACGAGGCCATCCCGACCCCGCCGCGTGACACCGAGAAGCCGTTCCTCATGCCCGTCGAGGACGTCTTCACGATCACCGGTCGCGGTACGGTCGTCACCGGCCGTATCGAGCGTGGTGTCCTGAAGGTCAACGAGACCGTCGACATCATCGGTATCAAGGAAGAGAAGACCACCACCACGGTCACCGGTATCGAGATGTTCCGCAAGCTCCTCGACGAGGGCCAGGCGGGCGAGAACGTCGGTCTGCTCCTCCGTGGCATCAAGCGCGAGGACGTCGAGCGCGGCCAGGTCATCATCAAGCCCGGTTCGGTCACCCCGCACACCGAGTTCGAGGCCCAGGCCTACATCCTGTCGAAGGACGAGGGTGGCCGTCACACCCCCTTCTTCAACAACTACCGTCCGCAGTTCTACTTCCGTACCACGGACGTCACGGGTGTCGTCACCCTGCCGGCCGGCACGGAGATGGTCATGCCGGGCGACAACACCGAGATGACGGTCGCGCTGATCCAGCCGGTCGCCATGGAGGAGGGCCTGAAGTTCGCCATCCGTGAGGGTGGTCGTACCGTGGGCGCCGGCCAGGTCACCAAGATCTCGAAGTAATTCGGGTTCTGACCTGGTAGCTCGCTGAAGCGGGCACCAAGTTGCACTGAAGGGCCCCGGCCCATCGCCTCGGCGGTGGGACGGGGCCCTTCGGCGTCACGGTTCCGCGCGCCCGCCCGGATACGGAAGAGGGCCGCACCCCCGGACGGGGTGCGGCCCTCTCTCGTAGGTGCGGTGGGTCAGTTCACGCGCAGGGACTCGGTGAACTCCAGGCAGGCGGCGTGGTCGGGCAGCAGCCCGGTCTCGATCGCCTCGGCCAGCGACGGGGCGGCCTCGTCGCGGGCGGACAGCTGCGGGACGTCCGCCGGCCACTCGATGCCCAGGTCGGGGTCGAGGGGGTGGACCGAGTGCTCGCCGGTCGGGTTGTACGTCTCCGAGCAGAGGTACGAGAGCGTGGCGTCGTCGCTCAGCGCGCAGAAGCCGTGGCCCAGGCCCTCGGGGATGTAGACCGCGCGGCGGTCCACGTCGTCCAGGCGGACGCCTTCCCACTTGCCGAAGGTGGGGGAGCCGACCCGCAGGTCGACGATGACGTCGAGCACGGCGCCGCGCACGCAGGTCACGTACTTGGCCTGGCCGCGCGGCACGTCGGCGAAGTGGATGCCGCGGACCACGCCCGCGGAGGAGACCGAGAGGTTCGCCTGCGCCAGGTTCAGCGGGTGCCCGACGACCTCGGCCAGCCGGTCGAAGCGGTACCACTCGGTGAACAGGCCGCGCGGGTCGCCGTGCAGCTGCGGGGTGACCTCGAAGGCACCCGCTATGGAGAGTTCGCGGAACTTCATCGGGCGTCCTCCTCGTCGAGCAGCGTCAACAGGTAGTTGCCGTAGCCGCTCTTGGTGAGGGGCTCGGCGAGCGCGCGCAGCTGCGCCGAGTCGATCAGGCCGGCCCGCCAGGCCGCCTCCTCGATGCAGCCGATCTTGAAGCCCTGGCGCTCCTCGATCACGCGGACGAACTCGGAGGCCTGGACCATCGACACGAAGGTGCCGGTGTCCAGCCAGGCGGTACCGCGGTCGAGGATCGTGACGTTCAGCTCGCCGGCCTGGAGGTACGCGTCGTTGACGGCGGTGATCTCCAGCTCCCCGCGGGCGCTGGGCTTCAGGCCGCGGGCGATCTCGACGACCTGGTTGTCGTAGAAGTAGAGACCCGGCACCGCGTAGCGGGACTTGGGCTTCTCCGGCTTCTCCTCGATGGAGATGGCCTGGCCGTTCTCGTCGAACTCGACCACGCCGTACGCCGTGGGGTCCGCCACCGGGTACGCGAACACGCGGCCGCCCTTGGCGCCGGTGTGCTGGGCGAGGCGGGTGCCGAGGCCACTGCCGTGGAAGATGTTGTCGCCGAGGATCAGCGCGACGGACTCGTCACCGATGAAGTCGGCGCCGAGGACGAAGGCCTGGGCGATGCCCTCCGGGCGCTCCTGGACGGCGTACTCCAGCCGCAGGCCGAACTGCGAACCGTCGCCGAGCAGCCGCTCGAACTGGTCGCGGTCTTCGGGGGTGGTGATGATCAGGATTTCGCTGATGCCCGCCATCACCAGGGTGGAGAGGGGGTAATAGATCATCGGCTTGTCGAAGACGGGCAGCAACTGCTTCGAGACGGCCCGGGTCAACGGCCAGAGTCGCGATCCGGTGCCACCGGCCAAAAGGATTCCACGCATGGGTGAACCCTATGCGAGAGCGTGCGGGGGAGCCGAGCCAAGGGAATGTGACGTTCGGCAGGCCGCTAGACTCTTCGTATTATGCGCATCCTCGTGACCGGCGGCGCCGGCTTCATCGGTTCAGAATTCGTCCGCCAGCAGCTCGGTGCAGATGCCACGGCGCAGATCACTGTCTTCGACAAGCTGACCTACTCGGGCGTCGAGGCCAACCTCGCCCCGGTCGCGGATCACCCCGGATACACCTTCGTCAAGGGCGACATCTGCGACGCCGAGGCCGTCGACCAGGTGATGCCCGGCCACGACGTCGTCGTGCACTTCGCCGCCGAGTCCCACGTGGACCGCTCCATCGCCGGCGCGGGCCCCTTCGTGATGACCAACGTCGTCGGCACGCAGGTCCTCCTCGACTCCGCCCGCAAGCACGGCGTCGGCCGCTTCGTCCACATCTCCACCGACGAGGTCTACGGCTCGATCGACGAGGGCTCCTGGACGGAGGAGTGGCCGCTGGTGCCCAACTCCCCCTACTCCGCCTCCAAGGCGTCGTCCGACCTGCTGGCGCTGGCCTACCACCGCACCCACGGCATGGACGTGGTGGTCACCCGCTGCTCCAACAACTACGGGCACTACCAGTTCCCGGAGAAGGTCATCCCGCTGTTCGTCTCGAACCTGATGGACGGCAAGAAGGTCCCGCTGTACGGCAACGGCGGCAACGTCCGCGACTGGCTGCACGTCTCCGACCACTGCCGCGGCATCGACCTGGCCATGCGCAAGGGCCGCGCCGGCGAGGTCTACAACATCGGCGGCGGCACCGAGCTCACCAACAAGGACCTCACCGGCGTCCTGCTGGAGGCCGCCGGCCTCGGCTGGGAGATGGTCGAGCAGGTCGAGGACCGCAAGGGCCACGACCTCCGCTACTCCATCGACATCAGCAAGATCGGCGCCGAGCTGGGCTACACCCCGCAGGTCACCTTCGAGGACGGCATCAAGGCCACCATCGACTGGTACCGCGAGAACCGCGCCTGGTGGGAGCCGCTGAAGGCGAAGGCGGCCCTGCAGAAGTGAAGAAGAACCCGCGAGCCGGGCGCTGGCTCGTCACCGGCGCCGCCGGGATGCTCGGCCAGGACGTCCTGGCCGTACTGAAGGCCTCCGGGATCGAGGCCGTGGGCCTGCGCCGCGCCGACCTCGACATCACCGACCCGGCCGCCGTCCGGGCCGCGGTCGAGGGCGTCAGCGTGGTCGTGAACTGCGCCGCCTGGACCGACGTGGACGGCGCCGAGACCGCCGAGGAAGCCGCCACCGCCGTCAACGGCGCCGGCGTGCGCGTCCTCGCCGAGGCCTGTGCCGACGCCCACGTGCGCCTGCTGCACGTCTCCACCGACTACGTGCTGCCCGGCGACGCCTCGGAGCCGTACCGTGAGGACACCGCCACCGGGCCCGTGAACGCGTACGGCCGCTCCAAGCTGGTCGGCGAACAGGCCGTGACCGAACTGCTGCCGCAGGACGGCTACGTGGTCCGCACCGCCTGGCTGTACGGCGAGCACGGCCCCAACTTCGTCGCCACCATGCTGAAGCTGGCCGCCCAGCGGGACACCCTGGACGTCGTCGACGACCAGCACGGCCAGCCCACCTGGTCCTACGCGCTGGCCCGCCGGCTCGTCGAGCTCGGCGAGGCCGCCCTGAAGGGCTGGGCCATGGGCGGGCTCTACCACGGCACCGCGAGCGGCCGGACCACCTGGATGGGGCTCGCCCGCGAGACCTACCGGCTGAGCGGTCTCGACCCCGAGCGGATCCGGCCGACCACCTCCGAGGCGTTCGTCCGCCCCGCCGTCCGCCCCGCCTTCAGCGTGCTCGGGCACGACCGCTGGGACGAGGCGGGAATGGCGCCGCTCGCCGACTGGCGCGAACAGCTGGCCGAGGCCCTGGCCACCCCCGGCTTCGCCGCGCTGGCCGCACAGGCCCGGGACGGCGCCGCGGGATGAAAGCCCTGCTGAACAAGTTGAGCGCGGCGCTGCCGCCGGGCACCGTCGCGGTGGCCGGCGGCACCGTCGTGCTCGGCGCGGCCTCCTACGCCCACCTGGGCGTGGCCGGCCACAGCCTGTCCGACACGGGCTACGCGAACGTCTCGGTGCTGTGGACGATCGTGATGTCCATCGGCATCGGCATCTTCTTCCCGATGGAGCAGGAACTCACCCGGATCGTCTCCGCCCGTGTGGTCCTCGGCCAGGGCGCGGCCCCCGTACTGCGCCGGGCCGCCCTGCTCACCGCGGGCATCCTCGGCGCGACCCTGCTCGTCCTCGTCCTCGGCGCCGGATCCATCGCCGACCTGCTGTTCCACGGGGACCGCGCCCTGGTGGCGGCGCTCGGCAGCGCCTTCGCCGGCATGGCCCTGTGCTACCTCACCCGCGGTGTGCTGGCCGGCCTCGGCCTGTTCGGCGCGTACGGCACCCAGCTCGCCGTCGACGGCGGCCTGCGCATCGTGCTGGCCTTCGGCTGCGCCCTGCTCGGCCTGCACTCCGCACTGGCCTTCAGCCTCATCCTGGCCTTCGCGCCGGTCATCGCGACGCTGGTCACCCTGCCGGCGCTGCTGCGCGCCGTCGGGCCCGGCGAGCCGATCGCCTGGCGCGACCTGTGCAGCGGCCTCGGCCTGCTCGTCTGCGCGACCCTGCTGTCCCAGGTGGTCGTCAACGCGGCCGTCATGAGCACCAAGCTGCTGGCCCCCTCCGACAGCGCGCTGATCGCGGCGCTGATGAGCGCGACCGTGCTCGCGCGGGTGCCGCTCTTCGTCTTCGGCTCGCTCCAGGCCTCGCTGCTCAGCGGCCTCACCGCCGCGTTCACGGCCGGCGACCGGGTGGCGTTCTGGGCGATGCTGCGCCGGATCGCCATGGTCGTCGCCGCGCTCGGACTGCTCGGCGGCGTACCGGCCACGGTCCTCGGCCCCTGGCTCATCGAGGTGCTCTTCGGCACCGAGGACCCGGTGCTGGGCAGCTTCGACTTCTTCCTGCTGTCGGCCGGTACCGCGGCGTACATGTTCGCGATGGTCCTCGGACAGGCGCTCATGGTATTCAAGCGGCACAACCTGCAGCTGCTCTCCTGGGCCCTCGGCACGGCGGTCCTGGTGGGCATCACCTTGATACCGGGCGACGTGGCCGTGCGCGTGATCGTCGCCTACGCCCTCGGTTCGACCGCCACCGTCCTCGCTATGCTGGCAGCCCTCAGGCTGAGCTTCCCCGGAGCCGCCGCCGCAGCCGGTGAAGGCCCCCGGCAGCTGGCCGACACCGGCACCCCGGGCGTGGGAGCGGTCGGGAAATGACCATGCCGCACCACGACGTCACACCGATCACCGAGCACTCGTTTGTGCCACATCCCGCTGGAGCTACCGTGTCCCAATACGACGATGTCTGGCTGGTCATACCGGCCTATAACGAGGGCCAGGTGATCGCCGACGTGGTCGAGGGGGCCCGCAAGACGTTCCCCAACATCGTCGTCGTCGACGACGGCAGCACCGACGACTCGGCCAAGCACATAGCCACCACCGGCGCCCACCTCGTGCGCCACCCGGTCAACCTCGGCCAGGGCGCGGCCCTGCAGACCGGCCTCACCTACGCGCTCGCCCAGCCCGGCGCCCGCTACTTCGCCACCTTCGACGCCGACGGTCAGCACCAGACCAAGGACGTCGAGACGATGGTCGGCGTGCTCCGCCGCGACGAGGCCGACGTCGTGCTCGGCTCCCGCTTCATCGAGCAGAACGGCCAGGTGCCGTGGATCAAGCAGGTCGTGCTGCGCACGGCCGCCGCCGTCAGCCCGACCGCGCGCAAGCTCAAGCTCACGGACGCGCACAACGGTCTGCGCGTGCTCGGCCGGGAGGCCGCCGAGCAGCTGAACATCACCATGAACGGCATGGCCCACGCGTCCGAGCTCGTCGGTTTCCTCGCCGGCTCCACGCTGCGCGTCACCGAGGTACCGGTGGACATCCTCTACACCGACTACTCACGCGCCAAGGGTCAGTCCCTGATCAACGGCGTCAACATCCTTTTTGACATTTCGCTGCGGGAGCGTGGGCGTCGATGAAGTACTTCTGGATCCAGCTGCTCCTGATCGTCGGCTCGGTGTCGATGGCCCTGATGTTCATCCGGACCTGGGGCCAGGCGAAGAACCGGGCGTGGAAGCGCATCGCGTTCTCGGCCTTCGTCATCGTCAACGTCTACGCGGTGCTCCGCCCGACCGACGTCACCTGGCTCGCCCAGCAGCTCGGCGTCGGCCGCGGCACCGACCTGGTGCTGTACGTGATGGTGCTCGCGATGGGCTTCCTCACGCTCAACACCTTCCTGCGCTTCCGCTCCCTGGAGAAGAAGATCACCGACCTCGCCCGGACGGTGGCCATCAACGAGGGCGTCCGGCACAACGACGAGCGTCTGGGCCAGGACGCCGTCGTCGCGCAGGCGACCCCGGAATCCGCCGCCGGTGCCAAGGCCGAGGCCGGCGCAGGCTCCGACTCCGTGAAGGCCTGAAGCCGCATGGTGACCTTCGACTTCATGCTCCCCTACTACGGGGACGTGCAGCTGATGCAGGACGCCGTCCGCAGCGTCCTGGCGCAGACGGACCGGGACTTCCGCCTCGTCGTGATCGACGACGGCAAGGAGCCCGACGTACCCGGCTGGTTCGCACAGCTCGGTGACGACCGGGTCCACTACACGCGCAACGAGCAGAACCTCGGCATCACCAAGAACTTCCAGAAGTGCGTGCGGCTGTCCGAGGCCGACTACGTCGTCATCATGGGCTGCGACGACCTGCTGCACCCGCACTACCTGGAGACCGTGCGCGGGATCGTCGGGGCCCGGCCGGGCATCGGCATGGTCCAGCCCGGCGTCGAGGTCATCGACGGCGACGGCAAGGTGACCGCGGGCCTGGCGGACAACACCAAGAAGCGGCTGTACGCACCGCAGGTCAAGGGCCGCCGGCTGATGGCCGGTGAGGAGCTGGCCGCCAGCGTACTGCGCGGGAACTGGCTCTACTTCCCGTCGATCGCCTGGCGCGGCGAGGCCCTGCGCAAGGTGAACTTCCGCGACGACTACTCGGTGATCCAGGACCTCGCGCTCGTCGTCGACCTGCTCGAAGACGGCGAGGAGATGGTCATCGACAACTCCACCACGGTGTTCCAGTACCGCCGCCACGCGGTCAGCGAGTCCTCGGTGCAGGCCTTCTCGGGAACCCGCTTCGCCGAGGCCGAGCGGTACTTCGCCGCGGTCGCCGCGCGCATGGACGCCCGGGGCTGGCCGAAGGCGGCCCGCGCGGCGCGCTTCCACAGCGCCTCCCGTCTGCACGCGCTGACGATGCTCCCCGGAGCCCTGCGCCGCGGGCACAAGGAGGGCGCTCGTACGCTGGCGAAGCACGCCTTCACCTCCGGCCAGAACTGAGCCGACTCCGCCCACCATGAAACGGACTGAGATGACACACCTGGCCCCCGAGGAGGTCGGTGAGGCCGGCGCTCCGGCGCAGCGGCCTGCCGTACCGGCGCAAGGCACGAGCCACTTGTCCCGCTCGCGGAGCGAGGCGTGGCTGTCCCGGCGGTGGGTGCAGGCCCTGGCCGAGGTCGTCGTCAGTCTGGTGGCAGCCCTCGGGTTCACGCTGCTGAGCACGCACATCAGCGTGAACCCGCTCGTCCGCATCGGTCAGGTCAGCGGCCTCGCCAAGCTCCAGATGTACGCGGCCGTGCTCGGCCTGCCGCTGCTCGCGGTCCTGCTCTACACCGCCTACCGCGGCAACCTCGGCCGCCACCAGCTGGTCAAGCGCCTGGTGTGCGCCGCCCTGGCCGGCCTCGCCACCGGGGTGCTGGCCGGCGGCGTGGTCGTCGCCCTGCGCGGTACGCCCTGGGGCCTCGGCGGCCAGGAGGGCGACCCGAGCGCCCTGATCGCCATGGCCAACTCCTTCCTGCACGGCGAGGGTCCGTCGGGCATCTACCCGCCGCTCTTCCCCGGCCTGATGGCCGTCTGGGCGAAGCTTCGCTACGGCGTCGTCCCCGGCGGGACCGGGTTCGCCCTCAAGGACTTCCAGATCTTCTTCACCGCCATCGCGGGCCCGATGACGTACCTGGCCTGGCGGCTGCTGCTCCGGCCGTTCTGGGCGCTGCTGATCGCCGTGCCGTCGGCCATCCTCTTCATGGACCCGATCCGCCCGTACAGCCACGCCAGCATGCTCGTCCTGCTGCCGCTGCTCGGCTACACGCTGCGCGAGATGCGCCGCGCCGGTGAGCAGCCGCTGCGCCGGGTGCTGCTCCGCGGCGCGGTCCTCGGCCTCGTCTTCGGCGTGGTCTTCCTCTGGTACTCCGGCTGGTACGTCTGGGCCGCGCCCGGCGTGTTCCTGCTGGCGCTGTGCGTCTTCCCGTGGCGGGCCGGCAAGGCGGTGGTCAAGCGGACCGCCGCGTTCGTCGGCGCCACCCTGCTGACGGCCGGGATCGTGGGCGCCCCGCTGATCTACCAGATGGCCCGGCTCGGTTCCCAGACCCCGGACCGCTACGCCTTCCTGGCCGTGTACGTCGACCCGGCGTACGTCCTGGGCTGGGTGTCCGACCGCTCCGGCAAGCTGGAGTACCAGACCTGGCCGGTGGCCGGCGAGATGGCGGGCCAGAGCGGCTTCGCCCTGCTGCTGCTGTTCGCGGTGGGCCTGGGCGTCGGCCTGGCGCTGCGCAACATCATGGTCCTGACCGCCGCCGCCACGCTGGCCGGCGCCTGGCTGGCCCGCTTCTGGTTCGCCTCGCACATGGCGCACGACAAGGCCGTGCAGCTCTTCCCGCGCACCACCTGGATCATCATGTACTGCCTGATGATCCTGGCCGTCCTCGGCATGATGGCCGTGGTGAACCGGAGCTCCGGCTGGGCCGAGCGCACCCTGCGGCCGAGCGGCGCGGCCCCGGCCGCCCGCGTCGTGCCCCGGCGGGTCGTCGCGCAGCTCGCGGCCGGCATGGTGTGCGCGATCGCGCTGTTCGCCACGATGGGCGCGTCCTGGTCGGTCAACCGGTACATGCCGCAGTCCGACAACATGACGATGGGCATCGACGCCTGGCGGGCCCACACCATCAAGAAGGCGGACGGCACCTGCCCGCGCTTCGCGCCGGACAAGAAGAAGTGCGCGGACATCGTCACGAACGACTGGAAGCAGAACGCCGACGACGGCGAGATCTGGTGCGGTGGCATCGGTCCGCTGAACTGGCAGGCCGTCTGCGGGCGCAAGGCGCCGGCGTCGGAGCTGAAGAAGGAAGAGCAGGAGCAGAAGGAGAGGGAGAAGGCGAAGAAGTAGCCTTCGTCCCCATTCCGGACCCCCGTCCCGCGGTTCGCCGAGGGCCGGGGGTCCTCGCGTATCCGTACCCCTGTTCGCCCCAGACCGACCCCCGTGATCGGCGCGGCGCCGGCGGCCAGTAGCATCCGGCCGGTCAGCCAGTAGTTCTGGATCACCACAGGGGCGGGGACGGACAACTTGAAACTAGGTCGTGTGCGCGGGACGGCTCTGGCCGCCGCGCTCGGGGTCGTGGCGGTACTCGGCATCCAGGGCATCGCCAGCGGCACGGGTGCCTCCGACGGGGGAGAGGTGTCGCCCTACAGCACCCGCGCCCGCGAGAAGGGCCCGGTCGAGGGCGAGCTGCACCGGCTCGCGCTGAAGCCCAAGGGCAGGGGCGAGGCCGTCCTCTCCCAGCAGGGCACCGAGCCCTTCGGGCTCCTCGGCGTCTCCTGGAGCGACCCCAAGGCCGAGGTCAAGGGCAAGATCGAGGCCCGCACCCGCGACGCCGACACCGGCAAGTGGTCGAAGTGGGTCGAGCTGGAGCAGGCCGAGTCCGGCCTCGACGGCAAGCGCCCCGGGCTGCGCGGAGCCACCGAGCCGGTCTGGGTCGGCCCGTCCGACGGAGCCGAGGTACGGGTGTCCGGCGGCGCCGAGCTGCCCGCCGGCATGGAACTGAACCTGGTGGACCCGGGCGCCGGCGGCGCGAAGGCCAAGAAGAAGGGCAACCTGGGCCTCGGTCCGGCTGCCTTCGCCCTCCCCGCGGACGATCCCGTGCCGACCCCGGCGACCCCGCCGACCACGCCGGGGCCGGAGTCGACCGCCCCGCGGCCGGACGTGGTCTCGCGCGTGCAGTGGGGCGCGGACGAGTCCCTGAACAACGAGGGCCCGATCTACCTCGCCGGAGCGAAGATCAAGGCGGTCTTCGTCCACCACACCGCCGCGACCGCGCCGTACGAGTGCTCCGAGTCCGCTGCCATCGTCCGGAGCATCCACAAGTACCACGTGGAGATCGAGAAGTGGCGCGACCTCGGCTACAACTTCCTCGTCGACAAGTGCGGCACGGTCTTCGAAGGCCGTCAGGGCGGTGTGGACCAGCCCGTCCAGGGCGCGCACACCTACGGCTGGAACTCCGAGTCGACGAGCGTCTCGATCCTCGGTGACTACACGAACGCGGGGGCCTCGCCCGCCGCGCTCGAAGCCGTCTCCAAGGTCGCCGCGTACAAGCTCGGCCAGTACGACGGCGACATCAACGGCACGACGACGCTGACCGCCGGCGTCACCCAGAAGAACTTCTTCGGCAAGAGCTACACCGAGAAGCAGAGTTACGAGTTCAAGTCGCTCTCGGGCCACCGGGACGGCTTCAACACCCAGTGCCCGGGCAACTCCCTCTACCCGCAGCTGGAGGCGCTCCGTCAGACGGGCCCCGCGGCCCAGCTGAAGCTCGCCGCGGTGAACGGGGCGCCGGCCGTGCCGGGTTCCACGTACCCCGGCGGCGCGGCCCTGACGGTCGACTGGACCACCAGCACGGCCAGTGGCGCGCTGAACAAGTTCGAGCTGCTGGTGGACGGTGAGGCCGCCGCCGTCACCGACGGCGCCGCCCGCAAGGCGACCGCGGTCGTGACCAACGGCAAGCACGAGGTCCGGGTCCGCGCGACCGCCGCGAACGGCAAGGTCTCCACGAGCCTCGCGGTCACCGTCGAAGCGGACGTCAAGGGCGCCAAGTTCGTCCCCCTCGCGCCGAAGCGGCTGATGGACACCCGTACCGGCCTGGGCGTCCGCTCCGGCCCCGTCGGTACCGCCGGCGTCGTCTCCCTGCCGGTGGCCGCCGCCACCGGTGGCACGCCCACCGCGGTGGTGCTGAACGTGACGGCGACCAACCCGACGCAGCCGAGCTTCGTGTCGGTGTATCCGAGCGGGACGACCCGCTCCAGCGCCTCGAACCTGAACTTCACCCCGGGCCAGACGATCCCCAACCTGGTGGTCGTGCCGGTCGTCAACGGGAGCGTCAGCTTCTACAACAACCAGGGCAACGTCGACCTGATCGCGGACGTCACCGGCTACTTCACCTCGGAGGGTGAGGGCGCCACGCAGACCAACTTCGGCCCGAAGCGGCTCATGGACACCCGTACCGGCCTCGGCGTCCCGGCCGGCCCCGTCGGCACCGCCGGCGTGGTCACCCTGCCCGTGGCGGGCGTCGACGGCATCCCGGCCACCGGCGTCAAGGCCGTGGTGCTGAACGTGACGGCGACCAACCCGACGCAGCCGAGCTTCGTGTCGGTGTACCCGAGCGGGACGACCCGCTCCAGCGCCTCGAACCTGAACTTCACCCCGGGCCAGACGATCCCCAACCTGGTGGTCGTCCCGGTGGTGGACGGGAAGGTCAGCTTCTACAACAACCAGGGCAACGTCGACCTGATCGCGGACATCACCGGCTATTTCTCGGACAGTGCCGAGGGCGCCGTGCACGCGAACTTCGGCCCGAAGCGGCTGATGGACACGCGTACGGGCCTCGGCGTCCGCCAGGGCAGGGTCACCGGGGGCGGCGTCGTCACGCTGCCCGTGGCGGGCGTCGGCGGCATCCCGGCCACCGGGATCAAGGCCGTGGTGCTGAACGTGACGGCGACGAACCCGACCGAGGCGAGCTACGTGTCGGTGTTCCCGAGCGGGACGACCCGCTCCAGCGCCTCGAACCTGAACGTCACGGCCGGTCTGACGATCCCCAACCTGGTGGTCGTCCCGGTGGTGGACGGCAAGGTCAGCTTCTACAACAACAGCGGTTCCGTGGATCTCATCGCGGACATCACGGGGTACTTCAGCTAGTGCCGTGAACGCGCCTTTTCGCAGGTGAGGGGCTCCGCCGCAAGGTGCGGGGCCCCTCGCGCATGTCGGGGCCGGGAACGGAAACAGGGGAGACAGGGGACATGGGGAAGAACGAGGACGACAGGACGGGCATCTCCGACGAGGAGCTGGCCCGGTTCATGGAGCAGGCCGCCCGGGGCGCGGGGAACGCCCCGACGGAACCCTCCGCACGGGCGCGGATGGTCACCGAGCGGCTGCGCGCCACACAGGGGCAGGAGCCGCCGGGCTGGCGGACCGGGCCCGTACGGCGGGAGCGCCGGCGCCCGGGGCGGCTGGGGGCGGCTCTGGCCGTCCTCGGCGTCGCCGGGCTCGCGCTGATCGCCGTACGGCCCGAGCTGGTGATCGACCGGATCACCGGCACGACCGAGGCCCGCGAGAAGGCCCGCAACGCCGCTCCGCTGCCCGGTGAGTCCGGACGTCCGACCGCGCCGCCACCGTCGATGGCGCCCGACCAGCCGACGCTGCAGGAACCTTTCCGCGGCTCCCCGGCCCTCCAGTGGGCCGACGGGGCCGCCGGCATCGAGGTCCCCGAGGCCACGGCCGTCGGCGGGATGTCCCAGCAGCAGGTCGCGGACGCGCTGGAGAAGACCAGGCAGTTCCTGATCGCGACCAATCTCGACCCGGCGACCCTGCGCGGGGAGCGGCCGGCCTCCGCCCTGGCGATCCTCGACCCCAAGCAGCCGGAGGTCCCGCAGCGGCTGGAGCAGTCCCTGACCCAGCCCACCGCGGAGAACACCCCGGCGCTGCTCTTCACCCGCTTCGACCCGGCGAAGGTCAAGCCGGTCGGTGACGTGGTCAAGGTGCGCGGGAGCATGCGCGCGGAGGCGGGGGATCCCGGGGAACTGCGCGTGGTGACGGACTACACCTTCGTCCACCCCATGACGAACGGCGGCACGAGCGTGCAGCGCACCATCGTGCGCCGGCAGATCACCCTGAGCCTGCTCGACCCGGCGCGCTGGGCGGCCACCCGGGGCAGGCTCCAGCTGAGCACGTACGTCTCGGAGTGGTCGAACGTCGCATGCGACACCACCGACGGGTTCCTGCACCCGGACTTCCCGCGGGAGGCCCCGGCCGGTCCGGCGCCCACCGGTCCCGCCGTGGACCCGTACGACCGCAGCAGGGACATCCAGGGCGAAGGGTGCGGGACGGTCACACGCTCCTGACCGGGGGAGAAGCCCCGCCGGGCGATGCGCGTGGTGCAGTTTGACCACTCAGCGTGGCGGGGTATTCTCTTCGGCCCGATTGGCCAGGTACGTGCCTCGTATGGCAGACTACTCAAGTTGCTCGGCTGAGTGCCGATGCTGCGCGCCTCCCGCCGGGAGGACCGGAAGCGAGTCCCACAGTACTCGTCGTCCTTAATCTGCCTCTCGGGGCAGCAATGGGGACGGACGTACGGGAATCTTCTGGGAAGCGTCAGCACGGTGCCCACCAGGCGCTCGGTGGGTGTTTCTCCCCCGAAACGCGGTCACAGGGACCGCACCCCCTTGGACGAGGGAATTTCCGTATGGGAATTTTCTGTAGAGGGAGTGCGACACGCCCGACCGCGTGGGTCGGCGAGAGGCCGTGGGATCCGTCCCACAGCCGACCGAGAGCCAGAGCGTTTCCACATACAGACAGGACTACGGAGTAGCCATGGCGGGACAGAAGATCCGCATCCGGCTCAAGGCCTACGACCACGAGGTCATCGATTCCTCGGCGAAGAAGATCGTCGAGACGGTGACGCGCACTGGTGCGTCGGTCGCGGGCCCGGTGCCGCTGCCCACTGAGAAGAACGTGTACTGCGTCATCAAGTCGCCGCACAAGTACAAGGACTCGCGCGAGCACTTCGAGATGCGCACGCACAAGCGCCTGATCGACATCCTCGACCCGACCCCCAAGACCGTTGACTCGCTGATGCGCCTGGACCTTCCGGCCGGCGTTGACATCGAGATCAAGCTCTGAGAGGCGTCGAGAAGATGGCAAAGCAGATCAAGGGCGTCCTGGGCGAGAAGCTCGGCATGACCCAGGTCTGGGACGAGAACAACCGTGTCGTCCCGGTGACCGTGGTCAAGGCCGGACCCTGCGTCGTTACCCAGGTCCGTACGAACGACATCGACGGCTACGAGTCGGTCCAGATCGCCTTCGGCGAGATCGACCCGCGCAAGGTGAACAAGCCCCTCAAGGGCCACTTCGCCAAGGCCGACGTGACCCCCCGCCGCCACCTGGTGGAGCTCCGCACCTCCGACGCCAGCGAGTACACGCTCGGCCAGGAGATCACTGCTGAGGTGTTCGAGTCCGGCGTCAAGGTTGACGTCACGGGCAACAGCAAGGGCAAGGGCTTCGCCGGTGTCATGAAGCGGCACAACTTCCGGGGCCTCGGCGCCGGTCACGGTGTGCAGCGCAAGCACCGCTCCCCCGGTTCGATCGGTGGCTGCGCCACCCCTGGGCGTGTCTTCAAGGGCATGCGCATGGCCGGTCGTATGGGTAACGAGCGCGTCACCACCCAGAACCTGACCATCCACGCGGTTGACGCGGAGAAGGGTCTGCTCCTCATCAAGGGTGCGGTCCCCGGTCCGAACGGCGGCCTCGTCCTGGTCCGTACCGCGGCCAAGGGGGCTTGAGGTAATGAGCACCATTGACATCCTTTCGCCGGCAGGCGACAAGGCCGGTACCGTCGAGCTCCCCGCGGAGATCTTCGACGCGAAGACCAGCGTTCCGCTGATCCACCAGGTCGTTGTCGCTCAGCTGGCCGCTGCCCGTCAGGGCACGCACAAGACCAAGCGTCGTGGCGAAGTCCGTGGTGGTGGCCGCAAGCCGTACCGCCAGAAGGGCACCGGCCGCGCGCGCCAGGGTTCGACCCGTGCGCCGCAGTTCGTCGGCGGTGGCGTGGTCCACGGCCCGCAGCCGCGTGACTACTCCCAGCGGACCCCCAAGAAGATGAAGGCCGCCGCCCTCCGCGGTGCCCTCTCGGACCGTGCGCGTCACTCCCGCATCCACGTCGTCACCGGCGTGGTCGAGGGTGCCGCCTCCACGAAGGCCGCCAAGACGCTGTTCGGCAAGATCTCGGAGCGCAAGAACCTGCTCCTGGTCGTCGACCGCGCCGAAGAGGCCGCGTGGCTGTCCGCCCGCAACCTGCCCCAGGTTCACATCCTGGAGCCGGGCCAGCTGAACACGTACGACGTGATCGTCTCTGACGACGTGGTCTTCACTCAGGCCGCTTTCGAGTCCTTCGTGTCTGGCCCCAAGGCCGATGAGACCGAAGGGAGCGACGCCTGATGTCTGAGGCGACCGTTACCAGCAAGACCTTCACTGACCCGCGCGACCTGCTGATCAAGCCGGTTGTCTCGGAGAAGAGCTACGCGCTGCTGGACGAGAACAAGTACACGTTCATCGTCGCGCCTGGCTCCAACAAGACCCAGATCAAGCAGGCCGTCGAGGCGGTCTTCGGGGTCAAGGTCACCGGGGTCAACACGATCAACCGTCAGGGTAAGCGCAAGCGCACCAAGACCGGTTTCGGCAAGCGCGCTGACACCAAGCGCGCCATCGTGACCCTCGCTGAGGGCGACCGAATCGACATCTTCGGCGGCCAGGCCTCCTAACGGAGGTCTAGTCGTCCGGAATCGGACGAGGACTGAGAAATGGGTATCCGCAAGTACAAGCCGACGACCCCGGGCCGTCGTGGCTCCAGCGTCGCCGACTTTGTCGAGATCACGCGGTCCACGCCGGAGAAGTCGCTGGTTCGCCCCCTGCACAGCAAGGGCGGCCGTAACAACACCGGTCGGATCACCGTTCGCCACCAGGGTGGTGGACACAAGCGCGCCTACCGCGTGATCGACTTCCGTCGTCACGACAAGGACGGCGTGCCGGCCAAGGTCGCGCACATCGAGTACGACCCCAACCGCACCGCGCGCATCGCGCTCCTGCACTACGCGGACGGCGAGAAGCGCTACATCATCGCGCCGAAGGCTCTGAAGCAGGGCGACCGGATTGAGAACGGCCCCACGGCCGACATCAAGCCCGGTAACAACCTCGCGCTCCGCAACATCCCGGTCGGTACCACGATCCACGCGATCGAGCTCCGTCCCGGTGGTGGCGCCAAGTTCGCCCGCTCCGCGGGTGCCTCCGTGCAGCTGCTGGCGAAGGAGGGCACGATGGCCCACCTTCGTATGCCTTCCGGTGAGATCCGCCTGGTCGACGCGCGCTGCCGCGCGACCGTCGGTGAGGTCGGCAACGCCGAGCAGTCGAACATCAACTGGGGCAAGGCCGGCCGCATGCGCTGGAAGGGCGTTCGCCCGTCCGTCCGCGGTGTCGCGATGAACCCGGTTGACCACCCGCACGGTGGTGGTGAGGGCAAGACCAGTGGTGGTCGCCACCCGGTCTCCCCGTGGGGTCAGAAGGAGGGTCGTACTCGCTCGCCGAAGAAGGCTTCGAGCAAGTACATCGTCCGCCGCCGCAAGACGAACAAGAAGCGCTAGGAGCGGGTTTAGATGCCGCGCAGTCTCAAGAAGGGGCCCTTCGTCGACGACCACCTCGTAAAGAAGGTGGACGTCCAGAACGAAGCCGGCACCAAGAACGTCATCAAGACCTGGTCCCGTCGCTCGATGATCATCCCCAGCATGCTGGGTCACACCATCGCGGTGCACAACGGCAAGACCCACGTCCCGGTGTTCGTCACCGAGTCGATGGTCGGCCACAAGCTCGGCGAGTTCTCGCCGACTCGCACCTTCCGCGGCCACGTCAAGGACGACCGGAAGTCGAAGCGCCGCTAAAGGCGGGGTGGTTACGACTATGACTTACACCGAAGGGACAACCATGGAAGCCAGGGCCCAGGCGCGGTACATCCGCGTCACGCCCATGAAGGCCCGCCGAGTGGTGGACCTTATCCGTGGCATGGATGCCACGGAGGCTCAGGCGGTCCTGCGTTTCGCCCCGCAGGCCGCGAGCGTGCCGGTTGGCAAGGTGCTGGACAGCGCCATTGCCAATGCCGCACACAACTACAACCACCCGGACGCCTCCACGCTGGTCATCAGCGAGGCGTTCGTGGACGAGGGCCCGACCCTGAAGCGGTTCCGTCCGCGTGCGCAGGGCCGTGCCTACCGGATCCGCAAGCGGACCAGCCACATCACCGTGGTCGTCAGCAGCAAGGAAGGTTCCCGGTAATGGGCCAGAAGGTAAACCCGCACGGGTTCCGGCTCGGCATCACCACCGACTTCAAGTCGCGTTGGTACGCCGACAAGCTGTACAAGGACTACGTCAAGGAAGACGTCGCCATCCGTCGGATGATGACGTCCGGCATGGAGCGCGCCGGCATCTCGAAGGTTGAGATCGAGCGCACCCGTGACCGCGTGCGTGTGGACATCCACACCGCTCGTCCGGGCATCGTCATCGGCCGCCGTGGCGCCGAGGCCGACCGCATCCGCGGTGACCTCGAGAAGCTCACGGGCAAGCAGGTCCAGCTGAACATCCTCGAGGTCAAGAACCCCGAGCTTGACGCTCAGCTGGTTGCCCAGGCCGTTGCCGAGCAGCTTTCCTCCCGCGTCTCCTTCCGTCGCGCCATGCGTAAGAGCATGCAGGGCACGATGAAGGCCGGCGCCAAGGGCATCAAGATCCAGTGTGGCGGCCGTCTCGGCGGCGCCGAGATGTCCCGCTCCGAGTTCTACCGCGAAGGCCGTGTGCCGCTGCACACCCTCCGCGCGAACGTGGACTACGGCTTCTTCGAGGCCAAGACCACCTTCGGCCGTATCGGTGTGAAGGTCTGGATCTACAAGGGCGACGTCAAGAACATCGCCGAGGTTCGCGCCGAGAACGCTGCGGCCCGTGCGGGTAACCGCCCGGCCCGTGGCGCGCAGGGCGCTGGCGACCGTCCCGCCGGCCGTGGTGGCCGTGGTGGCGAGCGCGGCGGCCGTGGTGGCCGCAAGCCGCAGCAGGCTGCTGGTGTCGAGGCCCCCAAGGCCGACGCTCCCGCCGCCGCTCCGGCCGAGAGCACCGGAACGGAGGCCTGACCGACATGCTGATCCCTCGTAGGGTCAAGCACCGCAAGCAGCACCACCCGAAGCGCAGCGGTATGGCCAAGGGCGGTACTGAGGTCACGTTCGGCGAGTACGGCATCCAGGCGCTGACCCCGGCGTACGTGACGAACCGCCAGATCGAGGCGGCTCGTATTGCGATGACCCGCCACATCAAGCGTGGCGGCAAGGTCTGGATCAACATCTACCCGGACCGCCCGCTGACGAAGAAGCCGGCCGAAACCCGCATGGGTTCCGGTAAGGGTTCTCCCGAGTGGTGGATCGCCAACGTGCACCCGGGCCGGGTCATGTTCGAGCTGTCCTACCCGAACGAGAAGATTGCTCGTGAGGCGCTCACCCGCGCTGCTCACAAGCTTCCGATGAAGTGCCGGATTGTTCGGCGCGAGGCAGGTGAGTCGTGATGGCGACGGGAACCAAGGCGTCCGAGCTGCGTGAGCTCGGCAACGAGGAGCTCGTTGGCAAGCTGCGCGAGGCCAAGGAGGAGCTGTTCAAGCTCCGCTTCCAGGCGGCCACGGGTCAGCTGGAGAACAACGGCCGGCTCAAGTCCGTCCGTAAGGACATCGCTCGCATCTACACCCTGATGCACGAGCGTGAGCTCGGTATCGAGACGGTGGAGAGCGCCTGATGAGCGAGAACAACGTGACTGAGAAGACCGAGCGCGGATTCCGCAAGACCCGTGAGGGTCTGGTCGTCAGCGACAAGATGGACAAGACCGTCGTCGTCGCCGTCGAGGACCGCGTCAAGCACGCCCTGTACGGCAAGGTCATCCGCCGTACGAACAAGCTCAAGGCGCACGACGAGCAGAACGCTGCCGGCGTCGGCGACCGCGTCCTCATCATGGAGACGCGTCCGCTGTCGGCGAGCAAGCGCTGGCGCATCGTCGAGATCCTCGAGAAGGCCAAGTAATTCGTCCGGGGGGTTTCCCCCGGATTCGTTCCGCCAGGCTCGGTGGGGGCGACGCTCTCCGGAGTGAAGCCCCCGCCGGGAACCGGCAGACAAACAGGAGATACACGTGATCCAGCAGGAGTCGCGACTGCGTATCGCCGACAACACTGGTGCCAAGGAAATCCTTTGCATCCGTGTTCTCGGTGGTTCCGGTCGCCGCTACGCGGGCATCGGTGACGTCATCGTCGCCACCGTCAAGGACGCGATCCCCGGTGGCAACGTGAAGAAGGGTGACGTCGTCAAGGCGGTCATCGTTCGCACCGTCAAGGAGCGTCGCCGCCAGGACGGCTCGTACATCCGCTTTGACGAGAACGCCGCCGTCATTCTGAAGAACGACGGCGACCCTCGCGGCACCCGTATCTTCGGCCCGGTGGGCCGTGAGCTGCGCGAGAAGAAGTTCATGAAGATCATCTCGCTCGCGCCGGAGGTGCTGTAAGCATGAAGATCAAGAAGGGCGACCTGGTTCAGGTCATCACCGGTAAGGACAAGGGCAAGCAGGGCAAGGTCATCGTCGCCTTCCCCGCCGACAACCGCGTCCTCGTCGAGGGTGTCAACCGGGTCAAGAAGCACACCAAGGCTGCGCAGAACCAGGCCGGTGGCATTGTGATCACCGAGGCCCCGGTCCACGTCAGCAACGTTCAGCTGGTTGTGGAGAAGGACGGCAAGAAGGTCGTCACCCGCGTCGGCTACCGCTTCGACGACGAGGGCAACAAGATCCGCGTTGCCAAGCGGACGGGTGAGGACATCTGATGGCTACCACTCCGCGTCTCAAGACGAAGTACCGCGAGGACATCGCGGGCAAGCTGCGTGAGGAGTTCTCCTACGAGAACGTCATGCAGATCCCCGGCCTCGTGAAGATCGTGGTCAACATGGGTGTGGGCGACGCCGCCCGCGACTCCAAGCTGATCGACGGCGCCATCAAGGACCTGACGACGATCACCGGCCAGAAGCCGGCCGTCACGAAGGCCCGGAAGTCCATCGCGCAGTTCAAGCTGCGCGAGGGTCAGCCGATCGGCTGCCACGTCACCCTCCGTGGTGACCGCATGTGGGAGTTCCTGGACCGTACGCTGTCGCTCGCGCTGCCGCGTATCCGTGACTTCCGTGGTCTGTCGCCGAAGCAGTTCGACGGCCGTGGCAACTACACCTTCGGTCTCACGGAGCAGGTCATGTTCCACGAGATCGACCAGGACAAGATCGACCGTACCCGGGGTATGGACATCACCGTGGTCACCACGGCGACCAACGACGACGAGGGCCGTGCCCTCCTTCGTCACCTCGGCTTCCCCTTCAAGGAGGCGTAAGCGAGATGGCGAAGAAGGCTCTCATCGCGAAGGCTGCCCGCAAGCCCAAGTTCGGTGTGCGTGCGTACACCCGCTGCCAGCGCTGCGGTCGCCCCCACTCCGTGTACCGCAAGTTCGGCCTGTGCCGCGTCTGCCTTCGTGAGATGGCTCACCGTGGCGAGCTGCCGGGCGTGACCAAGAGCTCCTGGTAAATCACCCTCGTCCGCAAGGACTTGGGCTGTACCAGGCACTCTCGGTAAGCATCTGGACGGTGGGTGCCCGGCCGCGCATGCCTTAGGCTTGTGTGGTTGGGCGTCCGCCGCCCATAACGACTTACTACGCCGTAGGTCCCCGCACCGCACCCGTCCCGCCACTGAGTGGGGAGAGGGATGGCGCATACAGGAAACCCCGGCGAGAGAGGCCGAAGGCCACTTCATGACCATGACTGACCCGATCGCAGACATGCTGACCCGTCTGCGTAACGCTAACTCGGCGTACCACGACACCGTCGTGATGCCGCACAGCAAGATCAAGTCGCACATCGCGGAGATCCTCAAGCAAGAGGGTTTCATCACCGGCTGGAAGGTCGAGGACGCCGAGGTCGGCAAGAACCTCGTCCTCGAGCTGAAGTTCGGGCCGAACCGTGAGCGCTCCATCGCGGGCATCAAGCGGATCTCGAAGCCCGGTCTGCGCGTGTACGCAAAGTCCACCAACCTGCCGAAGGTCCTCGGCGGCCTGGGCGTGGCGATCATCTCCACGTCCCACGGTCTCCTGACCGGCCAGCAGGCAGGCAAGAAGGGCGTAGGTGGGGAAGTCCTCGCCTACGTCTGGTAGTCGGGAACGGAGGAAAAGCAATGTCGCGAATCGGCAAGCTCCCCATCCAGGTTCCCGCCGGTGTGGACGTCACCATCGATGGCAGCACGGTCGCGGTGAAGGGCCCCAAGGGTTCCCTCTCCCACACCGTCAAGGCTCCCATCGCCGTTGTTAAGGGCGAGGACGGCGTTCTGAACGTCACCCGTCCGAACGACGAGCGTCAGAACAAGGCCCTGCACGGCCTGTCCCGCACGCTGGTGGCGAACATGATCACCGGTGTGACCACGGGATACGTCAAGGCTCTCGAGATCAGCGGTGTCGGTTACCGTGTCCTGGCGAAGGGCTCCAACCTGGAGTTCCAGCTGGGTTACAGCCACCCGATCCTGGTGGAGGCGCCCGAGGGCATCTCCTTCAAGGTCGAGTCGCCGACCAAGTTCACGGTCGAGGGCATCGACAAGCAGAAGGTCGGCGAGGTCGCCGCCAACATCCGCAAGCTGCGGAAGCCCGACCCGTACAAGGCCAAGGGTGTCAAGTACGCCGGCGAAGTCATCCGCCGCAAGGTCGGAAAGGCTGGTAAGTAGCCATGGCATACGGTGTGAAGATCGCCAAGGGTGACGCGTACAAGCGCGCTGCCAAGGCTCGCCGCCACATCCGCATCCGCAAGAACGTCTCGGGTACGGCGGAGCGTCCGCGCCTCGTCGTGACGCGTTCCAACCGCAACATCGTTGCTCAGGTCATCGACGACCTCCAGGGTCACACCCTGGCGTCCGCGTCGACCCTGGACGCTTCGATCCGCGGTGGCGAAGGCGACAAGAGCTCGCAGGCCCAGGCTGTCGGCGCGCTCGTCGCCGAGCGTGCCAAGGCTGCGGGTGTCGAGACCGTCGTGTTCGACCGCGGTGGCAACCGATACGCCGGGCGCATTGCCGCTCTGGCTGACGCCGCCCGCGAAGCCGGGCTGAAGTTCTAAGCCCCGGTTCCGGGACTCACGGACGTAACAGAGAGAGGTAATCCAATGGCTGGACCCCAGCGCCGCGGAAGCGGTGCCGGTGGCGGCGAGCGGCGGGACCGGAAGGGTCGCGACGGTGGCCCTGCCGCCGAGAAGACCGCTTACGTTGAGCGCGTTGTCGCGATCAACCGCGTCGCCAAGGTTGTCAAGGGTGGTCGCCGCTTCAGCTTCACCGCGCTGGTCGTGGTGGGCGACGGTGACGGCACTGTAGGTGTCGGTTACGGCAAGGCCAAGGAAGTTCCCGCGGCCATCGCCAAGGGTGTCGAGGAAGCGAAGAAGAACTTCTTCAAGGTTCCGCGCATCCAGGGCACCATCCCTCACCCGATCACGGGCGAGCGTGCCGCGGGCGTCGTGCTGCTGAAGCCGGCTTCCCCCGGTACCGGTGTTATCGCCGGTGGCCCGGTGCGCGCCGTTCTGGAGTGCGCCGGCGTTCACGACATCCTGTCGAAGTCGCTCGGTTCGTCGAACGCGATCAACATCGTGCACGCGACCGTGGCAGCGCTCAAGGGTCTGCAGCGTCCCGAGGAGATCGCGGCTCGCCGTGGTCTGCCCCTCGAGGACGTCGCCCCCGCGGCTCTGCTGCGTGCACGTGCCGGGGCGGGTGCTGCGTAATGGCTCGCCTCAAGATCACGCAGACGAAGTCGTACATCGGCAGCAAGCAGAACCACCGTGACACTCTGCGTTCGCTCGGGCTCAAGCGCCTGAACGACGTGGTCGTCAAGGAGGACCGCCCCGAGTTCCGCGGAATGGTGCACACCGTCCGCCACCTCGTGACGGTTGAGGAGGTTGACTAACATGGCTGAGAACAGCCCGCTGAAGGCCCACAACCTCCGTCCCGCCCCCGGCGCCAAGACCGCGAAGACCCGTGTCGGTCGTGGTGAGGCGTCGAAGGGTAAGACGGCCGGTCGTGGTACGAAGGGCCAGAAGGCCCGTTACCAGATCCCGCAGCGCTTCGAGGGCGGGCAGATGCCCCTCCACATGCGCCTGCCGAAGCTCAAGGGCTTCAAGAACCCGTTCCGCACCGAGTTCCAGGTGGTCAACCTGGACAAGCTCGGCGCTCTCTACCCCGAGGGTGGAGAAGTCACGGTGGCCGACCTGGTCGCCAAGGGCGCGGTTCGCAAGAACAGCCTCGTCAAGGTCCTGGGCCAGGGCGAGCTCTCCGTGGCGCTGCAGGTTTCGGTTGACGCCGTCTCCGCCTCCGCCAAGGAGAAGATCGCCGCTGCCGGTGGCACCGTCACCGAGCTCGTCTAAGACGATTCAAGTGGCTGAATAGCACGAAACCCGACCGGGGATGCCTCACATTTGGGGCATCCCCGGTTGGTCGTTCCACGGGAGGCACACTCGCCGGTAAGGTGGCGTGCACCTTTGCTTTGTCGTATACGTCGATCCCTCAGACCGTCACCTCTGACGCAGTAGCGCGGGGGTCGCAGGAGGCACCGTGCTCACCGCGTTCGCCCGGGCGTTCAAGACGCCCGACCTGCGCAAGAAGCTGCTCTTCACGCTCGGCATCATCGTGCTGTTCCGGCTCGGGTCCCACATCCCGGTACCCGGCGTGAGCTACAAGAACGTTCAGATCTGTGTTGAGCAGGCAGGCAGCAGCAATGGGCTGTTCGGCCTGGTCAACATGTTCAGCGGCGGTGCGCTGCTGCAGATCACGATCTTCGCGCTCGGCATCATGCCCTACATCACGGCGAGCATCATTCTGCAGCTGCTGACCGTGGTCATCCCGAAGCTGGAGACCCTCAAAAAAGAGGGCCAGTCCGGCACGGCGAAGATCACTCAGTACACGCGCTATCTGACGGTCGCGCTGGCGATCCTGCAGGGCACGGGCCTCGTCGCCACGGCCCGCACGGGTGCCCTGTTCCAGGGCTGCTCGGCCGCCCGCGATATCGTCCCCGACCGGTCGATCTTCACCACGGTCGTCATGGTGGTCACCATGACCGCCGGTACTTGCGTCGTCATGTGGCTCGGTGAGCTCATCACCGACCGCGGCATCGGCAACGGTATGTCGATCCTCATGTTCATCTCGATCGCCGCCGGCTTCATCGGAGCCCTCTGGCAGATCAAGCTCCAGGGCAAGATCGCGGACGGCTGGGTCGAGTTCGGCGTGGTCATGCTCGTCGGCCTCGCGATGGTCGGCCTGGTGGTCTTCGTCGAGCAGGCGCAGCGCCGGATCCCGGTCCAGTACGCGAAGCGCATGATCGGCCGCCGTGCCTACGGCGGTACCTCGACCTACATCCCGCTCAAGGTGAACCAGGCGGGCATCATCCCCGTCATCTTCGCCTCGTCGCTGCTCTACATCCCGGCACTGATCGTCCAGTTCAGCGGCTCGACCGCGGGCTGGGCCACCTGGATCCAGAAGCACTTCGTCAAGGGCGACCACCCGTACTACATCGCGACCTACTTCCTCCTGATCGTCTTCTTCGCGTTCTTCTACGTGGCGATCTCGTTCAACCCCGAGGAAGTTGCAGACAACATGAAGAAGTATGGTGGGTTCATCCCGGGTATTCGTGCCGGTCGACCCACCGCTGAGTACCTGAGCTACGTGCTCAACCGGATCACCTGGCCGGGGTCGCTGTACCTGGGTCTCATCGCTCTTGTGCCGACGATGGCGTTGGCCGGCTTCGGAGCGAACCAGAACTTCCCGTTCGGCGGGACGAGCATCCTGATCATCGTGGGTGTGGGTCTGGAAACCGTGAAGCAGATCGAGAGCCAGCTCCAGCAGCGTAATTACGAAGGGTTCCTCCGCTGATGCGAATCGTCCTCGTCGGACCGCCCGGTGCGGGCAAGGGAACGCAGGCCGCGTTCCTCGCCAAGAACCTGTCGATCCCGCACATCTCCACGGGCGACCTGTTCCGGGCCAACATCAGCCAGGGCACCGAGCTGGGCAAGCAGGCGAAGGCGTACATGGACGCCGGCGACCTGGTCCCCGACGAGGTGACCATCGGCATGGCGAAGGACCGGATGGAGCAGCCCGACGCCGTGGGCGGCTTCCTGCTCGACGGCTTCCCGCGCAACGTGTCGCAGGCGGAGGCCCTCGACGTGATGCTGAAGGCGGAGGGCATGAAGCTCGACGCCGTCCTCGACCTTGAGGTCGAGGAGGACGAGGTCGTCAAGCGGATCGCCGGTCGCCGGATCTGCCGCAACGACTCCTCGCACGTCTTCCACGTCGCGTACGCCCCGCCGAAGGCCGAGGGTGTCTGCGACACCTGCGGTGGCGAGCTGTACCAGCGCGGGGACGACTCCGAGGCCACGGTGCGCAACCGGCTGGAGGTCTACCACACGCAGACCGAGCCGATCATCGACTACTACAAGGGCCAGGGCCTGCTGGTGACCATCCCGGCCCTCGGTGAGGTCGCGGACGTCACCAAGCGCGCGATGGACGCCCTCCCCAAGTAGTACCCCCGTAGTGCAAGAACGGCCGCGGTGTCCCCAGGGCATCGCGGCCGTACTGTTGAGAAGACTCGTACCGAGGCTGGAAGGCGTTTTTCATGGTCCAGATCAAGACCCCCGAGCAGATCGCGAAGATGCGCGAGGCGGGGCTGGTCGTCGCCGCGATCCACGCGGCGACCCGTGAGGCGGCCGTTCCGGGCGCCACGACGCATGATCTGGACATGGTGGCCCGCAAGGTGATCGCGGACGCCGGCGCCAAGTCGAACTTCCTCGGCTACGGCGGCTTCCCCGCGACGATCTGCACCTCGGTGAACGAGGTCGTCGTCCACGGCATCCCGGACGACAAGACGGTCCTCAAGGACGGCGACATCATCTCGATCGACGCCGGCGCCATCATCGACGGCTGGCACGGCGACGCCGCGTACACCGCCTTCGTGGGCACCGGGCATGCTCCTGAGCTCCTGGAGCTCTCCCGGGTGACCGAGGAGTCCATGTGGGCCGGCATCGCCGCCATGAAGCTCGGCAACCGCCTCGTGGACATCTCCAAGGCGATCGAGACGTACATCAAGCGCCAGCCGCGTCCCGCCACCGGTGACCACAGCCTCGGCAAGTTCGGGATCATCGAGGACTACGGCGGCCACGGCATCGGGTCCGAGATGCACATGGACCCCCACCTGCTGAACTACGTCTCGCGCAAGCGGGGCAAGGGCATCAAGCTGGTCCCGGGCGTCTGCCTGGCGATCGAGCCGATGGTCTCCCTGGGCACCGCCCAGACGGAGGTACTGGCGGACGACTGGACGGTCATCACGACGGACGGCACCTGGTCCTCGCACTGGGAGCACTCCATCGCCCTGACGGAGGCCGGTCCGATCGTTCTGACCAGCCCGGACTGCGGCAAGGCGAAGCTGGCGGAGTACGGGGTCACCACGGCTCCGGACCCTCTGGCGTAATGATCTACACTCTGGGGCAAACTTTCCGGATTCGTCTTTCTGGGTGCCCTGACGTAGACTGACTCGTCGGCTCTCGTGCACTTCCATGCCTGCAAGCGTGGCGCACCGAGCCGATCAAGGTAGCCGATTCGAAGGGCGAAGCGTGGCCAAGAAGCAAGGTGCCATCGAAATCGAGGGCACCGTGATCGAGTCCCTCCCGAACGCGATGTTCAAGGTGGAACTGCAGAACGGTCACAAGGTCCTCGCGCACATCAGCGGCAAGATGCGCATGCACTACATCCGCATCCTCCCGGATGACCGGGTCGTCGTGGAGCTGTCTCCGTACGACCTGACGCGTGGCCGGATCGTCTACCGATACAAGTAGATCTTGTCCTCACTCCTGCCTGGGCGTCTTGTCCCGGTGCGGGTGGTGGCACTGACCCGGAGAACCTCACCAACATGAAGGTCAAGCCGAGCGTCAAGAAGATCTGCGACAAGTGCAAGGTGATCCGCCGTCACGGCCGGGTCATGGTCATCTGCGACAACCTGCGCCACAAGCAGCGCCAGGGCTGACGCACGCCGACCGACCTGCCTTAACGCAGTTCTTCGCGCGACGTAAGAAAACGTACATACGCAGAATCCGCCCAGCCCTGCAAGGGGCCGGCGGCACCTCCGGCGGGGGCCGGGGACCCGGACGTACCACCACCCATTCAGGTGTGGTCGGCGGTCGGGGCTGATTCTGCGGAAGACCCCCGAACACACAGGAGCCATTGAATGGCACGCGTTTCCGGTGTTGACATCCCGCGCGAAAAGCGTGTGGAGATCGCACTCACCTACGTCTTCGGTATCGGGCGCACCCGGTCCAAGGAGATCCTCGCCTCCACCGGCGTGAACCCGAACACCCGCGTTCGTGACCTGGCCGAAGAGGACCTGGTCAAGATCCGCGAGTACGTGGACGCCAACCTCCGCACCGAGGGTGACCTCCGCCGCGAGATCCAGGCCGACATCCGTCGCAAGGTCGAGATCCAGTGCTACCAGGGTATCCGCCACCGTCGCGGCCTCCCGGTGCACGGTCAGCGCACCAGCACGAACGCGCGTACCCGCAAGGGCCCGCGTCGCGCGATCGCCGGTAAGAAGAAGCCGGGCAAGAAGTAGTCCTGTTCAGCGGTCTTGCGCTGTAGGACCGACCACCTCCCGTAGGAGATTTAGATGCCCCCCAAGGGTCGTCAGGGCGCTGCCAAGAAGGTGCGCCGCAAGGAAAAGAAGAACGTCGCTCACGGGCACGCCCACATCAAGAGCACGTTCAACAACACCATCGTTTCGATCACCGACCCCTCGGGCAACGTGATCTCCTGGGCCTCCGCCGGCCACGTCGGCTTCAAGGGCTCGCGCAAGTCCACCCCCTTCGCCGCGCAGATGGCCGCCGAGTCGGCCGCCCGCCGCGCGCAGGAGCACGGCATGCGCAAGGTTGACGTCTTCGTGAAGGGTCCGGGCTCCGGCCGCGAGACCGCGATCCGCTCCCTCCAGGCCACCGGCCTTGAGGTCGGCTCGATCCAGGACGTCACCCCCACCCCGCACAACGGCTGCCGCCCGCCGAAGCGCCGCCGCGTCTGACGCAGCGGACGCACCTGTGCGTTCTTGAGTGTCCGGGCGGTACGACTCCTTCGGGGGCCGTGCCGCCCGTACCCTTGCAGTAGCCGTACCTCGGTACGGCATCCCGTCGGGCGTCAAATAGTGGGCGTCCACGAATGAAGGAACACAGACATGCTTATCGCTCAGCGTCCTTCGCTGACCGAAGAGGTCGTCGACGAGTACCGCTCGCGGTTCGTGATCGAGCCGCTGGAGCCGGGCTTCGGCTACACCCTCGGCAACTCCCTGCGCCGCACGCTCCTGTCCTCGATCCCGGGTGCCGCTGTCACCAGCATCCGCGTGGACGGCGTCCTGCACGAGTTCACCACCGTGCCGGGTGTGAAGGAAGACGTCACCGACATCATCCTGAACATCAAGCAGCTGGTCGTCTCCTCGGAGCACGACGAGCCGGTCGTGATGTACCTGCGCAAGCAGGGTCCCGGCCTGGTCACCGCCGCTGACATCGCGCCCCCGGCCGGTGTCGAGGTGCACAACCCGGACCTCGTCCTCGCCACGCTCAACGGCAAGGGCAAGCTGGAGATGGAGCTGACCGTCGAGCGCGGTCGCGGCTACGTCTCCGCCGTCCAGAACAAGCAGCTGGGCCAGGAGATCGGCCGCATCCCGATCGACTCCATCTACAGCCCGGTCCTCAAGGTCACCTACAAGGTCGAGGCGACCCGAGTCGAGCAGCGCACCGACTTCGACAAGCTGATCGTCGACGTCGAGACCAAGCAGGCCATGCGCCCGCGTGACGCCATGGCGTCCGCCGGCAAGACCCTGGTCGAGCTGTTCGGTCTGGCGCGCGAGCTCAACATCGACGCCGAGGGCATCGACATGGGCCCGTCCCCGACGGACGCCGCCCTGGCCGCCGACCTGGCGCTGCCGATCGAGGAGCTCGAGCTCACCGTTCGGTCGTACAACTGCCTCAAGCGCGAGGGCATCCACTCCGTGGGTGAGCTCGTCGCCCGCTCCGAGGCGGACCTGCTCGACATCCGCAACTTCGGTGCGAAGTCGATCGACGAGGTCAAGGCGAAGCTGGCCGGCATGGGCCTGGCCCTCAAGGACAGCCCGCCCGGATTCGACCCGACCGCCGCCGCCGACGCCTTCGGCGCCGACGACGACGCGGACGCCGGTTTCGTCGAGACCGAGCAGTACTGAGAAAGCTTGTGGGGGGCTCGCGCCCCCCGCACCCCCTCGTGCAACCGCTTGAGGGAACTGACACCGGTACCTGACACGGCCGGTGCAGATATGAAGGAGTAACAATGCCGCGTCCCGCAAAGGGTGCCCGCCTGGGCGGCTCCGCCGCGCACGAGAAGCACCTCCTCGCGAACCTCGCGAAGGCGCTCTTCGAGCACGGCCGCATCACCACCACCGAGGCCAAGGCCCGTCGCCTGCGTCCCTACGCCGAGCGTCTGGTCACCAAGGCGAAGAAGGGCGACATCCACAACCGTCGCCTGGTGCTGCAGACGATCACGGACAAGAGCATCGTGCACACGCTGTTCACCGAGATCGCCCCGCGCTACGAGAACCGCCCCGGTGGTTACACGCGCATCACCAAGATCGGCAACCGTCGTGGCGACAACGCCCCGATGGCCGTGATCGAGCTGGTCGAGGCCCTCACGGTCGCCCAGCAGGCCACTGGTGAGGCCGAGGCCGCCACCAAGCGCGCGGTCAAGGAGGCGGAGGCTGTCGAGACCCCCGCCGAGGAGACCAAGGAGGCCTGATCCCACGGGATCACGCTTGCTTGATCGGCTCTGAACGGGCCCGCCCCTTCCGGGGGCGGGCCCGTTCTGCATTGCGGTGACTCTGAGAGGATCTGTCACGTGAGTGACGAGGTGGAGCCCGGGCACGTCCGGGTGCGGCTGGACCTGAGCTACGACGGCAAGGACTTCTCCGGCTGGGCGAAGCAGCGTGTGCTGCGCACCGTCCAGGGCGAGCTGGAGTCGGCCCTGCAGACCGTGATGCGGCTGCCCGAGCGGGTCGAGCTGACCGTGGCCGGGCGTACCGACGCGGGCGTGCACGCCCGCGGGCAGGTCGCCCAGTTCGACCTCGCCGAGGAGGTGTGGGCCGAGCACCACGACAAGCTGCTGCGCCGCCTCGCGGGGCGGCTGCCGCACGACGTACGGGTGTGGAAGGTCGCCGAGGCCCCCGAGGGCTTCAACGCGCGCTTCTCGGCCATCTGGCGCCGCTACGCCTACCGCGTCGGCGACCACCAGGGCGGCGTCGACCCGCTGCGCCGCGGCCACGTGCTGTGGCACCAGTGGCCCCTCGACGTGGACGCCATGAACGAGGCCGCCACGGCGCTGCTCGGCGAGCACGACTTCGCCGCGTACTGCAAGAAGCGCGAGGGCGCCACCACCATCCGTACGCTCCAGCAGCTCAGCTGGGAGCGAGCCGAGGACGGCATCGTCACCGCGACCGTCCGCGCCGACGCCTTCTGCCACAACATGGTCCGCTCGCTGGTGGGCGCGCTGCTGCACGTAGGCGACGGACACCGGCCCACCGACTGGCCCGGCAAGGTGCTGGCCGCCGGCGTACGGGACTCCTCGGTGCACGTGGTCAAGCCCCACGGGCTGACCCTGGAGGAGGTCGGCTACCCGGCGGACGAGCTGCTGGCCGCCCGCAGCAGGGAAGCCCGCAACCTGCGCACCCTCCCCGGAGCCGGCTGCTGCTGAGCGCCCGAGAATCGGGTTGGGTGGATCGCCGCCGGACCTGGAGAATGCCGGGCATGGGACATCTCGAAGCCAGCCATCTGGAGTACTACCTTCCCGACGGGCGGGTCCTGCTCCCCGACGTCTCCTTCCGGGTGGGGGAGGGGTCGGTGGTCGCCCTCGTCGGGGCGAACGGGGCCGGCAAGACCACCCTGCTGAAGATGATCTCCGGGGAGCTCCAGCCGCACGGCGGCGGCGTGACCGTCTCCGGCGGTCTCGGTGTGATGTCGCAGTTCGTGGGCTCGGTGCGGGACGAGACGACCGTGCGGGACCTCCTGGTGTCAGTGGCCCAGCCGCGGATCCGGGAGGCCGCCAAGGCCGTGGACCGGGCCGAGCAGCTGATCCTCACCGTGGACGACGAGGCCGCGCAGATGGCGTACGCGCAGGCGCTGAGCGACTGGGCGGACGTCCAGGGCTACGAGGCGGAGACCCTGTGGGACGTCTGCACCATGGCCGCGCTGGCGATCCCGTACGACACCGCGCAGTTCCGCGAGGTGCGCACGCTGTCGGGCGGTGAGCAGAAGCGGCTCGTGCTGGAGGCGCTGCTGCGCGGGCCGGACGAGGTGCTGCTGCTCGACGAGCCGGACAACTACCTCGACGTCCCCGGCAAGCGGTGGCTGGAGGACCAGCTCAAGGCGACCCGCAAGACGGTGCTGTTCGTCTCGCACGACCGGGAGCTGCTGACCCGGGCCGCCGAGAAGATCATCAGCCTGGAGGCGAGCCCGATGGGCTCCGACGTCTGGGTGCACGGCGCCGGCTTCGACACCTACCACGAAGCACGCAAGGAGCGCTTCGCGCGCTTCGAGGAGCTCAAGCGGCGCTGGGACGAGGAGCACGCCCGGCTCAAGGCCCTGGTGCTGCGGCTGCGCAACCAGGCCGCGAGCAGCCCCGACATGGCCTCGCGGTACCGGGCGATGCAGACCCGCTTCCAGAAGTTCGAGGAGGCGGGCCCCCCGCCGGAGCCGCCGCGGGAGCAGGACATCCGGATGCGACTCAAGGGCGGGCGTACGGGCGTACGCGCGCTGACCGTGGAGAACCTGGAGCTCACGGGGCTGATGAAGCCCTTCTCGCTGGAGGTCTTCTACGGGGAGCGGGTCGCGGTGCTGGGCTCGAACGGCTCCGGCAAATCGCACTTCCTGCGGCTGATGGCCGGCGAGGACGTCAAGCACACGGGCACGTGGAAGCTGGGCGCACGGGTGGTTCCCGGCCACTTCGCGCAGACGCACGCCCACCCCGAGCTGTTCGGCCGCACCCTCGTCGACATCCTGTGGACGGAGGCGGCGAAGCCGCTCGGCGCGGCGATGGGCGCGCTGCGCCGGTACGAGCTGGAGCGCCAGGGCGACCAGCCGTTCGAGAAGCTCTCGGGCGGCCAGCAGGCACGCTTCCAGATCCTGCTGCTGGAGCTGGCGGGGACCACGGCCCTCCTGCTGGACGAGCCGACGGACAACCTGGACCTGGAGTCCGCGGAGGCGCTCCAGGACGGCCTGGAGGCCTACGAGGGGACTGTGCTGTGCGTCACGCACGATCGCTGGTTCGCGCGCACATTTGACCGTTACCTGGTCTTCGGTTCCGACGGTGTTGTGCGGGAGACTCAGGAGCCCGTCTGGGACGAACGTAGAGTCGAACGCAAGCGCTAGGGGGCTACCGTCACCCCCTCGGATGAGTGAGGGGCAGGCGTCGTGGGGCTGCGGCCTAGCATCTGGCTGATGAAGTGGGAGAACCAGACCTCCGGGCCGCCGGCCTCGGGGAGCCGGCTGATCGACTGGCTGCTGCGGCCGGCCTCCCGGCCGTGGCAGGTGCTTTCCGTCGCGGTGCTCCTCGGGGTCGCCGTCTCCACGAGCCTGCGCGCGAACTGGGGCTCGGACAACGCCTTCGTGGTCAAGGCGGCGCAGACGCTGCTCGCCGGCGGGTCCCCGTACGAGGACAAGCGCTTCCTCTACCTCCCCAGCGCCGTGATCATGGCGGTTCCGGAGGCTCTGCTGCCGCGGACGGTGCTGCAGTGGGTCCTGCCGGTCGGGATGTCGGGCCTGCTGGGCGTGGGCTGGCTGGCCGCACTGCGGATGTTCTCGGTGCCGCTGCGCTCGCGCTTCGCGGTCGGCGGCTTCGCGGTGTTCGCCCTCGCCTACAAGCCGTACGTGAACCTCGTGCTGATCGGCAACTGGACCGCCATCTCGGCGGCCGCGCTGCCGGTGGCGCTGCTGCTCGCGCACCGGCGGTCGTGGGCGGCGGCCGGGCTGGTGGTCGGGCTGGCGATCGCGTGCAAGCCGATGCTGGTGCCGATCGGGCTGCTGTTCCTGCTCGCCCGGCAGTGGCGGGGGCTGGCCGCCGCCGTCCTGGTGCCGCTGGGGCTCTCGCTGGCCGGCGCGCTGCTGATGCCGAGCCCGTCGCTGTTCTTCACCAAGACCCTCCCCTTCCTGCTCCAGGGGCAGGACGCGTACGCGCTGCCCTGGGACGCCTCGCCGATCGCGGTGCTGCCGCGGCTGGGGGTGCCGGAGCCGATCGCGGTGCTGTTCGCGTTCGCGGGGGCCGGGGCCGGTCTGTGGGCGGTCTGGGTGCGGTGGCGCAGGCCGGACGAGGCCGACGGGGGTGAGCTGCGGCTGGTGGAGACCGCCTGCCTGGTGATGCTCGCCGCATTCCTGGTGTCGCGGCCGTCCTTCGACCACTACCTGCTGGTGGTGCTCCCGCTGCTGCTGGCCTCGGCGGTGCGGCCGGGCTCGATGCCCCGCTCGCCCTGGTTCTGGCTGGCGTTGACGCCCCAGGTGGCCCTGATCCCGTGGCCCTCGGAGCTGGCCCACAAGCGGCGCGCGTTCAAGGACTGCGCCACCCTGTGCGGGCTCGTGTTTCTGCTGGCGCGTCGTGCGCTGCGCTCCGGGCGGGTTACTCTGGTGCCCGTAACAACTGCGGGGTCCCTACCCAGGACCGAACCGGAGTGCGCCGCGACGCCAGCAGAATCGGCATCGCGGACCGCGTTTTGACCCGTATGGGTCTGCTTGGGTATCCTGCTGGTTTGTTATGCGTATTGGCTTTCTCATTCTCACGTGAAAGGGCCTTGCGCCGGTCCACCGGACCGATGACCAGCGGTTCACACGGGTTGCGTCCCCGATGTGAACGAGGGCTGTCGTGATCGTCCGTGGTGACCCTGTCAGGACCTTCCCGTGGGGCTTGCGCCCTTGGGATACCACCACTGAAGAAGCGAAGGCATACGCGTGCGTACGTTCAGCCCCAAGCCCGGCGACATCTCGCGCCAGTGGCTCGTCATCGACGCCCAGGACGTTGTCCTCGGCCGTCTGGCGACCCAGGCCGCTGCCCTCCTGCGGGGTAAGCACAAGCCGACTTACGCCCCCCACATGGACATGGGCGACTTCGTCATCATCGTCAACGCCGACAAGGTTCACCTGTCCGGCAACAAGGCGTCGCAGAAGATGGCGTACCGCCACTCCGGCTACCCGGGCGGTCTCCGCTCCGTGCGCTACGACGACCTCCTGGCGAACAACCCGGAGAAGGCCGTCGAGAAGGCCATCAAGGGCATGCTCCCCAAGAACACCCTGGGCCGTCAGATGCTCTCGAAGCTGAAGGTCTACTCGGGCGACCAGCACCCCCACGCTGCCCAGCAGCCGGTGCCGTTCGAGATCACCCAGGTCGCGCAGTAGTTCCGGCCACCCCCTAAGACGTAGAAAATTCTGAGGAGCATCGTGGCCGAGACCACCGCCGAGACGACCCCCGTCGACGAGTTCGAGGGCAACGTCGAGGAGTACACCAGCGAGTCCGAGGTTGTCGTCGAGGGCGACTACACCTCCGAGTCCCTTGCCGGCCGCTTCGGCGACCCCCAGCCGGCCGCCGGCCTGGGCCGTCGCAAGAACGCCATCGCCCGCGTCCGGATCGTTCCGGGCACCGGCAAGTGGAAGATCAACGGTCGCACCCTTGAGGACTACTTCCCCAACAAGGTGCACCAGCAGGAAGTCAACGAGCCGTTCAAGCTCCTTGAGCTGGACAACCGCTACGACGTCATCGCCCGCATCTCGGGTGGCGGCGTGTCCGGCCAGGCCGGCGCCCTGCGCCTGGGCGTGGCCCGTGCGCTGAACGAGGCGGACGTGGACAACAACCGCCCGGCGCTGAAGAAGGCCGGCTTCCTCTCCCGCGACGACCGTGCGGTCGAGCGCAAGAAGGCCGGTCTCAAGAAGGCCCGTAAGGCTCCGCAGTACAGCAAGCGTTAATCTGCGCCTGCTGTTCTGCAACGAAACCGCCCCGGCAGCACTCTCTGTGCTGCCGGGGCGGTTCGTTTACCGCCACAAGCGGCAAATATCTGTCACAAGCGGTCACAAAGCGATGCGGAAACTCGGGAGGACAACAGTGGGACGACTCTTCGGGACGGACGGTGTACGCGGCGTTGCCAACGCGGATCTGACGGCGGAGCTCGCGCTCGGCCTCTCCGTGGCGGCTGCCCACGTACTGGCCGAAGCGGGCACCTTCGCGGGCCACCGGGCGACGGCCGTGGTCGGCCGGGATCCCCGGGCCTCCGGCGAATTCCTCGAGGCGGCGGTCGTGGCCGGCCTCGCCAGCGCGGGCGTGGACGTCCTGCGCGTCGGTGTGCTGCCCACCCCGGCGGTGGCGTATCTCACCGGTGCGCTGGGTGCCGACCTCGGCGTGATGCTCTCCGCCAGCCACAACGCCATGCCCGACAACGGCGTCAAGTTCTTCGCGCGCGGCGGCCACAAGCTCGCCGACGAGCTGGAGGACCGCATCGAGTCCGTCTACGACGAGCACCGCACCGGCGCCCCCTGGGACCGGCCCACCGGCTCCGGCGTCGGCCGGGTCTCCGACTACACCGAGGGCTTCGAGAAGTACGTCGCCCACCTCATCGGCGTCCTCCCCAACCGCCTCGACGGGCTGAAGATCGTCCTGGACGAGGCGCACGGCGCGGCCGCCTACGTCTCGCCCGAGGCCTTCGCCCGGGCCGGCGCGGAGATCATCACGATCGGCGCCGAGCCGGACGGCCTGAACATCAACGACGGCTGCGGCTCCACCCACCTCGGCCTGCTCAAGGCGGCCGTCGTCGAGCACGGCGCCGACTTCGGCATCGCGCACGACGGTGACGCCGACCGCTGCCTCGCCGTGGACGGCTCCGGCGCGGAGGTCGACGGCGACCAGATCCTCGCGGTGCTGGCGCTGGCCATGCGTGAGGCCGGCCAGCTGCGCGAGAACACCGTGGTCGGCACCGTGATGTCCAACCTGGGCTTCAAGCTGGCCATGGAGGGCGAGGGCATCCAGGTCGTGCAGACCGGGGTCGGCGACCGGTACGTGCTGGAGTCGATGAAGGAGCACGGCTACGCGCTCGGCGGCGAGCAGTCCGGCCACGTGATCATCCTCGACCACGCGACGACCGGTGACGGCACGCTGACCGGCCTGCTGCTGGCGGCGCGGGTCGCGGCCACCGGCACGTCCCTCGCCGACCTGGCGGGCGTCATGCAGCGGCTGCCGCAGGTGCTGGTCAACGTCCCCGACGTGGACAGGTCCCGGGTCACCACCTCCGCGGAGCTGGCGGCGGCCGTGGCCGACGCCGAGCGCGAGCTGGGCACCACCGGACGCGTGCTGCTCCGTCCGTCCGGTACGGAGCCGCTCGTACGGGTGATGGTCGAGGCCGCCGACATCGAGCAGGCCCGTGCGATCGCCGGCCGCCTCGCGGACGTCGTGAAGTCGGCGCTGGGCTAACCCCCGCCGTTCACCACGCCTGGCGCACCCGGCTTCCGGACCATCCGGCCCTGCTGGGTGCGCCACAGCATTTTCCAGGCGATGAGGGTGAGGGTGCCGGAGAGGATGATGCCGCCCAGGTTGAGTGCCAGCTGGACGGCCGAGCCCCACATCTGGGCGAAGTCCCCGTAGCTGAGCGCCACGGCGGCGTTGGCGCCCGCCGGGACGGTGGTGACGGAGATCGCCACGCCGACCAGCGCACCGGCCTTCGCCGAGGTCAGCGACAGCATGCCGGCCACTCCGGCGAGCAGCGCCACGACGAAGGAGAACGGGTCGGGCTGCCAGATGAAGCTGGTGTTCGGCCGGGGCTCGTCGAGCATTCCCTCGTGGAACAGGTCGAGCGCGTCCATTCCCAGGCTGAAGACCGTCGTCGCCGCGATCGCCGCCGCGAAGCCGATGACCAGGGCGAAGAGGGAACGCCCGGCGAGCCGCGGGCGGCGCTGGACCAGGCCCGTGCAGATGCCGGCGAGCGGCCCGAACTCCGGGCCGACGGCCATGGCACCCACGATCAGGATCGCGTTGTCCAGCACCACACCACAGGCCGCGATCATCGTCGCGACGATCATGAAGGCGGCGTAGGTGATCGTGAGGGTGGACTCCTCGTGGGTCGCCTCGGCCAACTGCTCCCAGACCACGGCGTCGGCGGCCTCGCCCGGGGCCTCCTCCTCGGCGTCGTCGGCGCGCGTCGAGATCGACAGGTCGATGTTCTCGACGGCGATGGAACCGCTCTTGTCGATGCCGAGGCCGCGCATCTCCTGGAGGAGCTCGTCCGCCGCCTCGCGGGCGACATCGCACAGCACGAGATCGCCCTCGGGGTTGCGGGCGGCACCTGCCAGCACGACCAGGTGCGTGGTGCCGACCGTGTTGTCGATCAGCTCCACCACCTGCTCCGTGAGGTGGTGCGGGGTGATCATCCGCAGATGCAGCATGCCCGCAGAGTAGCTTTCAGAGCTTGCGGAGGCTCAGCTTCTGCACCTTGTGGTCCGGACCCTTGCGGACGACGAGGGTGGCCCGGCCGCGGGTGGGCGCCACGTTCTCCAACAGGTTGGGCTTGTTGATCGTCCGCCACATCGTCTGTGCGTACTCCATGGCCTCCTCCTCGGAGACCTGGGTGTACTTGCGGAAGTAGGAGAAAGGATTCTGGAAGGCGGTCTCGCGCAGCTTCCGGAAGCGGCTGAGGTACCAGCGCTCGATGTCCTCGGGGCGCGCGTCCACGTACACGCTGAAGTCGAAGTAGTCGGCGAGGGCGACGCGGGTGCGGCCGTCCGTGCCGGGGAGGGCCGGCTGGAGCACGTTGAGGCCCTCGACGATGAGGATGTCCGGGCGGCGGACGACGAGCTCCTCGCCGGGGACGATGTCGTAGATCAGGTGCGAGTAGACCGGGGCCCTGACCTCGTCCTTCCCGGCCTTGATGTCGGCGACGAAACGGGTGAGCGCGCGGCGGTCGTAGGACTCCGGGAAGCCCTTGCGGGAGGTGAGACCGCGCCGCTGGAGCTCCTTCATCGGGTACAGGAACCCGTCGGTGGTGACCAGCTCCACGCGCGGGTGCTCGGGCCAGCGGGCGAGCAGGGCCTGGAGGAGACGGGCGACCGTGGACTTGCCGACGGCGACCGAACCGGCGACCCCTATGACGAAGGGCGTGCCCTGCTGGGCGCCGTGGCCGTTGCCCGCGTCCCCGAGGAAGGTGTTCAGGGTGCCCCGGAGGTTGCTGGTGGCGCCGACGTAGAGGTTCAGGAGGCGGGAGAGCGGCAGGTAGACGTCGCGGACCTCGTCGAGGTCGATGACGTCGCCGAGGCCGCGCAGCCGCTCCACCTCGTCGGCGGTCAGCGGCAGCGGGGTCCGCTCGCGCAGGGCGCTCCACTCGGCCCGGGTGAGGTCGACGTACGGCGAGGCATCGGGGCCCCGGCGGTGGGCGGGGCGCGTGGGGTGCCCCTCCCGGCCGCGTCGCTCCGTTGCGTCGTCCGGCGTGCTGCTTCGTGGCGGCGAAGTGATCACACGGCCATTGTCGGGGCTCGGGGACGCTTGTGGGTGGTGTGGTCGGTCACGTGCGCGGGGGCCGGGGGAGGGTCGGGCCGGGGGTTGTGGCGGGGCGGGTCTCGATTGGGGGCAAAGGGGGTCTCGCCCCGATCACGATCCGGAGCCCACGCGGAAAACCTCGGTCGGTTGATCGAACGGCCCGTACATTGTTGATCACCGCAGCGCTGAGGACCTTTCGTGCTGCCCGGATGTCGTTTGCTCCATGGGGGAGAACTTTCGTGCGTACCGCTCTTGTCCGTCGTACCGTCCTGACCGCGTCCGCGGTGTCCCTGACCCTGCTGGCCACGGCCTGCGGCTCCGACAAGGCCGACACCAAGGCCGATGGCAAGCCGTCGGCCGCCGCCTCGTCGCCGGCCCCGGCCGCCCCGGCCGCCAAGGCGAAGACGGACGCCGAGCTGTCCGCCCTGATCCTGACCAAGGCCGACCTGCCGGACCACATGGTCGTCGCCGTCCCGAAGGACGAGGTGGCGCTCGGCGAGGCCGCGTCCGGCGACAAGGCCGAGTGCCAGCCCGTGGTCAAGACGCAGGGCACGGCGACCGTCGGCAAGGCCGCCGGTACGGCGCGGATGAAGGCCGTCGCCAAGCCCAAGGAGGGCGCCAGCCCGGAGGACACGGCCGCCGCGGGGCTGAAGGCCCTCGCCGGCACCCGGACCTCGGTCACCCTCGCCTCGTACGAGGGCAAGGGCGCGGAGGAGGCCTTCGCGGCCATCAAGACCGCGGCCACCGCGTGCGCCGGCGGCTTCACGCTGACGATGGAGGGCGAGGTCACCAAGATCGACAAGGTGGTGTCCGGCACCGCCACCGGGGGTGACGAGGCGCTCGCCCTCACGCTGGAGGCCGATGTGGAGGGCACGAAGGTCACGACCGAGACCGTCGTCGTCCGCAAGGGCGACACCCTGGCCACCCACACCGCGTCGGCCCTGGGCGTCGCGGACAAGCCGACCGCCATCGTGACCGCGCAGGTGAAGAAGCTCGGCTGAGCCCCGCCCGACCGAACGTCAACCCCGCTCCGGCTCATTCGCCGGGGCGGGGTTTTCGTCTTGTTCGGCTACGGGGCAGACGGCCAACTACGGCGTACGCTGCGGCCTATGTGCGGAATTGTGGGTTACGTGGGAGCGCAGTCTGCGCTCGATGTGGTCATCGCCGGACTCAAGCGGCTGGAGTACCGCGGCTACGACTCGGCAGGGGTCGCCGTGCTCTCGGACGGCAGCCTGGCCGCCGCCAAGAAGGCCGGCAAGCTCGTCAACCTGGAGAAGGAACTGGTCGGGCACCCGCTGCCGGCCGGCTCCACGGGACTCGGACACACCCGGTGGGCCACCCACGGCGGGCCCACCGACGTCAACGCCCACCCGCACCTCGACAACTCGGGGCGGGTCGCCGTCGTGCACAACGGCATCATCGAGAACTTCGCCGAGCTGCGGGCCGAACTCGCCGAACGCGGACACCGGCTGGAGTCCGAGACGGACACCGAGGTCGTGGCGCACCTGCTGGCCGAGCACTTCTCGGCGACGGGCGACCTCGCCGAGTCCATGCGGCAGGTGTGCCGGCGCCTGCAGGGCGCCTTCACGCTGGTCGCCGTGCACGCCGACGAGCCGGACGCGGTGGTCGGCGCGCGCCGCAACTCGCCCCTGGTGGTGGGTGTCGGAGAGGGCGAGAACTTCCTCGCCTCGGACGTGGCCGCGTTCATCGCCCACACCCGGTCCGCGATCGAGCTGGGCCAGGACCAGGTCGTGGAGCTGCGCCGCGAAGGGGTCACGGTGACCAACTTCGACGGCACGGCCGCGGCCGTGCGGGCGTACCACGTGGACTGGGACGCCTCGGCGGCCGAGAAGGGCGGCTACGACTACTTCATGCTCAAGGAGATCGCCGAACAGCCGAAGGCCGTCGCCGACACCCTCCTGGGCAGGATCGACGCGAGCGGCTCGCTGACCCTGGACGAGGTGCGCATCCCCGTCTCGGTGCTCCGGGAGGTCGACAAGGTCGTGATCGTGGCGTGCGGTACGGCCTACCACGCGGGCATGATCGCGAAGCTGGCCATCGAGCACTGGACGCGCATCCCGTGCGAGACGGAGCTGGCGAGCGAGTTCCGCTACCGCGACCCGATCCTGGACCAGCGGACACTGGTCGTCGCGATCTCCCAGTCCGGCGAGACCATGGACACGCTGATGGCGCTCCGGCACGCGCGCGAGCAGGGGGCCAGGGTGCTGGCCGTCTGCAACACGAACGGGTCGACGATCCCGCGCGAATCGGATGCCGTGCTCTACACGCACGCCGGTCCCGAGGTGGCCGTCGCCTCGACCAAGGCGTTCCTGACGCAGCTGGTCGCCTGCTACCTCGTGGCGCTGTACCTCGGGCAGGTGCGGGGGACGAAGTGGGGCGACGAGATCCAGGCCGTGGTCCGGGAACTGTCGGACATCGCCGCGGCGGTGGACACCGTACTGGAGACCATGGAGCCGGTGCGGCAGCTCGCGCGGTCCCTCGCCGACAAGAACACCGTGCTGTTCCTCGGCCGTCACGTCGGCTATCCGGTGGCGCTGGAGGGCGCGCTCAAGCTCAAGGAGCTCGCGTACATGCACGCCGAGGGCTTCGCGGCGGGCGAGCTCAAGCACGGGCCGATCGCGCTGATCGAGAAGGACCTGCCGGTGGTGGTCGTCGTACCGTCGCCGCGCGGACGGTCCGTGCTCCACGACAAGATCGTGTCGAACATCCAGGAGATCCGGGCGCGCGGGGCGCGGACCATCGTGATCGCGGAGGAGGGCGACGAGGCGGTCGTCCCGTACGCCGACCACCTGATCCGGATCCCGGCGACGCCGACGCTGCTCCAGCCGCTGGTGGCGACGGTGCCCTTGCAGGTCTTCGCGTGCGAACTGGCCACGGCGCGGGGGAACGAGGTCGACCAGCCGCGTAACCTCGCAAAGTCCGTGACCGTGGAGTAGTGACCTGGCTGGAGCTGTAAGACGTGATTATCGGCGTCGGGATCGACGTGGCGGAGATCGAGCGGTTCGGCGCCGCGCTGGAGCGCACGCCGGGCCTCGCGCAGCGGCTGTTCGTCGACGCCGAGTTGACGCTGCCGAGCGGTGAGCGGCGCGGGACCGCCTCGCTCGCCGCGCGGTTCGCCGCCAAAGAGGCGCTGGCCAAGGCGCTCGGCGCGCCCGCCGGGATGCTGTGGACCGACGCCGAGGTGTGTGTGGAGGACAGCGGGCAGCCCCGGCTGCGGGTGTCGGGGACGGTGGAGGCGCGGGCGCTGGCGCTGGGCGTCAAGTCCTGGCACATCTCGCTGAGCCACGACGCCGGCGTCGCCTCCGCCGTGGTGATCGCCGAGGGATGACGCCTGCCGTGGGGCAGGCTGGTGCCATGCGTACTGCTTACAGCGTGGAGACCGTACGGGCCGCCGAGCGGGAGCTGATGGCCCGGCTGCCCGAAGGCGCCCTGATGCAGCGGGCGGCGGCCGGACTGGCCGCCGTCTGCGCGGGGCTGCTCGGACGGGTGTACGGGTCACGGGTCGTGCTGCTGGTCGGGTCCGGCGACAACGGGGGCGACGCGCTCCACGCCGGGGCGCGGCTCGCCCGGCGCGGGGCCGCGGTGACGGCGGTGCCGATGGACCCCGAACGGATGCACGCGGGCGGGCTGGCCGCGCTGCGGGCCGCCGGGGGCCGGGTCGAGGAGGCCGTCCCGCAGCGGGCGGACCTCGTACTCGACGGGCTGCTCGGGATCGGCGGGCGGGGCGGGCTGCGGCCGGCGGCGGCCGCGCTCGTGGACGGGATCCCGCCGGGGGTCCCGGTGGTGGCCGTGGACCTGCCGAGCGGGGTGGACGCGGACACGGGCGAGGTGGCGGGGCCGGCCGTCACGGCCGACGTGACGGTGACCTTCGGGGCGTACAAGCCCGGTCTGCTGATCGACCCCGGGGCCTCGCGGGCGGGGGTGGTGCGGCTGGTGGACATCGGGCTGGAGCTGCCGTCGCCGCAGGTGGAGGCCTTGCAGCACGCCGACGTCGCGGGGCTGCTGCCGGCGCCGACGGCGGCGAGCGACAAGTACCGGCGGGGCGTGGTCGGGATCGCCGCCGGCTCCGCGCAGTACCCGGGGGCGGCCGTACTGGCCGTGGCGGGAGCACTGCGGGGCGGTGCGGGTGCGGTGCGGTACGTGGGGCCGGCGGCGGAGGCCGTGCTCGCGCGGTACCCGGAGACGCTGATCGGGCCCGGCCGGGTGCAGGCCTGGGTGGTCGGGCCGGGACTCGGGGAGGGGCGCGCGGGCGAGGTCGCGGACCTGCTCGCGGGCGACGTACCGGTGCTGGTCGACGCGGACGGGCTGCGCGGGCTGGACGCGGACGTACTGCGGGCCCGTACGGCCCCGACCCTGCTGACCCCGCACGCGGGGGAGGCGGCGGCGCTGCTCGGGGTGTCGCGGGAGTCGGTGGAGGCGGGGCGGCTGGGGGCGGCGCGGAGGCTGGCGGCCGGGTACGGGGCGACGGTCCTGCTGAAGGGCTCGACGACGCTGGTCGCCTCCGGCGGTTGCGCGGTCCGGGTGAATCCGACGGGGAGTCCGTGGCTGGCCACCGCGGGCAGCGGGGACGTGCTGTCGGGGCTGGCGGGGTCGCTGCTGGCGGCGGGCCTGTCGGGGGTGGACGCGGGTGCGGTGGCGGCGTACCTCCACGGCTCGGCCGCCCGACTCACCGGCGGCCCGCTGCTGGCCCACCAAGTGGCCGAAGCCCTCCCCGCTGCGTGGCGCAACGTCAGCCACCCCTGACCCCCAGCTCTTCCAGCCCCTCCGGCGTTTGAGGAGCGGGGTTCGGGGCGGAGCCCTGAGAAACGGTGAAAGGGCGGGGCGGGGAGAACGCTCCGCGCAGCGGCGCCGTTGCCGGGGGCCAGCCCCCGGACCCCCGCGCCTCAAACGCCGGCGGAGCTGAAAGAGCGGGGCCGGCCCGGACCCCGCGCCTCAAACGCCGGCGAGGCTGAAACGGCGCGGCGCAGCCGGAGGGGCGCGGCGCAGCTGAAAGGCACCGTGGGGGTTCTGAGAGACTGGGGGCGATGAACGAGACACCGACGCGCGTGTACGCCGAGATCGATCTTGACGCCGTACGGGAGAACGTGCGCGCACTGCGCGAGCGGGCGCCCCGGGCCGAGTTGATGGCCGTGGTCAAGGCGAACGCCTACGGGCACGGCGCCCCCGCCTGCGCCAAGGCCGCCCAGGAGGCCGGCGCCTCCTGGCTGGGGACCGCCACCCCCGAGGAGGCGCTCGCGCTGCGCGCCGCCGGCGTCGAGGGCCGGATGCTGTGCTGGCTCTGGACCCCCGGCGGGCCCTGGCGGGAGGCCGTCGAGGCCGACATCGACGTGTCCGTCAGCGGTATGTGGGCCCTCGACGAGGTGCGGGCGGCCGCCCGCGCCGCGGGCCGGACCGCGCGCATCCAGCTCAAGGCCGACACCGGCCTCGGCCGCAACGGCTGCCAGCCCGCCGAATGGGAGGCCCTGGTCGGGGCGGCCGTCGCCGCCCAGGCCGAGGGGACCGTCCGGGTCACCGGCGTCTGGTCGCACTTCGCCTGCGCCGACGAGCCCGGCCACCCCTCCATCCAGCTCCAGCTCGCCGCCTTCCGCGACATGCTCGCGTACGCCGAGAAGGAGGGCGTCGAGCCCGAGGTCCGGCACATCGCCAACTCGCCGGCCACCCTCACCCTGCCCGAGTCCCACTTCGACCTGGTGCGCTGCGGGCTGGCCGTCTACGGGGTCTCGCCCGCGCCCGAGCTCGGCACCCCGGCCCAGCTGGGCCTGCGGCCCGCGATGACCCTCAAGGCCTCCCTCGCCCTGGTCAAGACCGTCCCCGCCGGGCACGGGGTCAGCTACGGCCATCACTACGTCACCGGGACCGAGACGAACCTCGCGCTGGTCCCGGCCGGCTACGCCGACGGCATCCCGCGGAACGCCTCCGGGCGCGGGCCGGTGCTCGTCGCCGGCCGGATCCGCCAGGTCGCCGGGCGCGTCGCCATGGACCAGTTCGTGATCGACTTGGGAGAGGACCACGCCCTCGTCGGCGACGAAGCCGTCATCTTCGGGGACGCGGAACGCGGTGAACCCACCGCCGAGGACTGGGCACAAGCGGCGAACACGATCGCGTATGAGATCGTCACCCGTATCGGTGGCCGTGTGCCCCGGGTGTACCTGGGCGGCTGAGCGAGCGGAGTGAGGGCGGCGGCGTGAGCGAGAACTGGCGCAAGGCCGGCTGGGCCGGCGCCGCCATCGGCGTGATAGCCGCAGGCGCGGCGGCCGGTGTCGCGGTCGAACGGATCACCGTGGGGCGCGGCATGCGCATGAAGGCGCGCCTGGCCCTCGACGCCGCAGGGGACTACGGCTCCCTGCGCGGCACCGAGGGCACCTGCCGGGCCGAGGACGCCACCGAGCTGTACTACGAGGTCGAAGAGGTGCCCGACGAGGGCAAGCGGCGCCGGCTGCGGCGCAAGGCCGCGCCCCCGGCCACCGTCGTCTTCTGCCACGGCTACTGCCTCAGCCAGGACTCCTGGCACTTCCAGCGCGCCGCCCTGCGCGGAATGGTCCGCGCGGTCTACTGGGACCAGCGCAGCCACGGCCGCAGCGCCCGCGGCCTCGCCCAGGCGGACGGCGAGCCGCTGACCATGGAGCAGCTCGGCCGCGACCTGAAGACCGTCATCGACACCGCCGCCCCCGAGGGCCCGCTGATCCTCGTGGGTCACTCGATGGGCGGAATGACCATCATGGGATTCGCCGAGCAGTTCCCCGACCTCGTGCGCGAGCGCGTCGTCGGCGTGGCCCTGGTCGGGACCTCCAGCGGCCGCCTCGGCGAGGTGACGTACGGACTGCCGTCCGTCGGGGTGGGGGCCGTGCGCCGGATCCTGCCGAGCGTGCTCAAGGCGCTCGGCTCGCAGGTGGAACTGGTGGAGAAGGGCCGCCGGGCCACCGCCGACCTCTTCGCCGGCATGATCAAGATGTACTCGTTCGGCTCCCGGGATGTGGACCCGGGCGTCACGCGCTTCGCCGAGCGGCTCATCGAGGCCACCCCGATCGACGTGGTCGCCGAGTTCTACCCGGCCTTCCAGACCCACGACAAGACGGCCGCGCTCCGGCTGTTCGCGGACATCCCGGTCACCGTCATCGCCGGCGACAAGGACATGATCACCCCGCCGGGGCACAGCCTGGCCATCAAGGAGGCGCTGCCGGGCGCCGACCTCGTGGTCCTGGAGTCCACCGGGCACCTGATGATGCTGGAGCGCCCGGAGACCGTGACGCGGCTGCTCACCGGACTGCTGGCGCAGACCGGCGCGGTCCCGGTCCCCACACCGACTAACGTTGGCGCGCATGGAAGAAGTACCGCTGGAAGCACAGCGCAGCCAGGCGCCGGCACCTGAGGCCGAGGACAGCGCAGAGACCCGGATCACCGTCGGCTCCCCGGCCGCGATGCAGGAGTTGGGCCGCAGGATCGCCGCGCTGCTGCGCCCCGGCGACCTCGTCCTGCTGACCGGTGAGCTGGGGGCGGGCAAGACCACGCTGACCCGCGGCCTGGGCGAGGGCCTGGGCGTGCGCGGGGCCGTGACCTCGCCGACCTTCGTGATCGCCCGTGTGCACCCCTCGCTGACCGGCGGGCCGGCACTCGTGCACGTGGACGCGTACCGCCTGGGCGGCGGGCTGGACGAGATGGAGGACCTGGACCTCGACGTCTCGCTGCCCGAGTCCGTGGTCGTCGTGGAGTGGGGCGACGGCAAGGTGGAGGAGCTCTCCGACGACCGGCTGCACGTGGTGATCGCGCGGGCGGTCGGCCACGAGGAGGTGCTGGACGACGTGCGCGAGGTCGCCGTGCGCGGGGTCGGGGGGCGCTGGAGCGCCGGGGCCGGGCTGGACTCCCTGGCCGGCGCCTTCTCGGAGTAAACGTCCCGACAACTCGTCGGCAAGATATTGCGCTGGTGGCAGCCCTCGTGGTGACATGGTACCGAGAGTTTCTTAGGTATGCCTAAGTTCGGTGTCCCGGGGTCCAGGAGGCAGCCATGTCGGCACCAGCAGGAGCACAGCGCGATCCCCGCCCGTCCGTCGTCTCCATGCGCACGCTGCTCGCCGCCGGCATGGCCGCCACCGCCGTCTCGACACCGCCCGCACGTGAGGACGTACCGGGCGGGCCGCAGGACGGCGTCGCACGCGAAGAGGCCGCTCCGGAATCCGAAGCGGCCTGAGTCGCACGTACGGGTGAAGTCGGGCCCCGCCGTCAGGGAACGACGACGACCTTCGAGTTGATCGTCGCGAAGGCCCACATCGCGTCGCCGTCGGCGCGCGTCATGCGGATCCCGCCGGTCTTCTTCGCCGCGTCCGGCGCCGGCGTCGCGCCGTCCAGCCGGGCGCTGAAGCCGACCGCCACACCCTCGGCGGTGGCGAACCGCACGACGTGCTCGATCGGCACGCCGTCCGAGCCGGTGACCGAACCGGAGCGCGAACCGACGAGGTAGCTGCCCGCCTTCGGGTGCACCGTGCTCGGCATCACCGTGAACGACTTCGGCTCCTGCCCGGCGTCGCCCACCAGCCACACCCGCTTCTGGCCCACCGAGTACACGACGCGCGTCCCGGTGCCGGAGCCCTCCGGAACGGGCACCGGCTTCGCCGGGTCCTGCTTGGCGGCGGCGGCCTGGCTCGGGGCGGGGGCCGCGTTCTGCGCGGCCGCCTTCGGAGGGGGCGGCGGCGCCGTGGCGGAGGCCTGGTAGCCGAGGAAACCGACCGCCGCCACCGCGGCGATGGTGAGCCCGGCCACGATTCCCGAGCTGCTGCGTGCCACCTTGCTCCACCTCTCCGCGCTGACCGACACCTCGACCGATGTCTCGACCGACAGTTCGGCCGACGGCTCGACCGATACCTCAGTGATCCCTCGGTCGAAAGGTAGCAGCCGCCCCCCTTTCCGACCGGCCGCAAGGGGCGCGGCCGCCGGAGTCGTAGGCTGTTCGCGTGCTCCTGCTCGCTGTAGATACCGCCACGCCCGCCGTCACCGTCGCCCTGCACGACGGCGAGACCGTCCTCGCCGAGTCCCACCAGGTCGACGCCCGCCGCCACGGGGAGCTGTTGCTGCCCTCCGTGGACCAGGTCCTCGCCGAGGCCGGGGTGAAGCTCGACGCCGTCACCGGCATCGTCGTCGGGGTCGGCCCCGGCCCCTACACCGGGCTGCGCGTCGGCCTCGTCACCGCCACCACCTTCGCCGCCGTGCTGGGCGTGCCCGTGCACGGCCTGTGCACGCTCGACGGCCTCGCGTACGCCGCCGGCACCGCCGGGATCGAGGGCCCCTTCACCGTCGCCACCGACGCGCGGCGCAAGGAGGTCTACTGGGCCCGGTACGAGGACCCGCGCACGCGCGTCGGCGAGCCCGCCGTGGACCGCCCGGCCGAGATCGCCGAGCAGGTCGCGGGGGTGCCCGCGGTGGGCCAGGGCGCGCTCCTGTACCCCGAGGTGTTCCCGGACGCGCGCGGCCCCGAGCACCAGTCCGCCGCCGCGCTGGCCTCACTGGCCGCGGAACGACTGGCGGCGGGGGCGGAGTTCCTGCCTCCGACCCCGCTCTACCTGCGCCGGCCCGACGCGCAGGTGCCCAAGAACTACAAGGTGGTCACCCCGCAGTGACCCCGGCGACCCCGCACACCCCGCACACCCTGCGCGAGATGCGCTGGTGGGACATCGGGCCCGTGCTGGAACTGGAGCACGAGCTGTTCCCCGAGGACGCCTGGTCCGCCGGGATGTTCTGGTCCGAGCTCGCCCACGCGCGCGGCCCGCAGGCCACCCGCCGCTACGTCGTGGCCGAGGACGCCTCGGGCCGGCTCGTGGGATACGCCGGGCTGGCCGCCGCCGGCGACCTGGCCGACGTACAGACCATCGCGGCCGCCCGCGACCAGTGGGGGACCGGGCTCGGCGCCCGGCTCCTGACCGACCTGCTGCGGGCCGCCACCGCGTTCGAGTGCGCCGAGGTACTGCTGGAGGTACGGGTGGACAACGCCCGCGCCCAGAAGCTGTACGAGCGCTTCGGCTTCGAGCCCATCGGCTTCCGGCGCGGCTACTACCAGCCCGGCAACGTCGACGCGCTCGTCATGCGACTGACCGACCCCGCACAAGCACGAACTGAGAGCAGTGAGAGCAATGGCTGACGAACCGCTCGTCCTCGGCATCGAGACGTCCTGCGACGAGACCGGCGTCGGCGTCGTCCGCGGCACCACCCTGCTCGCGGACGCCATCGCGTCGAGCGTCGACGAGCACGCCCGCTTCGGCGGCGTCGTTCCCGAGGTGGCCTCGCGGGCCCACCTGGAGGCGATGGTCCCCACCATCGAGCGCGCGCTGAAGGAGGCCGGGGTCAGCGCCCGCGACCTCGACGGCATCGCGGTCACGGCCGGGCCCGGCCTCGCGGGGGCACTGCTGGTGGGCACCTCGGCGGCCAAGGCGTACGCGTACGCGCTGGGCAAGCCGCTCTACGGGGTGAACCACCTGGCCTCGCACATCTGCGTGGACCAGCTGGAGCACGGCCCCCTGCCGGAGCCGACCATGGCGCTGCTCGTCTCCGGCGGGCACTCCTCGCTGCTGCTGGCCCCCGACATCACCTCCGACGTACGGCCGCTGGGCGCGACCATCGACGACGCGGCGGGCGAGGCCTTCGACAAGATCGCGCGCGTGCTGCAGCTGGGCTTCCCCGGCGGCCCGGTCATCGACCGGCTCGCGCGCGAGGGCGACCCTAACGCGATCAACTTCCCGCGCGGGCTGACGGGGCCGCGCGACGCGGCGTACGACTTCTCGTTCTCCGGCCTGAAGACGGCCGTGGCGCGCTGGATCGAGGCGAAGCGGAACGCGGGCGAGGAGGTGCCGGTGCGCGACGTGGCGGCGTCCTTCCAGGAGGCCGTGGTGGACGTGCTGACGCGCAAGGCGATCCGGGCGTGCAAGGACGAGGGCGTCGACCACCTGATGATCGGCGGCGGTGTGGCCGCCAACTCCCGGCTGCGGTCGCTCGCGCAGGAGCGCTGCGACGACGCGGGGATCGTCCTGCGGGTGCCGCGGCCGAAGCTGTGCACGGACAACGGCGCGATGGTGGCGGCGCTGGGCGCGGAGATGGTCAAGCGGAACCGGGCCCCCTCCGACTGGGACCTGTCGGCGGACTCCTCGCTGCCGGTGACGGACCCGCACGTGCCGGGGACGTCCCACGCGGGCGGCGGCGACGGTCACGGGCACGGCCACGGGCATGCGCACGGGCACGGGCACGACCACGATCACGTGCACGAGCTGAGCAAGGACAACCTCTACTCATGAGCACCGTCGCGCTGATGTGGGAGGTCCGGGCCGCCGACGGCCGGGGCAACGAACTCCTGGAGTGGGCCCGGGCCCAGGTCCTGGCCCGGGAGCCGGTGCGCCGCGAGGTGTTCCGGGCGCCGCAGGACCGGGTGCTCGTGATCACCTGGTGGGAGGCGGCCGAAGGGGTGTCGGCGGACCTCCCCGAACTGCCGGAGCCCGCGGCCGACTTGATCACGCGGGCCGTGCACCGCTGGCGGTTCGAGTCGGTGGAGGTCGACGGGGCCTGACGGCTCCGGCCCGGTCCGGGCATGGCCCCGGGCTGCGGCTATGGTCATGTGCATGCCTCGCCGTGACCTGCCGCCTCCGCCGCCGCCCGCGCACCTGCGCGCCTGGCCGGACGAGGGCCACGTACGGGCCGACCGTGCGCGCTTCCTGCACGACCTGGGCCAACGCAGCCTGGGCATCGGGCGGTTGCTGCTGCTCTGGGCCGTCTCCGCCGTCTTCGCCCTCGGCTGGTCCTTCGTGGGCATGGCCCTGGTGGCCTTCGAGCAGGGCGACCCGGTCTCGTTCGTCCTCGCGCTCGTCTTCCTCGTACTGGGCGCCGGCGTACTGGTCCCGGCCGGGTTCTGGTTCGCGTGGGGCGCCCGCCGCGACCGCGAGGTGTGGCGGCTGCTGTGCGCGTGGGCCGAGGCGGGCCGGGACCCGGAGGCCGACGCCCTGATGCGCGCGCCCGGCCGGAGCCTGACCTGGCTGCTGGCCTCCCTCGCACTGGGGGCGGCCGGGCTGTGGGTGACCTTCGGCGTCGCCGTCTCGGCCCGCCCGGGCGAGGAGACGTACGGGGAGGTCGCGTACTACATGGGCCTCGGCCTGATCCTGTGGATCACCGCCCTCCTGGGCGTCGCCAAGGCGACCGCCCACTACCGCTGGGCCCTCCGCACCACCCGCACGCCGCCCCCGGCATAGCTGGAGTACCAACGGCCACGGCCCAGCAACCGGGCCGCGGGCCCGCAACCGGGCGCCGGGCCCACGGCCGGGCGCTGGCCGTGGCCGGGCTCCGGCCCGCGCCGGTTGTGCCGGTCGCCGGGCGGCGCCGGCCCCGCGCCGGCTCCGCCAGTCGGGCCCGCCGCACGTGCTCCGCCGGCTGGCCGGGTCGCGGCCGCGCGGATGCCACTGCTCAGGCGGCACGGCAGGCGTCACGGCAGGCGGCACGGCAGGAAGTCACTGGTCGGGCAGCGCCGCAGGCGACCCGGCGGGGTGGCCGATCAGCATCGACGGGGCGCCCGCCACCCGGGTCAGGAAGACCGTCGCGGAGTTCGGGCCCTGCGGTTTGACCTTCTTGCGCAGCTCCTCCGGCTCGACCGCCGAGCCGCGCTTCTTCACGGTCAGGATGCCGACCCCGCGCTCGCGCAGCAGGGCCTTCAGCTTCTTCAGGCCGAACGGCAGCACGTCCGTGATCTCGTACGCCGTCGCGTACGGCGTCGCGCGCAGCTCGTCGGCGGTGATGTACGCGATGGTCGGGTCGATGAGCCGGCCGTCCAGCTGTTCGGCGACCTCGGCGACCAGGTGGGCGCGGATCACGGCGCCGTCGGGCTCGTACAGCCAGCGGCCGACCGGCCCGGCCGGCGGATCGGGCAGCGGATCGGCGGTCCGGAGCTCGCGCGGCCCGGGCAGCAGGGTGGCGCGCACGGTCCCCGGCGCGGTCCCGAACCAGAGCACCGCCTCCTTGACGTCCCCCTGGTCGGAGATCCACTCGGCCTCGGCCTCCTCCGGCACGGCCTCGTGCGGGATCCCGGGGGCGATCTTGATGGCCGCGTACTTCGCCGTACGGGCGGTGGCGACGGCCCAGGACAGCGGCGGCGAGTACGACTCCGGGTCGAAGACCCGCCCGCGCCCACCGCGCCGGGCCGGGTCGATGAAGACGGCGTCGTAGCCGGAGGCGTCGACCTCCGTCACGTCCGCCTCCCGGACCTCGATCAGGTCCGCCAGACCCAGCGCCTCGGCGTTGGCCCGCGCGACGGCGACCGTCAGCGGGTCGCGGTCCACCGCGAGCACCCGGATGCCGAGCCGGGCCAGGGCGAGGGCGTCCCCGCCGATGCCGCAGCACAGGTCGGCGAGGCTGCGTACGCCGAGGGCCGCGAGCCGCTCCGCCCGGTAGGCGGCCACGGACGCACGGGTGGCCATCTCGCCGCCGCCGGGCGTGAAGTACATCCGGAAGGCGTCCTCGGCGCCGAACTTCACCACCGCGCGCTGCCTCAGCCTGGCCTGCCCGAGCACGGCGGAGACCAGCCCGGCGGGGTGCTCGCGGCGCAGCCGGGTGGCCACGGCCAGCTCCTGGGCGGGGTCGTAGTCGCGGAGCGAGTCGAGGAGGGCGCGGCCCTCGGGGGTGAGGACGGCGGCGAAGTCTTCGGGGGTCACGGGTCCATTGTCGGCGACGGGGCGGACCCGGACGGTGTGGGCCAGTCGAAGGAAGGTGGGACCGCGTTCGCGGTGTCTTCCGGGGAGCCCGTGTGTCGGGTGCCAGGATGCGCTGCTATGCAGCTAGTACGACAAAAGGAACATAACTCGCAACAGGGTCACCGGTACGCGGCGGGTCCGCGCAGCCGGTTCGGGGTGGCCGTGGCAGCCCTGCTCGTCGCCGCCCTCGGAACGGCATGCGGCTCCGGCGGATCCGACGGGCCGGACAAGGCCGCGAAGGAGAAGGCCGCCAAGGCCGCCGAGGCGGGCGCCGCGGGCGCGCTCAGCGCCGCCGAGAAGGCCAAGGCGGCCCAGCAGGCACGCGTCGCCGCGGCGAAGCGGTGGGGGCTGCGCAAGACGCCTCTCACCGCCCCGGCCGCGCCGAAGGAGAAGCCCGAGATCACCACGCGCGACGGCTTCGAGGTCGAGGACCAGGAGGAGTACCCGCCGGTCTTCACCACCGTCCCGACCGAGGACAAGGTCGTCTTCCTGACGATCGACGACGGGTCGGAGAAGGATCCCGAGTTCCTGAAGATGATGAAGGAGCTGAAGATCCCGTACACGGCCTTCCTCAGCGACTACGTCGTGCGGGACAACTACCCGTACTTCAAGGAGATGCAGGCCGCCGGCGTCACCCTGAACAACCACACGATCAACCACCGCTACATGCCCGGCCTGTCGTACGAGCAGCAGCGCGAGGAGATCTGCGGTCAGCAGGACACCATCCAGAAGCAGTTCGGCAAGCGGCCGACCCTCTTCCGGCCGCCGTACGGCAACTACAACCAGGACACGCTGCGCGCCGCGAAGTCCTGCGGCATCAAGGCCGTCCCGCTGTGGAACGCCGAGGCGTTCACGAACCGCATGGACTACCGCGAGTGGGACCGGGACCTGCACCCCGGTGACATCATCCTCACGCACTTCCGGGGGAAGGAGGACTGGAAGGGCACGATGCCTGACATGATCCGTCATGTCATGAAGACCGTCACGGACAAGGGGTATGCCGTGGCCCGCCTGGAGGATTATCTGTGAAGCACGCGCGCCGGTTCGTAGCCGGAACGCTGGCGGCCGGCGCGCTCGCGCTGTCTCTGACGGGGTGCGGGGACAGCGCGGACAGCAGTGGACGACTGGGCCGCACGACGCAGGAGACGGAGACCGGGTCCAAGGACCCGAAGGGCGCCGACGCCACCAAGCCGTCGGCGCCCGCGACGCCTGCGCCGGGGGGCGCGGGCGACGAGGCGTACAGGAAATGGGGCCTGACGGCCCCGCTCGCCTACGCGCCGAAGCCCGCCCAGAAGCCGCAGATCCCGAAGGCGGACCCCGGCAAGGTCCCGGTGATAGACCGAATACCCGTGCCGGCCGGGGAGAAGGTCGTCTTCCTGACCTTCGACGACGGCGCGGAGAAGGATCCTGAATTCCTCAAGATGGCAGCCGACCTCAAGCTGCCGATCAGCATGTTCCTGACGCACAGTGTCGCGTCGTCGGACTACGGGCACTTCGAGAAGCTCCGCGACAACGGCTCCGGCAGCACGATAAACAACCACACGCTGAGCCACCCGAACCTCCGGACGCTCTCCTTCGCGGCGCAGAAGAAGGAGATATGCGGCCAGCAGGACCACCTGCAACAGCGCTTCGGCACGCGCCCGCCGCTCTTCCGCCCGCCCTTCGGCAACTACAACGACGACACCCTCCGGGCGGCCTCGGAGTGCGGTGTCTCGTCCCTGGTCCTGTGGCGGGTGTCGATGCAGATCAACAACTTCCAGTACGCCGAGGGCTCCGCCCTCCACCCGGGCGACATCATCCTGGCCCACTTCCGCGGCCCGTCCGAACTCAAGGGCACGACGGAGACCCAGATGACGACGCGCATGCTCCAACGCATCCAGGAACAGGGCTACCGCATAGGCCGCCTGGAGGACTACTTGTAGGGGGGCAGGGCTTCGGGGGCGGGGCTTCGGGCTGGGCGGGATCAGAGAAGCGCGGGCGGGGTTTCCCGTCAGTCTCTTCGTCCTTCCGTGTCGGGCCGGCCCCTCAAGGGCGCTCCTTCGTCGCGTCGCTACGCGATGGCCTACGGCCACCCTTGACCGACCGACCCGCCACGGAAACCCGAAGACAGCCGAGAAACCCCCAAAAGAACGAGCCGGGCGATCCAAGCAGGGACGGCCCCATCACAGATACGCGGGCAGGGGTCCCGGTGCGCACCACATCGCTACGCGCTCCCCACATCTCAGCGTCTGCCAGCCGTCCTGGGCCGGACATAAGCCGCATGCGATCGCTACACGCTTCGCACGTATCAGCGTCCGCCGACCGTCCTGGGCTGGACATAGGCCGCGTGCGCTCGCTACGCGCTTCGCACGTCTCAGCGACTGCCGGCCGTCTTGGGTCGGACATAGGCTGCATGCGATCGCTACCCGTTCCGCGATCACGGCGACTGCGATCGCAGGTGCGTCACTCTGCGGCCTCGGCCTCGACGTTGTTCACCGCAGTGGTGAATTCGCGGCCGGACGCGCCGCGGATGTAGGCCAGCTCCATCCAGTGCTCGGCGTCGGTGGCCGAGACGTTTTCGTTGATCACGGCCATCAACTCACCCTCGGCGCCGGAGGCGATGTCGCGGACGCGGCGGCGCAGGAGCCGGTGCGGCAGGTATTCATGCCGCTCACTCATCGGACGCCCCCTGCAAGGTGTCCAGGAATCGCTCCCAGCCGACCAGCGCCCGATCCAGCAAATCCGCGCTGGGCTCGTCCACCCCCGCTGTCCAGGCCGAGGGGGCGTCTTCTGTTGCGTTGCTGAACACGTTGCGGTGCTGCCGCATGCAGATCGCTCCTCCGTCACGAGCCCGCTCCGCGAGCGGCTCTCCTCTTCGCGGCCGAGGCGCCGTACGGCGCCCTGGGTCAGGCATGCATCGATGTTCCGTCGCTCGTCAGAGCGTTGCCACCGCGTTCGCAGGACGTTTGGGACGCTTCGCCACTACGGTTCATTCCGTCCCTGACGGGCTGTGGAGGCGAACTGTGAACCATGCGCTGCGCCGAGCGATGGCGAGTGCCAAGATGACCGAAGTGCAGCTCGCAGAAGCTTGTGGGGTCGATGCGAAGACGGTCGGTCGATGGGTCACCGAGTCGAACCGCATTCCTCACGCCCGCCACCGATGGGCAGCCTGCGAGGCCTTAGGCGAGGAGGAGGCAGCCTTGTGGCCCAACGCCGTCCGGTCAGCACTCACCACGGGGCCGGACAGAGAAGTAATCCAGGTCTTCCCCTATCGCTCGGCCGCGCCGGCAAGCCTGTGGAAGTCCCTCGTGACGAAGGCCCAGCGCGAGCTGGTATTCGCCGGATACACCAACTACTTCCTGTGGTTGGAGCAGGCGAACATGGCAGGCGCCCTGCGTCGTAAGGCCCAGGGTGGATGCCGGGTGCGGTTCCTGATCGCGACCCGGACAGCTCGGTGACTGCAGCACGAGAAGCTGAGGAAGGTGTACCGCTGACACTTTCCACCCGCATCGCCGTGACGCTGAACGAGCTGGAGAAGCTGCGCGACGTCACTGGTATCGAAGGCCGGTTCGAGACCGGGCACGTCAACCTTTCCGTGTTCCGGTTCGACGACGAGATGATCGTTACCCCGATCCTGGCCCGCAGGGTCGGCCACGATTCGCCGATGATGCACCTACGACGCAGGCAGGTGGACGGAATGTTCGACCGCTTCGTCGCTCACGTCGAAGAGCTGTGGAGTCGCGGACGCGACATTCGGGAGACGAGGCAAAATGCCCAGGCGTGACTACCAGGACGACCCCAATGCCCCCATAGCGAACAGCCTGGTGCCGGCGGCTTCAACGGTAGTCGTCGACGACCGCGGTCGGGTGTTGCTGCAGCGTCGCACAGACAACGGGATGTGGGCTCTGCCGGGCGGCAAGATGGAACTGGGGGAGAGCATCGGCGACTGCGCGGTCCGGGAGACTCTTGAGGAAACCGGCATCACGGTCGAGATCACGGGAATCGTCGGTACGTACACCGACCCGGGACACGTCTTTGCCTACGACGACGGCGAAGTCCGGCAGGAATTCTCGATCTGTCTTCTCGCGCGCCCCACCGGGGGCAGCTTCCGAACGTCTGACGAGTCATTCGAAGTCGCGTGGTTTACTCCCGAGGCCACTGACGACCTTCCGATGGTGCCCAGCATCCGCAAACGCATCAGCGATTGGCGAGCCGGGCGGGGCCCTGTCGTCCGCTGATGCCACGGAGCTTCTATGGCCTATGTCCTGCTACAGGCAGATCGCAGTCGCCGTGATCGCGGAGCGCGTAGCCCAGGACGGTCGGCGGACGCTGATACGTGCGAAGCGTGTAGCGATCGCATGCGGCCTATGTCCGGCCCAGGACGGCTGGCAGACGCTGAGATGTGGGGAGCGCGTAGTGATCGGGTGCGCACCGGGACCCCCGCCCGGAAGGCGCCGACGGGGCCGTCCCTGAAAGGAGGACCCGGCTCGTTCTTTTGGGGGTTTCTCGGCTGTCTTCGGGTTTCCGTGGCGGGTCGGTCGGTCAAGGGTGGAGCGCAGCGACATCGCGTAGCGACGCGACGAAGGAGCGCCCTTGAGGGGCCGGCCCGCCACGGAAGGACGATGAGACTGACGGGAAACCCCGCCCGCGCTTCTCTGATCCCGCCCAGCCCGAAGCCCCGCCCCCTACACCCGCACCACCGGCGTGATCGTCGTTTCCGCCGGGCCGCGGGCGTCGGCTTGGCGTTGGCGTTCCGCGCTGTCGCTGATGCGCAGGAGGAGGGCGATCATGATCCAGTTGGCCAGGAGGGACGAGCCGCCCTTGGCCAGGAAGGGGAGGGCCTTGCCGGTCAGGGGAATCAGGCCCGTCACGCCGCCCGCGACCACGAACACCTGTAGGGCCAGCGCCGAGGCCAGGCCGACCGCCAGCAGTTTGCCGAACGGGTCGCGGGCGCCGAGTGCCATGCGCAGCCCCCGCTGCACGAGGAGTGCGTAGAGGATCAGTACGGCCATGACCCCGGCCAGGCCGAGCTCCTCGCCCACCGTGGTCAGGATGAAGTCGCTGCGCCCCGCGAACGCGATCAGCTCGGGGTGGCCCAGGCCGAGGCCCGTGCCCGAGATGCCGCCCGTGCCGAAGCTGAACAGCGCCTGCGCCGACTGGTCCGAGGTGACCCCCGGCGGCCGGTTCTCCCAGTAGTACGACAGCGGGTTGAGCCACGCCGCCACACGCGCCTTGACGTGGGGCTCCGTCGAGCCGACGACGAACGCGCCGGCCGAGGCCATGACCAGGCCGCAGACGATCCAGCCGGTGCGCTCGGTGGCGACGTACAGCATGACCACGAACACGCCGAAGAAGATCAGCGAGGTGCCGAGGTCGCGCTCGAAGACCAGCACCAGCATCGAGACGATCCACACCGTGACGATCGGCCCGAGCTGCCGCATCGGCGGCAGCCGCATGCCCAGGAACCTGCGGCCCGTCAGCGCCAGCGAGTCCCGGTGGATGACCAGGTACCCGGCGAAGAAGACCGCGATCATGATTTTCACGAACTCACCGGGCTGCAGCGAGAAGCCGAAGAGTTTGATCCACCGCTTCGCGCCGTAGGTGTCCGCGCCGAAGAAGGCCGGCGCGATCAGCAGCACCAGCGCGACGGCCATCGTGATGTAGATGAACCGTTGCAGCAGCCGGTGGTCGCGCAGCAGCGCCAGCACCAGCAGGCAGGCGGCGACCCCTACCACCGTCCACATCAGCTGCCCGGGGGCGTTCGCGTCCGAGTTGTAGCGCTCGATATAGCCCTGGTCGAGGCGGTGGAGCAGCACCAGCCCGAGCCCCGTCAGCAGCATCGCGAGGGGGAAGACCAGGGGGTCCGCGTAGGCCGCGAAGCGGCGCACGCCCAAGTGCCCCACCAGCGACAGCAGGGTCATGCTGATGGTGAAGCCGGCGAGGTTGGGCGGCAGCTCGTCGTTCATGGCGAGGCCCGCGGCGGCGTGGCCGAAGACGGCGATGGCGATCACGAAGACCAGGAGCAGCGCCTCGGTGCGGCGGCGGGCGCCCGCCGAGGTCAGGGGCTTCAGTCCACGCACGGGATGCCGCCACCGTCGTTGGGGGCGGACGGGGGTGAGGACGGTGCGCCGGGGCCGGGGGAAGCCTTCGGTCCGATCTGCTCGATAATGAGGCGCTTTATCTTCATATCATCTACGACGTTGATGCCCTCCCCATGGTTCCTTCCGAAGCCTTCGATGGGAAGCGTGGTGAACCGCACCGTCCTGCTTCGCGGCGTCGACCAGCTTGAGCCTGGCCCCTGCGGGGGGCTCGGCGGTGTGTGGCTGGCCCCCTGCGGGCGGTTCGAAGGTGTGGGTCGGTGCCCCGCACGAGGGTCTCCTCGGCTCGCGCCTGCGGGGATGGTCCAGTGGTGCGGCCTGGGTTGCGCGCTCGTCCTGCGGGGACCCTCCTGCGTGTCCCCGCCCCACGCCTGGGCTTCGGCGGCGGGAGGGGAGTGGGGACGTGGCGGGGTGTCCCCGCAGGCCGAGCGCGCAACCCGGGCCGAACGGCCGGGACAGGCCCGCAGGCGCGAGCCGAGGAGACATCCCGGCGCGGCACCACGGACCGACCCCTACCGACAAGCCCGCCGGAAACCCTGCCGAGCCGCCCGCAGGGCAAACGCGCCGCGGGTCGACTCCCGCCGACAAGCCCGCAGTGCCGCCCGCAGGGCAACCGGCCGAGGAACGGCTCCGCCGACGGGGCCGGAAAGCCTGCCGGGCCGCCGCAGGGCAACCGGGGGGCCGGGCCGGGCCCGGGGAAAACGACACCCCCGGCGGCCAGAATTGGCACTCCGCTTGACCGAGTGCTAATCGCCGGAATAGTCTCGCACCTGGCACTCGCCGCTGGTGAGTGCCAACACAGCGACAGGCAGATCCGGCACCCGCGACGACGGATCGACCTGGTCGCCACCTCAGACAGTTAACCCCGGATCTCCGAAGGGGGAGGTCGGATCGTGACGACCGCCAGCTCCAAGGTTGCCATCAAGCCGCTTGAGGACCGCATTGTGGTCCAGCCGCTCGACGCCGAGCAGACCACGGCCTCCGGCCTGGTCATCCCGGACACCGCGAAGGAGAAGCCCCAGGAGGGCGTCGTCCTCGCGGTGGGCCCGGGTCGCTTCGAGGACGGCCAGCGTCTCCCGCTGGACGTCACCGTCGGCGACATCGTGCTCTACAGCAAGTACGGCGGCACCGAAGTGAAGTACAGCGGCGAGGAGTACCTCGTCCTCTCGGCTCGCGACGTGCTCGCGATCGTCGAGAAGTAATTCTCTTCATCAGTACTGCTTTGAGCTGCGCCCCTGGTCACCCCGCTGATTGCCGGGCGGCGAGGGGCGCAGTTCGTTAAACCCGAGTTTTCGAGAGGGCTGAACCGCTCCCATGGCGAAGATCCTGAAGTTCGACGAGGACGCCCGTCGCGCCCTCGAGCGCGGCGTCAACAAGCTTGCCGACACGGTCAAGGTGACGATCGGCCCCAAGGGCCGCAACGTCGTCATCGACAAGAAGTTCGGCGCCCCCACCATCACCAACGACGGTGTCACCATCGCCCGCGAGGTCGAGCTGGACGACCCGTACGAGAACCTGGGCGCGCAGCTCGTGAAGGAGGTGGCGACCAAGACCAACGACATCGCGGGTGACGGCACCACCACCGCCACCGTGCTGGCCCAGGCGCTGGTCCGCGAGGGTCTGCGCAACGTCGCCGCGGGTGCCTCCCCGGCCGCCCTGAAGAAGGGCATCGACGCCGCGGTCAAGGCGGTCTCCGAGGAGCTCCTCGCGACCGCCCGCCCGATCGAGGACAAGTCCGACATCGCCGCCGTGGCCGCGCTCTCCGCGCAGGACCAGCAGGTCGGCGAGCTCATCGCCGAGGCGATGGACAAGGTCGGCAAGGACGGTTTCATCACCGTCGAGGAGTCCAACACCTTCGGCCTGGAGCTGGAGTTCACCGAGGGCATGGCCTTCGACAAGGGCTACCTCTCCCCGTACATGGTCTCCGACCAGGAGCGTATGGAGGCCGTCCTCGACGACCCGTACATCCTGATCAACCAGGGCAAGATCTCCTCGATCCAGGACCTCCTGCCCCTGCTGGAGAAGGTCATCCAGGCCGGCGGCTCCCGCCCGCTGCTGATCATCGCCGAGGACGTCGAGGGCGAGGCGCTCTCCACCCTCGTCGTCAACAAGATCCGCGGCACCTTCAACGCGGTCGCCGTCAAGGCCCCCGGCTTCGGTGACCGCCGCAAGGCGATGCTCCAGGACATGGCCACCCTCACCGGTGCCACCGTCATCGCCGAGGAGGTCGGCCTCAAGCTCGACCAGGCCGGTCTGGACGTACTGGGCTCCGCCCGCCGCGTGACCATCTCCAAGGACGACACCACCATCGTCGACGGTGGCGGCAGCCACGAAGAGGTCGTCGGGCGCGTCAACCAGATCAAGGCCGAGATCGAGTCCACCGACTCGGACTGGGACCGCGAGAAGCTGCAGGAGCGCCTGGCGAAGCTCGCCGGCGGCGTCTGCGTCATCAAGGTCGGCGCCGCCACCGAGGTGGAGCTCAAGGAGAAGAAGCACCGCCTTGAGGACGCCATCTCGGCGACCCGCGCCGCGGTCGAGGAGGGCATCGTCTCCGGCGGTGGCTCCGCGCTCGTCCACGCCGTCAAGGTCCTCGAGGGCAACCTCGGCCTGTCGGGCGACGAGGCCACCGGTGTCGCGGTCGTGCGCCGCGCCGCCGTCGAGCCGCTGCGCTGGATCGCCGAGAACGCCGGTCTCGAGGGTTACGTCATCACCTCGAAGGTCGCCGAGCTCGACAAGGGCCAGGGCTTCAACGCCGCCACCGGCGAGTACGGCGACCTGGTCAAGGCCGGCGTCATCGACCCGGTGAAGGTCACCCGTTCCGCGCTGGAGAACGCCGCCTCCATCGCCTCCCTGCTGCTCACGACCGAGACCCTGGTCGTCGAGAAGCCGGCGGAGGACGAGGGCGACGCCGGTCACGGCCACGGTCACGGCCACAGCCACTGATCGCGCACCACGCCGAGAAGGCCCCGTTCCGCAGCCGCGGAGCGGGGCCTTCCCCGTGGTTCGGCCCCGGGCCTCAGGCTCCGTAGGGCGATCCGGAGCCGCCCATCTGGCGCTGCAGTGCTCCGGGGTTGTAATGCCACCAGCCCTCGACGATCTCTCCGTCCAGGCACCGGAAGGTGGTGCTCCCGGACATCTCGTACGTCTTCCCGGTCGGTGCGACCCCCATGAACATCCCCTTGTGGGTGCCGCGCCAGTTCCACACCGTCGTGACCATGTCGCCCTCGGCCAGCTGGGCCGTCGGCTCGAAGGTCATGTCGAAGGCGGCGCGCCAGGTCTCCATGTCCGACCGCATGGCGTCGCGTCCGATGACGGTGGATTCCTCCTTGCTGACGTCGTGGTCGATGTAGTTCGTCGCGAAGCACTCGTCCAGGACGCTCATGTCGCCCTTCATGGCCGCTTCCTGGAACACCCGGTCGGCGAGCTGCTTGTTGAGGTGCTCGTCGCGGACCACATCGAGGTTCATGAACTTCGGCATGCCTTCGCAGAGGGCCACCATCTCCTTGAACATCCGGTCCGTCTCCGGGAGCTGAGAGTTCTTCATGGCCTCCTCGTACGAGGCGAATTCCACCATGTCCACGTAGTGGCTCGGGGCCTCGCGGTCCTGGCCGATCATCGTGTGCGTGGCGGTCCGCCGGCCGCTGCTCTGCTCCGCCCAGCGGTCGATGAGCGCGTTCATCTCATCGAACCGCTTCGTCTCATAATCGATCACTTGTACGAATGTCATCGCGTCGCCTCCCGCTGGAGATGGGACATGTCCAGTTTAGGGAGAGTTCGCCCGTTTGGCGGTCCGGCGGCGGCTTACCGACAGGTCGCGCTCACCGACGGGTCACGGACGCTATTGGGGCCCGTACTTGCGGCCCGTACGCGAGGACACCCCGCCGAGCAGGCCGCGCGGCGTCAGCTTCACCACGCCCATCAGCGCCTTGTACCGCGGGTCCGGGATCGACACCGTCTTGCCCCGTGCCAGGTCGGCCAGGGCCGCCGCCACCAGCTTGTCGGCGTCCAGCCACATCCAGCCCGGGATGTTGTCCGTGCCCATGCCGGCGCGCTGGTGGAACTCCGTACGCACGAAGCCGGGGCACAGCGCCATCAGCCGCACCCCGGACCCCGCCAGGTCCCGCGCCGCGCCCTGGGTGAACTGCACGACCCAGGCCTTGCTCGCCCCGTACGTGCCGCGCGGCACGAAGGCGGCGACCGAGGCCACGTTGATCACGCCGCCGCGGCCGCGCGTGCGCATCGACTCGGTGGCCGCCGAAGTCAGCCGCAGGACCGCCTCGATGTGCACCTTCAGCATGGTCAGCTCGTCGGCCATGGAGACTTCGAGGTAGCGGCCCTTGTTGCCGAATCCGGCGTTGTTGACCAGCAGGTCCACCGGGTGGGTGCGGTCGCCGAGCCGCCGCTCGACCGCCGCGATGCCCCCCTCCGTGGAGAGGTCGGCGGCCAGCACCTCGGCCTCGATGCCGTGCCGGTCGTGCAGCTCGGTGGCCTGCTCGCCGAGCCGCTTGGTGTCACGCGCCACCAGCACCAGGTTGTGGCCCTGGGCGGCGAGCCGCCGGGCGAAGGCGGCGCCGATGCCCGCCGTGGATCCCGTAATCAACGCAGTCGTCATAGGCGCAACCTAGCCGCCCCGGGTGACGGCGCTACCGCGCCCCTGCGCCGGCCCCGTGCTTCTCCATGTACCGGCGCACCCGCTCGTGGGCCTCCGGTTCCATCGCCGCCCCCGCCGCCAGGGTGCGCGGCAGCAGCGCGCGTTCGGTGGTGAAGGCGCGGAACCACAGTTCCACCGTCACGTCGTGGTCCGGCCGGTGGACGATCTCGACGGCGTCGCCGGGGGAGACCGAGCCCTCCCGGATCACCCGCAGGTACGCGCCCGGCCGGGCGGCCTGGGTGAACCGCTTGACCCAGGCGGTCTCGCCCAGGACCCCCTGGAAGGTCCGGCACGGGATGCGGGCCGAGGCCACTTCGAGGACGAGGTCCGGGCCGACCCGCCAGTGGTCGCCGAGCCGCGCGGTGTTCAGGTCGATGCCGGAGGTGGTGAGGTTCTCGCCGAAGATCCCGCCGGGCAGCTCGCGGCCCAGCTCGCCCGCCCACCAGTCCAGGTCCTCGCGCGCGTACGCGTAGACGGCCTGGTGGTCGCCGCCGTGGTGGCGCCGGTCGCAGACGGCGTCGCCCTCCAGGCCGCTGCCGCGCCCGGTGGCCTTCGGGCCGGGGGCGCTGACGCGGACCGGCCCGGGGACGGGGCGCTTGCCGATGCCCGTCACCCCGCCCTCGGCGTCGGTGTAGTCGACGGCCGTTGCGCGGCCGAGGTTGACGGAGATCAGTTGCATGGTGCCCATGGGGACACGCTAGCGGCGCGTGAGACCCAAAGCGTCCCGGAGAGATTCGCGCGGCAGTCAAAGCAGGGCTTATGCTCGAAGGGTGATCGAGGCACGTCATCTCCGGGTTCTGCGCGCTGTCGCCGGGACCGGATCCTTCTCCGCCGCCGCCCGCGAGCTCGGCTGCACCCAGCCCGCCGTCTCCCAGCAGATGAAGGCGCTGGAGCAGTCGGCCGGCACGCCGCTGCTCATCCGGACCGGCCGCGAGATGCGGCTGACCCAGGCCGGTGAGGCCCTGGTCCGGCACGCCGCCGGGATCCTGGCCGGGCTGACCGCCGCCGAGGAGGAGGTCGCGGCCATCGCCGGGCTGCGCGCGGGCCGGGTCCGGCTCGTGTCCTTCCCCAGCGGCAGCTCCACGCTGGTGCCGACCGCGCTCGCGGCGATGCGTGCCGAGCACCCGGGCACCCGGATCTCGCTGGTCGAGGCGGAGCCGCCGCGGTCGGTGGAGATGCTGCGCGAGGGCGACTGCGACCTGGCCCTCGCCTTCCGCTACGGCGGGGCCGCCGGCTCCGCCGCGGAGTGGGAGGACCTCATCGTGCGGCCGCTGCTGACGGACCGGCTCGTCGGGCTGGTCCCGGACGGGCACCGGCTGGCGGGGGCGGAGCGCGTGGGCATGGCCGAACTGGCCGACGAGCCCTGGATCGCGGGCTGTCCGCGCTGCCGCCGCCACTTGGTGGAGGTGTGCGAGGGCGTCGGCTTCACCCCGCGCATCGACTTCGCCACCGACGACTACCCGGCGGTGGTCGGGCTGGTCGGCGCGGGGCTGGGCGTCGCGGTGCTGCCGGAGCTCGCGGTGGAGTCCGTACGGGCCAAGGGCGTGAGCACGGTCGTCGTGGAACCGGCCGTCGAGCGGGAGGTCGTGGCGCTGACCCTGCCCGACCTGGCCCGCGTACCTGCGGTGGCCGCGACCCTGGCCGAGCTGGAGCGGGCCGCCACGCGCTGACGACCGGGCTGACGACCGCGCTGACGACCGCGCCGGCGGGACCGCGTGCGACCGCCGGCGAACCGCGCGCAACCGGCCGTACGCACACACTCAGCTGGGTGCGTACGGCCGAACGCGTGAAATCCGGGCCCGGAGGCGACACGCCCGGGCGTGCAGGTGATTCGCAGAAACGTTCCTTCGGACGTTTCGTCGAGCGCTCAGTCCGGAGCGATGGGCCCGATCGCACTCGACGCGGGGATCAGGCGATGCCGGGCGCGGCCCATCAGTTCCTCGCGTTCGTCCTCGGTCAGGCCTCCCCACACTCCGTAGGGCTCGCGGACGGCGAGTGCGTGCGCGGCACATTCCGCGCGGACCGGGCATCGCATGCAGACCTCTTTAGCCGAGGCCTCGCGCGCGCTCCTGGCCGCGCCCCGCTCGCCTTCCGGGTGGAAGAAGAGGGAGCTGTCGACCCCGCGGCAGGCAGCCAGCAGCTGCCAGTCCCAGAGGTCGGCGTTCGGTCCGGGGAGGCGGGAGAAATCTGCCATTGGTAGTCCTCTTGGTGCCGGTACTGAGGCGGATACGGTCGATTCTCCAAGGGTCTCCACACCTACTGTCGGAGTAGATGTAAATATGACTCATTGGGAATCTAGCCTCAGACACATGCCAAACGGAAGGAAAGCCGCCAAATAGGGCATAGCTCCAGATGGAGGACAGGTGGCTTGTGGCGTCGACGCCGTGATCGCTTCCTCACGTAGAGTGCCGAAGGTGTCCGTCCGACCCGTAACTCTTTCGAGTGACCATCGTTGAGAGTGCGAAGGCGGTTGAACCAATAAGTTCTCGGACAGGTGTCCGGGGGCATCGACCGCACAGGTGACGATACGTACCAGCCTGGAGGCTCAAGGTGACGCGCATCAGCAGCTGCGGAGGGCGGTCATGACATCCGTCCTCGTCTGCGACGACTCCCCGCTTGCCCGAGAGGCGCTCCGTCGCGCGGTTGCCACCGTGCCCGGCGTCGAGCGTGTGACGACGGCTGCCAACGGCGAGGAAGTCCTCCGCCGCTGGGGTGCCGACCGCTCCGACCTGATTCTGATGGATGTACGGATGCCCGGGCTCGGCGGTGTGGAGACGGTCCGTCGGCTGCTCTCGGCCGACCCCGGAGCCCGCATCATCATGCTGACGGTCGCCGAGGACCTGGACGGCGTGGCCCTCGCGGTCGCCGCCGGCGCCCGCGGCTACCTGCACAAGGACGCCTCGCGCGCCGAACTGCGGGCCACGGTCACCCAGGCCCTGGCCGACCCGACCTGGCGACTGGCCCCGCGCCGGCTCCGCTCGGCCGAGATGGGCGCCGCGCCCACGCTCACCGCGCGCGAGATCCAGGTACTGGAGGGCATGAGCCACGGCCGGTCCAACGCGGAGATCGGGCGCGAGCTCTTCCTCTCCGAGGACACGGTCAAGACGCACGCCCGCAGGTTGTTCAAGAAGCTCGGCGCCTCGGACCGGGCGCACGCCGTGGCACTCGGATTCCGCTGGGGTCTGGTCCGCTGACCCGCAGGTCGCGGCCGGGCCCGGCCCGGTCCGCCGCAGACCGCGGATCGTCGAGAGCGGTCCCGTCCGCCACGGGCGGACGGGGCGGCGCGCCGCCCTCGATTCCGGTGTAGCCCTGTCCCGCCGTACCCGGTGCGCACCCGGGGGTTGGCGGGGCACAATCCGGGGGACGTCTCGCTTCGCGCGCGATGCCGCATCCTTGAGGGTGTGGAGTCTCTCGGAGACTATTCGGCCGAGCGGGAGGGGAGGGCGCAGATGACGAGCTCAGGCGCACCCGCTCATAACGCTTCGATGCACAACAAGGGCCACGGTGCCGCGGATGCTCCGGCGCCAAGGCACCATGGATTGATGCGCGACGACGAGGCCCTGGGGTCACCCGCGGCCACAGGCCCCACCGGCGCCGCCAAAGGCGGCAGTGCCGGGGGTGTCAGCGCGCTCGTACGCAGGGCGGTCGAGGGCGACGAGCAGGCCACGCACGACCTGCTCGCCTTCGTGCACCCCCTCGCGATCCGCTACTGCCGCACGCGGCTGTCACGGCTCCCGGGTGACGCTCGTCACTTCGTGGAGGACCTGGCGCAGGAGGTCTGCGTCGCGGTGCTGATGGCCTTGCCGCGCTACCGGGACACCGGGCGGCCCTTCGAGGCCTTCGTCTTCGCCATCGCCGCGCACAAGGTCGCCGATCTGCAGCGGGCCGCCATGCGGCACCCCGGCAGTACGGCCGTGCCCTCCGACGAGATGCCGGAGCGGCCCGACGACTCGCTGGGCCCGGAGGAGCGGGCGCTGCTGAGCAGCGACGCCGCCTGGGCCAAGAAGCTGCTGGCCAACCTGCCGGAGAACCAGCGCGAGCTCCTCGTACTGCGGGTGGCCGTCGGGCTGACCGCGGAGGAGACCGGGCAGATGCTCGGAATGTCCCCCGGAGCCGTGCGCGTGGCACAGCACCGGGCGCTCAGCAGGCTGCGGGCACTCGCCGAGCAGTAGGAGGAGTCGTAGGAAGCGACGAATCTTCTGCTTGACCTTGGTCGTGGAATGAGACGCGTCGGGATCCCGTTAGCATGGACATCCGCGCTGAGCAAGACCATTTGGGAAGGTGTCATGACCGCCGACGGAGTGCCCGACAAATTCGCCACGCTCGGACTGACCTACGACGACGTGCTGCTGCTGCCGGGCGCGTCGGACATGTCGCCTGATGCGATCGACACCTCTTCCCTCATCTCCAAGAACGTCCGTGTGAACGTCCCGCTGCTGTCCGCGGCCATGGACAAGGTCACCGAGGCCCGCATGGCCATCGCGATGGCCCGCCAGGGCGGCGTGGGCGTGCTGCACCGCAACCTCTCCATCGTCGACCAGGCCAACCAGGTCGACCTGGTCAAGCGCTCCGAGTCCGGCATGGTCACCGACCCGATCACGGTGCACCCGGACGCGACGCTGGGCGAGGCCGACCAGCTCTGTGCGAAGTTCCGCATCTCCGGCGTCCCGGTCACCGACGCCGCCGGCAAGCTCCTCGGCATCGTCACCAACCGCGACATGGCCTTCGAGTCGGACCGCAGCCGCCAGGTGCGCGAGGTCATGACGCCGATGCCGCTGGTCACGGGCAAGGTCGGCATCTCCGGCGTGGACGCCATGGAGCTGCTGCGCCGCCACAAGATCGAGAAGCTTCCGCTGGTCGACGACGCGGGCATCCTCAAGGGCCTCATCACGGTCAAGGACTTCGTCAAGGCCGAGAAGTACCCGAACGCCGCCAAGGACAAGGGCGGCCGGCTGCTCGTCGGCGCGGCCGTCGGTGTCGCCGGCGACGCGTACGAGCGCGCCCAGGCGCTGATCGAGGCGGGCGCCGACTTCATCGTCGTCGACACCGCCCACGGCCACTCCCGCCTGGTCGGCGACATGGTCGCCAAGATCAAGTCGAACTCCACCGTCGACGTCATCGGCGGCAACGTCGCCACCCGCGACGGCGCCCAGGCGCTGATCGACGCCGGCTGCGACGGCATCAAGGTCGGCGTGGGCCCCGGCTCCATCTGCACCACCCGCGTCGTCGCCGGCATCGGCGTCCCGCAGGTCACCGCGATCTACGAGGCCTCGCTCGCCGCCAAGGCGGCCGGCGTCCCGGTCATCGGTGACGGCGGCCTGCAGTACTCCGGCGACATCGCCAAGGCCCTGGTCGCGGGCGCCGACACGGTGATGCTCGGCTCGCTGCTCGCGGGCTGCGAGGAGTCCCCGGGCGAGCTGCTCTTCATCAACGGCAAGCAGTTCAAGTCCTACCGCGGCATGGGCTCGCTCGGCGCGATGCAGTCCCGCGGCGACCAGCGCTCCTTCTCCAAGGACCGCTACTTCCAGGAGGGCGTGGGCGGCGACGACAAGCTCATCCCCGAGGGCATCGAGGGCCAGGTCCCGTACCGCGGCCCGCTCTCCGCGGTCGTGCACCAGCTCGTCGGCGGCCTGCGCCAGTCGATGTTCTACGTCGGCGGCCGCACGGTCCCCGAGCTGCAGGACCGGGGCCGCTTCGTCCGGATCACCTCGGCGGGGCTCAAGGAGAGCCACCCGCACGACATCCAGATGACGGTGGAAGCACCGAACTACTCCCGCAAGGGGTAGCAGCCGACCCAGAGGGGCGGGCCCGGGAGACCGGGGCCCGCCCCTTCGGCGTGGGGGCCGCTCGTCCGTACAGCGGTCACCGGAACGCGGGCCCCCGGCGTTCGGGGATACTGGACGGGCAGACCCAGAGGAAAGGCCACCACACGTGACTGAGATCGAGATCGGGCGCGGCAAGCGCGGCCGCAGGGCGTACGCGTTCGACGACATCGCCATCGTCCCGAGCCGGCGTACCCGGGACCCGAAGGAGGTCTCGATCGCCTGGCAGATCGACGCGTACCGCTTCGAGCTCCCCTTCCTGGCCGCCCCCATGGACTCGGTCGTCTCCCCGCAGACCGCGATCCGCATCGGCGAGCTCGGCGGCCTCGGCGTGCTGAACCTCGAAGGCCTGTGGACCCGGTACGAGGACCCGCAGCCGCTGCTCGACGAGATCACGGAGCTGGACGAGGAGTCCGCCACCCGCCGTCTCCAGGAGATCTACTCCGCGCCGATCCAGGCGGACCTGATCCGCCGGCGGATCAAGGAGGTGCGCGACTCGGGCGTCGTCACCGCCGCCGCGCTCTCCCCGCAGCGCACCGCCGAGTTCTCCAAGGCCGTCGTCGACGCGGGCGTGGACATCTTCGTGATCCGCGGCACCACCGTGTCGGCCGAGCACGTCTCGGGCGCCGCCGAACCGCTGAACCTCAAGCAGTTCATCTACGAGCTCGACGTCCCGGTCATCGTGGGCGGCTGCGCCACCTACACGGCGGCCCTGCACCTGATGCGCACCGGAGCCGCGGGCGTCCTGGTGGGCTTCGGCGGCGGCGCCGCGCACACCACGCGCAACGTGCTCGGCATCCAGGTCCCGATGGCGACCGCCGTCGCGGACGTGGCCGCGGCCCGCCGCGACTACATGGACGAGTCCGGCGGCCGCTACGTGCACGTCATCGCCGACGGCGGCGTGGGCTGGTCGGGCGACATCCCGAAGGCCGTCGCCTGCGGCGCGGACGCCGTGATGATGGGCTCCCCGCTGGCCCGTGCCACGGACGCGCCCGGCAAGGGCAACCACTGGGGCATGGAGGCCGTCCACGAGGACGTGCCGCGCGGCAAGAAGGTCAACCTCGGCACGGTCGGCACCACCGAGGAGATCCTCACCGGTCCCTCGCACAGCCCGGACGGATCGATGAACATCTTCGGCGCGCTGCGCCGCTCGATGGCCACCACCGGCTACAGCGAGCTCAAGGAGTTCCAGCGGGTCGAGGTCACCATCGCGGACTCGCAGCACAGCCGCTGACCGCCGCGCCCGTACGCCGGAGGGGGGGGGGGGGGGGGGGGGGGGGGGGGGGGGGGGGGGGGGGGGGGGGGGGGGGGGGGGGGGGGGGGAGGGGGGGGGGGGGGAGGGGGGGGGGGGGGGGGGGGGGGGGGGGGGGGGGGGGGGGGGGGGGGGGGGGGGGGGGGGGGGGGGGGGGGGGGGGGGGG
>NZ_JBVHWW010000010.1:0-200987 GCF_055563995.1 Streptomyces sp. NPDC029164 | reverse complement strand
TGTTGGGTGGGACGCTCTTTTTTGGTGTTGGGTGGAAAGGGAATCCCAAAAAAGGGGGACGCGTGGGGGGGGAAGAGAAAAAAAAAAAAAAACGGGGGGGGGGGGGGGGCCCCCCCCCCCCCCCCCCCCCCCCCCCCCGCTGGCGGTTCCCGAACCGGGTCTTTGCGGACGTCGGTCACGGCAATGGCGTTGCGATGGAGCTGAGGTCGAGCTGAGCCGGATCCGGGATGGATCCGTAGACCCGAACTGGTGGTAACCGGTGGATCAGTGCGCGGCCGCGCGGGCCATCGCACCGGTCCGGCGCGGCTGCAGCGGGACGCTGCTCGCCGTGGCCCGGGCCGGTGGTGCCGGTGCGCGGTCACGGCGCGGCTGTGCGGCCACACCGTTCTGGACGTCCATCACGGCATGCGCCACGAGTCCGCCCATCGGGTCGTGCCGGATCAGGTCCCGCAGCCGGGACCTGGACGACCGCCCCTCGTTGCCGGGGTACAGGTGCTTGCCGAGTCCGACCGCGTGGGCCAGTGCGGCAAGCGCCGCGGTCCGCGGGTCCGGCGGTACGCCGGTGCGGATCGCACTGTCGAGCCGGGCTCGGATCTCCCGGCTGATTTCCGTGTCCGTCGCCTGGTAGCGAGTCGTCGGCAACACACCGCACATCTGTCCCGCGACGGCATGGACCATGCCGCAGCGCTCCAGATGAGCGAGGTAAATCTGACGGAGCCCCAGTCGGGGTCCGCCGATCCAGTGGACGGCCCGTACCGGGCTGCCGCGCCTGCGCAGCAGTTCCAGTGCGGAGTCCAGAGTCGGATCTCCTGTCGGCCGTGGCATCACCACGGCGATACGATCCCCATCAGGGGCTATCCGTCCTGCCAGAGCCAGCTCCACTAGCTGTGCCCCGGCCAGGCCGAGGTCGAGCGACTGCGGCTGCGCCGTGGTACCCGTGGCCGGGTCCAAGGCGAGCAGCAGAAGCTCCTCCGGAATTGTTCTGCGGCTCCTGCCCATCCATGCCTCCCCGCGTGGATGAGTGACAGGGTGACGCCTCTCACATTCATCTGTCGAGAGCGCGTGGCCGCTTTGTGGGGGAACCCGCAGCTATGTCGTTCTCGTCTAGCACGTGGGCGATGCCCCCGAGACGGGACACTGTTAGACATTCGGACAGCCGGACGTGGCGGCGATGGAGGAGGAACGGTGGCGGGCGAGTCCCCCGACAAGTCGGTAGATGCAGGAGCGCCGGGGGCGGCGGAGTCGTCCGCGGAGCGTGATCCGAGGCTGTCGGTGTTCCGGCCGAGGGATCCCGAGGACCGGGACGTTCGCGCCGGCGAGGCGGAGACGGAGACGGAGACGGTGGGCGGGGCCGACGCGGTTCCCGAGCCCGCGGCTGAATCCGAGTCTGCGGCTGAATCCGAGCCGGAGTCCGCGGCCGAGCCCGAGCCCGAGTCCGCGGCCGAGCCCGAGCCCGAGCCCGCGGCCGAGCCCGACTCCGCGCCCGTGGCCGAGCCCGAGCCCGCCTCCGCGGCTGAGCCCGTGGCCGAAACCGACGGTGCGCGGGATCCGCTGCGCGAGGCGGTGGCGGCATGGGTCGCGAAGGCCGACGCCGACGCGGAGACGTCCGAACGGGTGGCCGAACGGGTGGATTCCGATGCGGACGCGGATGCCGATGTGGCCGCCGATGCCGATGCCGATGCGCCGGATGCGGACGCGTCCGGGTCGGATGCCGAGGTGCGGGGGGAAGAGACCGAGGCCGCCGGGCCGGCTGTCGCGCCGCAGCGTGAGGCCGCTCCGGACGCCCGTGCCGAGGAGCCGGTTCCGGCTTCCGCTTCGGCTTCCGCTGCCCGTTCCGGTTCGGCTCCGGAGGCGAAGCCCGCGGACAGCGAGCGCACCGCCGTGTTCCGTGCGGTGAGGCCGGACGCCGCTTCCGCTTCTGCTCCGGCCGCGGAGCAGGCGAAGCCCGCGCCCGCAGTCGAGGAGCCCGCTGACAGTGAGCGTACGGCCGTGTTCCGGGCCGTGAAGCTGGATTCCGCTTCTACCTCTGCCCCGGAGCGTCCGAAGCCCGGGCCCGCTGCCGATGAGCCTGCGGACAGCGAGCGTACGGCCGTGTTCCGCGCGGTGAAGTCGCCTTCCGCTTCCGCTCCGGCCGACGAGGTGAAGCCCAAGGCCGACCAGGCCGGCAAGGGCGACAAGGGCGACACGGGCGACAAGGGTGGCAAGCCCGCGGACAGTGAGCGCACCGCCGTCTTCCGGGTCCCGAAGGTGGATGCCCTCAAGGCGGAGACCCCCAAGCCCGCCGCCCCGAAGCCGACCCTGGCGAAGCCGGCCGAAGCCAGGTTCACCCCCGCCGGGACCAAGCCCGCCGGGACGAAGCCCAGCCAGGCCGAGCCCGCCGCCGCGGAGCCCAAGGGCAGCACCTTCGTTCCGCTGCGTCCGGAGAGCGCCGCACCCGCGCCCGAGGCGCGGCAGCGGCCGAAGCTGCCCGCCGCCGTGGACCGGTCCGAGCGGACCACCCAGCAGCCGCTGCCGCCCAAGCCGCCGCTCGACATGCTGGCGGACCTCACGAACAACCCGCCCCCGCCGCCGAGCCCGATGCGCACGGCGGTCCGGCGGGTCAAGATCTACGCCCCGCTCGTCGCCCTCCTGGCGATCATCCTGGCCGTCGTACAGCTGGTGCGCCCGCTGCCCGAGCCGACGCTCGTGATGACCGCGAAGTCCTCGTACACGTTCGAGGGCGCCAAGCCGCAGCTGCCCTGGCCCACCGAGGGGCAGGCGTACATGGCGGCCGCCGGTCTGGGCACGCTCGGCCAGTCCGGCGAACAGAAGCCGGTGCCGATCGCGAGCGTCACCAAGTCGATGACGGCGTACATCATCCTGCGCGACCACCCCATAAAGAAGGGTGAGCAGGGCGAGATGATCGAGGTCGACAAGACGGCCGAGACCGAGGGCAAGAAGAACAACTCGACCGACAACGAGTCCACCCTCGACACGGTCAAGGAGGGCGACAAGATCTCGGAGTACGACGCGATCGCCGCCCTCATGATCCCGTCGGCCAACAACATCGCGCGGCTGCTCGCGCGCTGGGACTCCGGTTCCCAGGAGGCGTTCGTCAAGAAGATGAACGACACCGCCAAGGAACTCGGCATGACCAACACCACGTACACGGACCCCTCGGGTCTGGACGCGACCACGGTCAGCACCGCCGAGGACCAGGTCAAGCTGGGTCTGAAGCTGGTCGAGATCGAGACGCTGCTCGACATCACCAAGAAGCCCAACTGGGTCGACCCGTACGGCAAGAGCTGGCGGAACTGGAACGGACTGACCGGCCCCTCCGGCGCCCTCGGCATCAAGACCGGTACGACGACCAAGGCGGGCGGAAACCTGCTCTTCGCCGCGCAGAAGAAGGTCGGCAACACCAACCAGCTGATCGTCGGAGCCGTCCTCGGCCAGCACAAGCCGTCGATCATCGACACCGTGCTCGCCGCGAGCAAGCAGCTGATGGTCGCCACGCAGAAGGCCCTCGACGGCGCGACCGTCGTGAAGAAGGGCGAGGTCGTGGGCTACGTCGACGACGGTCTCGGCGGCCGGACGCCCGTCGTGGCCACCGCCGACGTGCAGGCGGTCGGCTGGGCCTCGCTGACCGTCGACGTCAAGCTCGCGAACGGCGGCGCGAAGATGCCGCAGACGGCGAAGGCCGGAACCGAGGTCGGCATGCTGACCGTCGGCGAGGGCGCCAGCCAGGTGAAGGTGCCGGTGGCGCTGCAGAGCGACCTCGCCGCGCCGGGCATCGGCAGCAAGCTGACGCGCGTCGGCTGACATCCGGTGAGAGCGTGGATCCGGCGCCCCGGGCAACCCCGGGGCGCCGGGGCGCGTCTTGGCACCCGGGACGTGTGCGGGTGTGGACTCATGTGTTGGGGAGAGCGGCAGTGACCACTGCTGAGCAGCAGGGCCGGCGTCAGGAAGCCATCCCGCCGGCCGGCGGCGGGGATGCCGAAGGGGGCTCCGGGGTACCCGAGCCGCCCGCCGGCCATGACGCCGCGGCCGGCGTTATACGGCCCGGCGGCCTCGCCCGGCCCGGCCCGACAGGCTCCGGCTCCGGTTCGGATGCCGACGCCGACGCCGATGCCGAGGCCGAGGCCGAGGCCGACGCCGGTGCCGGTGCCGGTGCCGGTGCCGATGCCGATGCCGATGCCGAGCCCGTCGGCCCGCTCCGCGCCGGCCTCGGCTGGGCCAAGCGCCACCCCGTGGCCGTCGCCACCGCCCTCGCCGCCGTGCTCCACGTGGTCTGGTTCTTCAGCTTCGCCAACAGCGGCGGTGACCTCGCCGCGCAGGACGCCTGGGCCGAGTTCGTGGGCCGCCATCCCGACTCCGCGTACAACCTCGCCTGGTACGGCGGCATGCACCCCGTCTCGTACAGCGTGGTCTCGCCCTACCTCATGCACATGCTCGGCGTCCGCACCACGATGATGATCGCGGGCACCGTCTCGGCCGGCCTGCTCGCGCTGATCCTCACCCGCTGCCGCGGCGCCGTGCGCGAGCCGCTGTGGCCCGCCCTCGCCGGGGTCTACGGGCTGCTCTGCAACGCCCTGTCGGGCCGCGTCACCTTCGGCCTCGGTGCGATGTTCGCGCTCGCCGCGGTCGCCGCGGTCTTCTGCTGGCCCCGCAAGTGGGCGCAACGCCGCTGGTCCAAGGCGGCGGTGGCGGCCCCGCTGGCCGGGCTCGCCACCGCCGCCAGCCCCGTCGCCGGCCTGTTCCTCGGGGTGATCGCGGCCGCGCTGTTCCTGAGCCGGCGGCGCCCGGGTGCGTACGCGCTGGGGCTGGCCCCGGTGGCCGTGGTCGGACTGTCGGCCTGGCTCTTCCCGTTCTCCGGGACGCAGCCGATGAAGATCGGTTCGGCCGGGCTGCCGTTCGTGTTCGCGCTGCTGATCCTCTTCCTCGTGCCGAAGCGGTGGAAGACGGTCCGGATCGCCTCCGCCGTCTACGCCCTCGGGGTCTTCCTGACCTGGGTGATCGACTCCCAGGTCGGCTCGAACGTCACCCGGATGGTGATGCTGTTCGGCGGGGCCGTGCTGCTCGCCGCCCTTGCGTACGAGCTCCCGCGCTCGCGCCGCTGGTACGGGGTGCTGCTCGCCTGCGTCGGGCTGAACGCCTGGATCACCGCCAACAGCATCACGGACATCATCCGCACCACCCCGGTGGCCGCCTGGAACCGGGAGCTGGCCCCGCTCGTCGACCAGCTGCAGAAGGCGGGCGCCGACCGCGGCCGGGTCGAGGTGGTCCCCGCCAGCAGCCACCGCGAGTCCTCCGCCTTCCCCTCGTACGTGAACCTCGCGCGCGGCTGGAACCGGCAGGCCGACCTGGAGCGCAACCCGCTCTTCTACGACGACACCCTCACCGCCGAGAGCTACCGGGCCTGGCTGGAGCGCTGGGCCGTGCACTACGTGGTGCTGCCGGCCGACAAACCCGACTCGGGCGGGGAGGACGAGGCGAAGCTCGTGCGCGAGGGGCTCCCGTACCTCCAGCAGGTGTGGGGCGACGCGAACTGGCAGCTGTTCAAGGTCCACGAGCCGACGGACCTGGTGGCCGGACCGGCGGCCGTGGTGCGGGCGAGTGCCGACCGCCTGGTCATCGACGTGAAGAAGCCCGGGCGGGTGCTGGTGCGGATCCCGCACTCCCCGTGGCTGGGGCTGGTGGACGGGGCGGGCAAGCCCGTGCCGCCGCCGCAGGAGACCTTCGCGTCGAAGGCGCGCGGCGCGAGCGGTGAGGGCGGGGCGCTCCGCAAGGAGTACGCGAACACGGCCGGATGCCTCTTCAAGGCGGCCCCGGACGACAGTGGAGACGTGTGGACGGAGCTGCTGGCTCCGGCGCCGGGGGAGTACCGGGTGGCGGCGAAGTACCAGCTGCCGCGGGGGACGCCCTGCCCGGAGGACCTGGTCCACCAGACGCTGGGGCAGCCGAAGCTGCCGGCTCCGCCGCGCCGGTGATCCGGAACCCTTGACCGGAATTCTTTGCATGCCGGTCCGGGTGCGTTGGTCCGTATATATGCATACGATCCCAGTAGTCCGATTGGGTGCCTCCCGAAGGAGTTGACGACGGGATGAACAAAGAGCAGAAGCGCGACGTCCGGACGGCCATCGCGAAGGCGCAGGAGCCGGTGCAGCCGCCGCGTACGCCGGGTCACGGCTTCGACGGTCCGGTACGGAGCAAGGTCAAGGGCGGGCTGCACACGAAGGCCGCGCTCAAGCGGGCCGGCACTCCGCAGGGGGACCGCATCGGCGAACGCACCAGTGGCCTGAGCTAGCCGGCTGAGTCTGAGTCGACCTGTCACTGGACGCAGCCCTTCCGGTTCCGGCCGGAGGGGCTTTTTTCCGTCTGCGACTGTTCGCCGGGTGGTGGCCGGAGAATCGTTACATCACCGACGGAACACCCACATATGCCCCCCGTAGCGTCATGGCCGTCCCGTCCGCCCGCATCCCCGCACGGAGTACGCACGCCATGGCCAGCCCCCTCGCCCCCGCCCGCCGCGCCCGCGATACCGGCTGCCGGGCCCGCCGCCGGACCGGCCGTACCGTGGCGGCCGCCGTGCTCGCCGTCGCGGTCTCCGGGGGCCTCGTGGCCTGCGCCGGCGGCGGGCCGAAGCTGCCGCCGGACCCCAGAGTGGGCAGCACCGCCGCCCCCGCCCTCGCGCCCGTCGCGGACGCCGCCCCGGCGCTGCCGCCGTCGAGGCCGACGGGTATGAAGATCGACGCGGCGGGCGTGGACGCGAAGCGGATGGTCGACCTCACGGTGGACCCGGTCTCCGGGGAGCTCGGCGTGCCGAACGCCGACACCGACGCGGACAGCCCCGGCTGGTGGACCGAGGGGGTCACCCCGGGCGAGAAGGGCGTCTCCGTGCTCGTCGCGCACTTCGACACCGGGCACGGGCCGGCGCTGATGAAGGACGTCAAGAAGATCAAGCTCGGCGATGTGGTGGAGGTGCCGCGTGAGGACGGGCGGACGGCCAGGTTCAGGATCCGCGAGATCGCGGACGTGAACAAGGAGGACTTCCCGACCGACAAGGTCTACGGGCACACCGACCGGCCCGAGCTGCGCCTGCTGACCTGCGGCGGCCCGCTGAAGGACGGGCACCGCACCAACAACGTCATCTTCTACGCCGACCTCGTGGCCTGATCGGGTCCCGGGTGCGGACCCGCCCGATCCGCCCGATCCCGCCGACCACACGCGGAGACGGGCGCACTACCGTGAGCTGACCGGGGAACCGTGAACGGGGGACGCGGAACACGGGACGGGGAACGGGGAACGGGGACCATGAACGACGACGAGCGCGTCACCACCGGCATGCGCACCGGCACCGGCACAGCCATGCGCGCCGGCACCGGCGCGGCGATGCTCAGCGGCAGCGGCGCGGCCGTGCCCACCGGCAGCGGCGCAGCGATGCCCAGCGGCAGCGGCAGCGGCACCGGCACCGGCAGCCCGGCGGAGCCCCGCCGATGAGAGCGCGGCCACCGCGCCCGCGGCTGCCCGCCTGGACCTCCACCCTGATCTGGAAGGCCGCGGTCTTCATCACGCTCATGTGCTGCGGGCTGGCGGCGCTGCTCGGCGTCCTCGTGCACCGCGCCATGACCCACCAGACCGTCGGCACCGCCCGCGAGAAGGCGCTCACCAAGCTGGAGCGGACCATCAGGGCCTACGAGACGGGCGCGCGCCTGCCGCGCGGCGAGGGCATCGACCCGGTCGGCCTGCCCCCCGAGCTGCGCACCCTGGCCGTCGGCGGCAAACGCGGCACGGCGCTCGGCGAGCACCGCGGCCGCGCCGCCATGTGGGCGGCCGCTCCCGCCGAGGAGGGCACCGCGATAGCCGTCTCCGTGGACTTCCGTGCCAGCGAGCAGACCATCGCCGATCTGGACCGGGCCATCCTCGGCTCCTCGGGACTCGCCATCGGCGTCACGCTCCTCATGGGCGCGTTCGGCGTCACCCGGATCACCCGGCGGCTGCACCTGACCGCACAGGTGGCCCGCCGGATCACCGCTGGCGACCTGGACGCGCGGGTCGACGACAGCGCGCGGAACAAGGACGAGGTGGCGGCGGTCTCCCGGGCCCTGGACACCATGGCCGCTTCGCTCCAGGACAAGCTCGAAACGGAACAGCGGTTCACGGCGGACGTCGCCCACGAGCTCCGCACCCCGCTCACCGGCCTGAACGCCGCCGCCGAGCTGCTGCCGCCGGGCCGCCCGGCCGAGCTCGTACGGGACCGGGTGCAGGCGATGCGCTCGCTGACCGAGGACCTGCTGGAGATCTCCCGGCTGGACACGCGCAGCGAGCGCGTCGAGCTGGACTCGCACGACCTGGCCGACCTGGCGGCACGCACCATCCGGGCCTCCGGCGCCGACACGGTCCTGGAGGTGATCTCCTCGCCGCGGGTGGAGACGGACCGGCGCCGCCTGGAGCGGATCCTGGGCAACCTCGTGGCCAACGCGCACAGCCACGGCGCCGCCCCGGTCACGGTCACCGTGGACGGCCGGACCCTGACCGTGACCGACGAGGGTCCCGGCTATCCGGAGTACCTGCTCGCCAGCGGCCCGCAGCGGTTCCGTACGGAGGGCACGAACAAGGGCCACGGTCTGGGCCTGACCATCGCCGTGGGCCAGGCCCGGACCCTCGGCGCCACCCTCGCCTTCCGCAACCGGGAGACGGGCGGCGCCGAGGCCCGCGTCACGCTCCCAGCGCCCGCAGCACCGGAAGCAACTGCGCCTCCTCGGCGTCGAGATGAGCCTCCAGCTCGCGGCTGAGCCGCTCCACCCGCTCACCGAACCCCGCACCGTCCGGCGCGTCCAGCGCCCGCACCAGCTCCTGCTGGAGCCGCGCGATGACGCGGTGCTCGGCGTCGAGCCTGCGGAAGAACTCCCGCATGTGGGGGTGCTGTTGCTCCAGGTACGGGAAGAGCCCGGCGTCCTCGCTCTTGTGGTGGAACTCCAGCGAGTGGCAGAACGCGAGGCAGTGCTGGCGCAGTTGCAGCCCGAGCGGCAGCGGCCCGCCCCCGCTCGGCTCCTCGCGCACGCGTTCCCGTACGAGCTCCCGTACGAGGGCCAGCTGCGCCCGCAGCCACCCGTGCACGTCGAGCAGCTTCCCGGCGATCCCGCCCTCGCCCGCGGCCGCCGCGTGCGTCCGCTGGAGCGCCACGACGGGGATCACCCTTGCGGTGCGCGCCTGGTACTCCCCGTACCCGGGCTCCTCGCGCACCACGCGCGCGAACAGCTCGTCCCGCCGCGCCCCTTCGGCGGGCACGGCGACGGCCTCGTACTCCTCGGTCCCGGTCTCGACCTGTACGAGGGGACGCGCGAGCAGGTTGTGGTACCAGGCGGGATGCCGGTCCGCCCCGGCGGCGGAGCCGACGACGAGCAGGTCCCCGCCGTCGTGGCCCGCGTCGCGCAGGAACCCGAGCGGGACGGTGTGCGGCTTCCCGGACCTGGCTCCGGTGGTGGTGAGCAGGATCAGCTCGGACCCTTCGAAGGGCCCGCCGACGCGGCCGGCACGGGACCTGAACTCATCAATGACAGTGCGATTGAACGAAGATGACACGGAGTGTAAATATCCTCACGGTGTGTGCGTGCGATGGCAGCGGCAAAACCGAGGGAGATCACCCGTAGCCGGCGGCGTAGACGCCCATGGGCCCGGTCCTTCGAGAACAGGTGCCTGCCCAACCACCGCCCGGCCCACATCTCAGTAGGCGGCGTCACGCGACACGCAGCCCATGTAACCACAGAGCGACGAAGGACCCCCAACCGTTTCCGACTGGAGGTCCTCGAAGTGTGCCCTCGGCAGGATTCGAACCTGCGACACCGGCTTTAGGAGAGCCGTGCTCTATCCCCTGAGCTACGAAGGCAGGGATCTGTGGGAAAACGTGTAGGAAATCGGGGTGAACCCCGCGATGTCAGACACGTCGTCCCAGGATCTTGCGCGGTGCGCAGCCAGGGCTGCGCACCGGCGCCAGTGTAGCGGGTGGGGGCCGTAGGTTGCTGTCGGATTAGGGGGATGTGATCTTGTGGCGGCGCGGTGAGGCCCGGGGCCAGCAGCGAGCTCCGCTGGCGGGACCGCGCCGGCCGCGGCGCAGTCAGGCAGATGGGCCCGCAGCCTTGGCGAGGGAGATGGCGGGAAGCAAGTCGGCCTCCTTGTCCCCCAGGCAGTGGCGCACACCTTCGACGACGATTTTCCACACGGAGCCGAGGCGCAAATTCGCCTCAACAGATCGGGCACTGCTGAAGACGAGATGGCGGCAACGAAGATGAGGTAGATGTACGGCGGGTAGTGCGCAGGCCGGCCGGCGTTGCCGGAGGTCTTCCGCGGGAAGACCTCCGCGGCCACCTCGTACAGAGCTGGGTTGGCCACGAGGAACGCCAGACGCTCGAGGTCCGGGATGTTGCGGGCCTCGGCTCCTTTGGGCTCGGGCCGGAAGCCGACGGGACTGAGTGCATCCTGCGGGACGGCGCCGAGGATCCAGTCCGGTTCCTTCTTCCTCGGCTTTCCCTCCCTCCCCGGATTGGTCCGGGCGCGCTTGGAAGCATTGGCTGGCATGCGCCGACTGGGGGCCGCAGGTTTCACAGGATGCCGTCCTCGGTGGTGAGGGGGCGCCACTGGTAGTCGGCGAGTTGCGCGGCCCGGTCAAGGGACGACAGTCCGAAGCGCAGCGCGACGTCAGCGATCTGGCCGGTAGCGTCGAGGACCTTCCCGGCGAGCCAGCTGGAGACGTCGCGTGGTCTTGCGGATTTGCCATCGGGAGCGGTTCCGCTGCTGCGAACGATCTCACCGAACGCCGTGCAGACACTGGCCTGCCTGCGGTAAGCGGGGGAATTCGCGATCGTGGCCAGGGCGCGTGGGGCGCCACACTGCGCGGTCAGGCCGCTGATGAAGTCCGAGCGTAGACGCAGCACTTCGCGAGCCCAGTCATCGTCGAGGGGGCAGTAGCGGGCGGTGACATGCGTGGCACCCAGCGCCCACACTCGGGTGTGCCCAAAGTCGAGGTCAGTGGTGCTGGTGAAACCGATCTCGCTGGTGTGCAGCCCGGACAGAAGGAGCCCGAGGACGGCGGCGTGCCGTGTCTGAGGCATGCCCCGTTCGGCGTGGAAGCGCAGCGCGTCGATGTCGCTGTCGGACAGGACGCCGGTGGGACGCAGTGCGGAACGGGGGATGAGAGGCAGGTCGAGCAGTGGGGCCCGGGTGGTCAGGTCGAGCCGGCGCGCTTCCACGAAGAGGGCGTCGATGCCCGCTTTTCGGACCCGGCGGGTGCTTTCGGCCGGGATGGGAATCATCCGTCCGTGGCGGTCGTGGCCGGGAGCGTCGATGAACCCTTGAGCGACGTTATCGCTGATGTCGTCCAGGTGGGTGAGTGCAAGGGCCGTGGCGTACAGCAGGAGCCGTTCAGAGGTGGTGATGTAGGACTCGGCGGTCTGGGGGCTGAGGGTGCCGGCCCGTGTTCGCAGGTCCCATTCGTGGACGACTTTACGGAGGGCTGAGCGGAGGGTGGCCCTAGCCATGCAGGCCTCCAGCGGGGTGGCCGGGCCCTGACCACGACGTACTCATGATCACGGTATTCGCGGAAAAGTATGGGGAGCGCGGTTCAGTCGCGCTACGGTGGTTGATGGCTCTCGCCTTGGGTGAGGGCACGCCAAAGCCCCCTCTCTCGCGGGCGTATGCCTCACGGGGAAGTGTCGGGTTGCGGTGGGGGGTCCGAAGGTGTCTGCACCGGCCAAGGAGAAGGACGCCTCCGGACCCAGTCTTTAGACGTTCGTCGGCTGCCTCCTCAGGGGCGCGGCAGTGCTCATCTGGCGTGCCAGAGAGTGCGCGTTGAGCCATTCAGCCCGGTCCATGGCGGCGATGTCAGCCAGGTTCCAGGGGGTCAGGAGTGCGGCGTTCAGGACCTCGCCGTGCTTAAGGAAACGGTTCCGCATCGCCGACAGAGTGGTGACCGGTCCGGTGAGGTGGTCGTGCAGGGCAGCCGCTTCTTCGGGGGTCAGATGACACACGTCACCCAGGTCGAGCTGCCCGGCCAGGAGCTTCCCTGCGTCGTGGTCGTGGTACGGCTGCCCTGAGCTGTTATCGGCGGCGCGGCGAGGACCGGGAACGCCGGTGGTCGTCTCCGTGTGCTTGTCTTCCTGATGGCCGGAGCAGCGCTCGTCCTGGCCGGCCCCGGATTCGTACTCCGTGTGGTTCGCCGGGGAGCTATCCGCATCCGAGGCGGGTGTCTGCTCGCCCGCCTCGGGAACGTCCTGCCGAGTCTCGGCTTGTTCCGGTTTCAGCTGCGCTTCGGGTTGACCGTCCTCGGCCCTGGAGGCGGGCTCTGCCGCGTCTGCGTGCCACCTGATGTACCCGTCGGCTTCCTCAAGGAGAAAGCCGGTTGCGGTCATCAGGTCCAGGAGCCGGTCGACGCCCTGCTCATGGCCTGCTGTCTTGACCTGCCTGAGGAACTGGAGCCGTAGTCCGGCGCGCAGCCCGGCGCCGTCCGCGAGGCGTTCGCGGGCGGCGCGGACGAACCAGAGTCCCTTCCAAGCGTCGTGCAGTGCCCGCTGGCCTTCGTCCAGGCTTACTGACCAGGCGCGCGCGACAGCGACACCCTTCTTCGTGGCACGGTAGGTACCCCGAGGGGGAACGCGCTCGGCCAGCTCGCAATCCAGCAGGAACTTCATCGCGATTCCGACTTGCCACGAGCCGATGTACGTGCGCTCCTGGATGTCTCTGACATGGCAGGGCTGGGGCATGGACCCGAGGGTCTTGATGATCGCGATCTGCCTGTTGACCGGAACCCTGAAGTGAGGCAGCGGTTTGGCTGGTTCGGAAGCTGCCGAATGACTGCTGGCGGTGGGCACGGGTTCCTCCTGGGACATGCGCGTGGGCGGCGCTTGCGCAGCGTAGCCACCGCAGTCTTCCTCCGCAGGAAACTGTCGATCTTGCACGGCATCGCAAAGCTGCCTGTTTACGGGCCAGTTGACCAGCACGTCCTCGACTCCGGCAGCGCAGCCTGGCGAAGGTGGAAGCAAGGGTGCATGCGTCAACGGTAGTTAACGACCATGCAGCGATCGTGAATGCTGGCGATCTCTGCAGTGGCTCTGAAAGCCGTGCTTGGTCCGGGTCGGCTGAGGCTTGCCCGGTAGTCGGCCGAGGAGATGCAGGGCGAGAGGGGCATCTGTATCACGCTGGCAGTAGGAGCGTGTTGCCCGTCTTCCAGCGCCAGGATCCCGGTCCGGTTCGGCCGAGCCCTGGCAGTGCACCTGGGTACTGCGTCCGGGTAGGGGCCATGACTCCACGCCGCGTGGTGGGGGCTGCGCGATACCCGGCCGGACGCGTCCACAGCATGGGCAGCAGGCGGCATGTGGGCTGCTTGCGACTCGGAGCTGTTCATGACAGGGAGGGAGTCGGTACACGAAATCACGCGCAGTCCTTTCGATGGTTCCCTTCACCAGGGGGTGCTACATCAGTAGCATGGGCGGGGTGGGTACGCATGGCGAGCGTGACTCCGCCACACTTGTCAGGTGCCTGGAGGAACGAGACGTGCGAAAAGGCCGAACGAGTTCGTGGGCGGCGGCGAGTGGCCGCATGCCGTGATGCAGGCGCACCGTGGAGCCCTCGTCGCCCAGGCCATCGCCCGCGCGCTTTCCGAGGCCATGGCGGAACGGGGTATGAGCGCCAACGCGCTCGCCCGCAAAAGTGGCGTCAACCGCCAGGTGATCGCGAACGTCCTCAACGGCACGGTCTGGCCGGACATGCTGACCGTGGTCGATCTGGAGGGCGCGCTGGGCGTGATGCTGTGGCCCGTTCACGTGGAGTGGCGCATCCCTGCGCCTGGCGAGGCTCCCGAGGGCTACAACGATGTAGTGGATGGGTCGTCTTCCGCAGGCTCGAGCGCATCGGATGGCGTTGGGTAAGCAACGGCGCCAGATCGCTATTGACGGTCGGATGTGGCGGTAGTGGGTGATGAGAGCCCCGCCCAGACTGCTCGCCTGGCAAGCTCAAGGGGATCAACCGCATCTGCGTCCCGGGCAGCCCACATCACGCCAGCATCGTCTGGCACTCCTCGCACCGCCGCACCGTCTGCCGCACCGTGTTTCCCTCCGTCGCGGTCGCCAGGTAGCTGCTGCTCAAACCGGTCCCAGAGGCCGGTCGGAGGTTCACCTCCCAAGCCCACCCTCACGTCGTATTAGGTGTCCACACGGTAGACGATCTTCCCGTCGAACTCCGCGAACCCCAACGACTTGTAGAAGGCGCGCGCGCCGGGGTTGTCGCGGTCCGTCATCCACTCGACCCGACTGCATCCGGGACGTGCTGAGGCCAGGGCGCGGAGCTCGTCCATAAGGCGGGCGCCGACGCCCTGGCGGCGAAGGGTGCCGCGGACATAGAGCTCTTTCAGGAAGAGAGAGTGGGAGGAGCCGGCTGCCGGCCAGAGGAACGAGTAGGCGGCGAGCCCGACGAGATCACCGGCCTCGTCCTCGACCAAGAGAGCGGACGCCAACGGCGGGGAGCCGAAGAGCGCCTCCTCCACCTGGGAGCGGCGCTCCTGGAGCGGCTGGATCTCGGTCGACCCGTAGAACCGTTCGATCTCCTCGATCAGATCGGCCACTGCCTCGGTGTCGCGCCTCTTGGCGGGGCGGATCGTCACGGTCATCGACATCTCCTGTCGCTCTTTCATCGCTTCACTCGTTCGTTTCAATACGTGATCCTGGCGTGGCGGCACGGCTCGTGGCTACGGGGGCGTCAGTGCCTGAGGAGCCCAGCCGTGCTGGCGCAGGGAGTCCTGAACATGCCGGATGAGGTACTCCAGATCCGCGCAGTAGACCGAGGGGTTTCGGTAGCCGCGGTCAGTGCTGAAGCGGTGCGGTAGATAGCCCCCACCGCACACCTCCACCAGAGGACAGCTCTGGCACTGATCGGCGAGCGCGGCCTTCCCGTTTTGCCGGTGCATGAGCTTCGGATGGTGAAGGACTTCATCGAAGGACTGGCTGAAGACTTCGCGTCCCAGCCAGGAGGCGCCTTCCTCGACGGACCGCAGGGTGTCCACGCCCTCGATTGTGCCGTCCGACTCGATCACGATGCTCGTCGGCGGGGCCAGGCCGAGGGACTCCACCGAGCTGTGCACCCCGGAGCTCAGCGCCACGATGTCCTCCAGCATCCGCACACTGTGCCGCTGCTCCGGCCGGGCGAGCCAAGCGTCATAGACGCGGCTCATCCACAACCCGTACTCGGGCACACTCGGGTCGTCGCGATGCGGCGGCTCGTCGTGCGTCCCGTGCGGCAGGCCGAAGTCGATCACAGGCGGCTCGAACGACGCCAGGTAGTCGTGGACCTCGACTGGGTCGTTGGCCAGGTCGACGACGGCGAGCAGCCCTGCGAACAGGTGCGGCCGGGACCGCAGGAGTTCGATGCCTCGTACGGCCGAGGCGGCACTCGATCGCGAGGCGTGCGTCAGCCGGTGCCGGTCATTCGCGGTCGGCGGTCCGTCGAGACTGACGCCCACGACGACCTCGTACCGCTCGAAGAGGTCCAGCCACGGCTGGGTGAGGAGCGTCCCGTTGGTCTGAAGCTCGAAACGGACCGCCACACCGGCCGGAACACCCTCCCGTACGGCGCCGAGCAGGTCTGCCATCTGCCGGGGGCCGGCGAGCAACGGCTCACCGCCGTGCAGTACGACGTGCACGCTCCGCAGGCTGTGCACCGCTGCGTGCTCACCGATTCTCAGCCCGGCCGCCCGGGCCACGTCCGTACTCATCCGGGCAGGCAAATGCCGCCACGCCTGGTCTGCGGAGTTGAAGACGTAGCAGTAGTCGCAGTCGATGTTGCAGCGATTGGCAACCTTGAGGATGAACGACCGAAAGGGGGCAACGTCCGCGCGCGGTGTCATCGGGCGGAACGGCTCAAAGAGGCCAGGTCCAGATCAGCGAAGCGTGGTGACCACCCTCGCCGGCGTGGTTCGACGCCGTCTGCTCGGCCGCCAGCCGCTGCCGTACGCGGACGGCGACACGATCCAGGACGGCCGAACCGTTGATGGACTCCGCGACGACGGGCGCCGGAGCATGCGGTGCGGGAACGGGCGTACGTGACGGCATTCGACGCTCCTCGGGGCTGTGCAACGGCGATTGAGGTGGCAGACCAGCCCGCAAGGTAGCAGCGCCGCTACCCTCGGCGACATATCGAATCCGGCCACGTGCCCCGCTACTCGGCCTGCGACGCAATGATCCGCTCGACGACCTCTGCCGCCCCGCCGATGCCCAACCGTCGGTACACATCGCGCGCTTCACGCAGCGCCCCTTCGCCCCGCGCCCGTTCGCCGGCCGTCCAGTCGCAACGGCCAATCCCCTCCAAAGCCCGTGCCTCCTCAAGCGGGCAGCGGATGTCGCGGGCCAGTCCCAGCGCCTGCTCGAAGAGTCCGCGGGCGGCAGCCCAGTCACCGGAGGAGTGCAGCAGCGTCCCCCAGTGGTTCAGGACCTCCGCCTCACCGCACCGGTCGCCGAGGTCTCGGAGGATGTCCAGACTCCGCCGGAACGACTCGACGGCACCGTCCCGCTCGCCAGCGACCCCGCGCGCCGCACCCAGCTCACCCAGAGCGGCGGCTTCGCCACCACGGCTGCCGAGATCGCGGTACGAGCCCAGGGCGTCATCCAACAGCCGGATCGCCTCCGTGACGTTCCCGTCCATGCGGTCCAGTACCCCGAGGTAGCGAACGCTGTTCGTGCGGCCGAACCGTTCACCAAGCTCGGTGAAGTACTCCAGCGCCCGGGTGTGAGCCTCCCGCGCTCTGGTGGGATCGCCAGTCAGGCGCCGTACGACTCCGAGCTCGTTGAGGGCGTACGCCTGGTGGACCCGGTCGTCGAGCTCCTGGTAGATGTCGAATGCCTCACGGTGACGCTGGGCAGCCAGCTGATACTCGCCCAGGAGACAGTGCACGACGCCAAGGTCCCGCAGTGAGTTGGCCTCCCCGTACCGGTCGCCCAGCTCCCGGTAGATCGACAACGCTTCGGTCTGTGCCGTCACCGCTGTGTCGAACCGGCTGGTCTGCCGGCGCACCATGCCGAGGTCCGCGAGCGCGTTGGCCTGGCCGAGACGGTCGCCGATCTCCCGATAGAGCGCGAGGGCCTCGGTCTGCGCCCGGGCAGAGGCGTCGTTGTCCGCGGTCATGTACCAGACGATGCCCACCTGGTTCAGAGCGTCAGCCTTGCCTCGCTTCTCGCCGACCGCCTCGTACTCCGTCACCGCCTCGTTCAGTGCCTCGATGGCCTCGGGGTAGGCCGCCATGAAGCGCCGGACGACTCCGAGCTCGGCCAGCGCGTTGGCCAGCGCCCGCCGGTCGCCGGTGTGCCGGGCGGCCTCGGCAGCGGTGCGGTGGAGGCCAACGGCTTGGTCCCAGGGCCCGGCCTGCCGCAGGAAGGGCGCCATCGCCGCAGCCATGTGAATCACCAACTCGTGCAGCGCTAGATCGTTCGCCCTTCGGATGCAGGCCAGGACGTTGGCCCGCTCGTCCTCCAGCCAGCCGAGAGCCGCCGTACGTGAATCGATGGGAGGGGTCTCGAATTGGGCGGCTTCATCCGGAGGATTCGGAGTGGAGGCGCCGCTCCGGGCAATGTGTCTGTTCGCGCCAGCGAGGGCGGCCAGGTAGTAGGAGCACACGCGCTGAACGGCATGAACAGGGGCCATGCTGCCTCCCTCGTCGGCGAGACCGCGGGCATAGTCGCGTAGGAGATCGTGAAGCCGGAACCGGCTCCCCGGGTGTTCCTCGATCAGATGGGCGTCGTAGAGCGTGTCGAGTCCCTCGCGTGCTGCCGCCACCGAGACCGAGCCGAGCGCGGCCCCGGAGAAGGCATCGAGCTCGGTTCCAGGGTAGAGGCCGAGACACCGGAAGAAGTGCTGCCGCTCAGGTGTGAGGTCCTGGTAGGACAGACTGAACGTCGCGGCGACTGCGCGCTCCCCAGCTCGGAGCTCTCCCAGCCGGTCCCCGGCGGTGACCAGACGCGCACGGAGATCCTCGGCGCTCCACGACGGGCGATGGCGCAGCCGCGCGGCGAGCAACGACACCCCGAGTGGCAGGTACCCGCACAGCTCCACCAACTGCTCGAGGACGGACCGATCGAGCGACTCCGGCGACCGCCCGCTGAGGCGTACGAACAGGTCGACCGCATGCTCCGCCGGCAACGCCTCCACTGGCAGGACCACCTCCTCGTACGCAGCCAGCCGCTTCCGGCTCGTCACCAGCACTAGACAGTCGCTCCCGCCGGGGAGCAGGGGCTCCAGCTGGCGATAGCTGGACGCGTTGTCGAGGATGAGTAGTGCCTTCTTGTTCGCGAGCTGGCTCCGCCACATGGCCGCCCTCGCCTCGGTGACCGCACCCAGGTCGTCGCCGACAGGAATCCGCTGCGCCGGCACTCCGGTCGCCGCCAGCAACGATGCGAGCGCTTCGGTGGCCTGTACGGGGGGCCTTCCCGTCGTGTGCCCGTTCAGATTCACGAAGAGCTGGCCGTCCGGGAACCGCTCCGACAGCACATGTCCTGCATGTACGGCGAACGTCGTCTTCCCGACCCCTGGCATTCCGTCGATCACATGCACAGGCAGCGCCTCGCCGCTCTCCTGCGAGTTCCGTACGGACCGCACCAGCGCCTCGAGCTCGGCGGATCGGTCGGTGAACGCGGTGGTGTCGCGCGGCAGGGACCGCAACACGAGGGCAGCACCCGGAGGCACCGCCCCTTCCTCTGGCTGGGGCGTCGGCGCAGCGCGGCGTTCCGGCGCCCCCGACTCCGACAGTGCGGCAAGCAGCACCGCCAGCCCGACCATGGCCCCGCCGAGCAAAGCGAACGAGAACCAGCCATGCCGCTGCAACCACCCCAGCCACCCGGGCCACTCCGACTCGGACACGGCGTTGGTGACGAGCCCCACGAGCATGGTCGTAACGGCTCCGCCGGCGGCCACGACGGCGACGGAAATCCCCCGCCGGAGCCTCATGCGTGGGTCGTCTTGACGGAGCAGGGATTGGTCCGTTCGGGCTGGCCGCCTGTGGCGCGGCACAGCTTTCCAGCTGTAGCTCTGGTCACGAACGCAACCCCCGAATCCGACGCCCTATCGCGCATAAGCGGACCAGCTCTCACGGACCCTGGTCAAGGTCAGCTCCCCGCCACACACCGGCTCGTATCAGCCAACCTGTGCGTGGCTTCTAAGTCGGGCGCGCCGACGCCCCTTTCACGGAGCCGGCCAGATGACCAGGTGAACGTGCTGCTGATCGCCAGCGGAGAGTGATCCTCGGCAATGGGTGTGTAGTCAGCCCTGGTAGCGTCGCCGAACGCATGATCACGGGCAGCTCTGAGGGGCCACGGGGGCGAAGAGGGAGAGCGGCATGCGTGTGGCCAGGTCGGTGGGCGGGGTCGTGTTGGCGGCAGTCCTGGTGGCGGGTTGTAGCGGCGGCAGCGGTGACAGTCGAGCCCAAGACAAGAACGGGATTCCTCAGTCGGGCCATAAGGCGAAGCCGCTTGCGGAGCTGAAGGTGCCGTCGGCCTACGACCCGGGCAAGGGCTGGGATGCAACCTTGAACTGGGTTCCAGGCGTGGTGCGGACGATTCCCGTGACTGCCGCACCGCGCTCGGGTGTGATTGCCATGATGCACGCCGCCTCCAACGGGTACACCGTCGAGGCGCTTGCCGCCGACACCGGTGAGGTCCGCTGGATCTCAGGGCCTTGGAACCCTCCCACGCCGATCAAGGGTGCGGAGGGCGATGCGGAATCCGGTCAGGCGGGGGAGATCCCGGACGTGATGGCGGTCGAGCAGGACGGGCGCGAGTACGTGCTCGCCTACGCGCACGGAATGCGGGGCAAGGATTCTCTCCACGAGGGGGCTGAGGTGGTGCGGCTCGCCGTGTATGCCGCCGATGCCTCGGGCACCTCGGTCAAGCCGCTGCGGGAGATCGACGTCCCCGTTTCGGCGGACCCCGGTGAAGTGCGTGTGGGATTGACGGGTGGGCGAATCCTCGTCGCCTGGGGCGATAGTGACGCCTTTCCCCGTTCGGCTGCAGCGGTGGACGTGGCGACCGACAAGGTCGACGCGTACGAGAAGCCGAACGGCATGCTTTCTCAGTGCGCGACGACGGTGGCCTGCGCCAGCAGCCGCGTGATGGCGGCCACAGCAGATGGCCCGCTGGTAGGCATGGGTACCGGAGGCTTCGGCATTCCGGGCCGCTGGTTCAGTGACGCCGTACGCCCGAGTGGCATCGAAGCGAAGACGGGCATTGTCGGCTCGTGGAATGGAGATGTGTACGGCGTCGCCGGTGGCCACATCCTCGCGGGCTGGTCGACAGGCGGCACGTTCGGCGCTCCGAACGCCCCGCTGTGGTCGGTGCACGATGTGCGAACGGGCCAGCTCCAGGCCAGCATGACCTGTGCGTACAAAGTCCCGGGCTCCAACAAGGCTCGCGACTACCCCCTGATCACTTCGCCGGACCGCCGCTACCTGGCAGCCGGGCCTGTTGTCTTCGATCTAAAGCTCGGCAAGGGGATCTGCCTGGAAGGTGACGGGGACCGCAAGACGATCGTGCTCGCCTCGATCCGCGACGACGGCACGGCCTACGGGGCGGTCCAGAACAAGTCGGCGGCTGGCGGCGCGGAAGCGGTCGTAGCGGAGCTGAACCTGACGACCAGCACGGGTGAGCCGAAAGTTCTCGGTCTAGGTGTGGAGGTTCCGTACCTCACCAGCGTGAACGGGTCAGGCTTGTTCCTTGACCGCGATGACGACATGAGTGTGTGGGTATCGCTGCGGCGTGAACGCTGAGCTCATCCTTGGCTGAGGCGGATGGCTGACGAGGACGGGCGAAGCCCGCGGTCGGTGAACCTCGCGGTGTCACGCGGCGGCAGAGGCGGGACGACCAAGGCGTCCCTGAAGTTCGGTCCCGCCCTCCGGCTGACGTGTCGGCGCCGAGGTGCAGCAGCAACCTATTGCTGCTGGAACCACCGGTTGCCCCCCGGACTGGCCCCTCACCGCACGCCGTCACGCCACCATTCGGCGATGCGGCTGTCCATCCAGTAGAGCATCTCAGCCTTCCCTGTCGTGCCGTCGGAAACGCCCTGGCTGTTCTCGATGGGCCATCGCCTTTCTTTGAACAGCTGGGTGGAGATACGGCTGAGGGCCGCGTGTTCGTTGCTCTGCTGGCGTTCCTGGAGTCCGGAGCGCTGGAGGATCTCCGTGAAGGTGATCTTCTCGGCGGGCCGTTCGGCGGTGGCCTCGAAGAGGGCTCGGACGCCTGGAAGGTGGTTCACCCTGTCCCACAGCAGGGTGACCTGCGCTTTCGTCCACAGTCCTTGGCGCCCGAGGTCAACGACGTCCGTTCCGTCGATGCCGGCGAGCAGGCCGTTCAACTTGGCCTGTAGCGATTCGACGTCAGCAAGCGCGGCGACGACCGCCGCGCGCATGGTCGGGTGGTCCATGACCGAGCCTCCAGCTTCGACTTCGTAGACGAATCTGTACATGATGATGGTATGGATTCGTCTACGAAGCCGCAATGCCCTGGGGGGTTACCCCGAGGCCACGCACTAAGGACAAGGAAGACCGGTACGCGTGGGCCTGTCGCCTCGTACCGGTCCTCCTGGCTCCCGCCATGGGTCAGCTGTCCGGAGTGCCGTTCGTGGACCACTCGTTGGCGAAGTACTCCATCTGCTTCAGGACCAGCTCGATGGCCTCGGGCGCCTGGTCCGGCGGGTAGTTGCGGCGGGCCAGGAGGCGCTTGATAGAGCTTCGGAGGCGGGCTCGGACCGGAGGGCGGGAGAGCCAGTCCGGGGCGAGCTTGCTGCGGACCTCCACGACCAGCTCGCGGGCGATGCCGGCCAGTACTTCGTCACCCATCACTGAGAGGGCGGTCCCGTGGTCGGCGACCGCGTCGTAGAAGGCGAGCTCACGCCAGTCCAGCGGCGGCTCGAACTTCTCGCCGCGCCGGACGTCCTCCATGACGGCCTTGGCCATCTCCACGAGACCGGCGATGTACTCCGCTCCCGTGCACTGCTGCCGCATGTACCGGACCATGAGGTCCTGCAACCGCTCGGAGAAGGTCGTGCGCCGGACGATGTTGTGCCGGGTCAACTCGCGCATCTTGCGCTCGATGAGCCGCCGCAGGGCCTCTGCCGCCAGGTGTGGGGTCTCGCTGCTCTGCAGTTTTGTGACGAGCGCGTCGTTGAGGTGCGTCAGGTCGACGGTCTCCAGACCGGCCTCGGCCAGCAGGTCGGTCACCCCGCTGGTCTCGACGACCGAGGACGTCAGCTGCGCGAGGTACAACTCGACGTCACGGGCGACGGGGAGGCCGCGGGCCTCGCGGTTCATTGCGTCGATCTTCGCCATGTAGGCGCGGACCTCGACGAAGAACTGGATATCCCGGCGCCAGGCCGGGTGGTCCGGGAAGCGTTCGCCGATGTCGGCGGAGCTGCCGCAGAGCGCGTAGAAGCGCTCCAAGCAGTGGGCGTGCTCGCGGTAGCGCCGACCGAGCGTCTGTCGTGGGTCGTCGAGCTTCTCCGGGTTGTTGCCGGGGGTGGCCGGGTCCAGGAGGTAACTCGCGGCCCGCCTTGCGGCGTCGATGAACGCTGTCTTGGAGGGGACGTCCAGCCGAGCCCGCCAGTCGAGGCCGCGCAGGATGTCGTTGAGGATCCCGTACTCGTTGCGCAGCTCGTCCAGCGCCCGGCAGAGGTCCTGGCCGAGCGTACGGTCTTCCTGATCCGCATCCGTGTACTCGGCGATCGCCCGCTGGAGGTTCTCGGTGAGCGGCGCGTACCCGACGAGGAGGCCATCCTCCTTGCCCCGGAAGCGGCGGTTGACGCGGGCCAGAGCCTGCATCAGGCCAGCGCCCTTGAGCGGCCGGTCCAGGTACATGGTGTGGACCGGCGGCGCGTCGAAGCCGGTCAGCAGCATGTTGTTGACGATGAGCAGCTGCAGTTCGTCCTCCGGGTCCTTTGCCCGGTTGATGACGGCCTTGCGGCGGCTGTCGCTTAGGGCGTGGGCGAGCAGCCGCTTGTCGTCCTTACGCGTGTTCGACGAGAACACGATCTTCATCGCGCCCTTCTCGAACTCGTTGCTGTGCCAATCGGGCCGCAGCTCGCGCAGGGCGTCGTACACGCCGACGCAGATCTCGCGGGTCGCGCACACGATCATCGCCTTGCCGGTCGCGCCGCCCTTCTCGGAGACGCCAACAAACGGCTGCATCGCCTTACGGCGCGTCTCCCAGTGCTGTACGAGGTCGGCAGCAAGGTCCCGGATGCGGGCGGGCGCGCCGTACATCGCGTTCATTGTGGCGACGGCCTGCTCGACACGGGTGCGCTCGACATCGTCGAGACCGTCGGTGATCCGGTCGGCCTCCTCGTCGATCGACGTCGGGTCGACGTCCCGGTCCATGACGAGCTGGATGACCCGGCTCTCGTGGAAGACCTTCACCGTCGCACCGTCGTCGGCGGCCCGCTTGAGGTCGTACACGTCGATGTAGCCGTTGTAATCGCCCTTTTCGCCGAACACATCGCGAGTGTTGCGGTCGGCCTGGGAGAGCGGGGTGCCGGTGAAGGCGAGGAGCGTGGCGTGCGGGAGCGCGTCGCGCAGGTGACGGGCGTAGCCGTCGAGGTTGTCGTAGTGGCTGCGGTGCGCCTCGTCGACGACGACGATGATGTTCCGTCGGTCAGAGAGGAGAGGGTGGTCCGCGCCGGACTCCTTCTCCTCTTTGGTACGACCGAACTTCTGTAGCGTCGTGAAGAGGATGCCGCCGACTCGCTTCGCCGCCAGCTCCTCGCGCAGTTGGGCGCGGGTGAGGACCTGCTTTGGCCTCTCCGGGAGGATCTCGCTCTCCAGGAACGTGGAGTACAGCTGGTCGTCAAGATCGGTGCGGTCCGTGATGACGACGACGGTCGGGTTCAGCAGCGCAGGGTCCTTCATCACCATGGTGGTGGTGAGGACCATTTCCTCTGACTTGCCGGAGCCCTGCGTGTGCCAGACGACGCCGGCTTTCCCGTCGCTCGCAGCCGCAACTCGCACGGCTTCGGAGGCACGGGTCACCGCGTGGTACTGGTGTGGCTTCGCGATCCGCTTCATCCGCTTCGACGGCACGAAGTTGACGAAGGACTTGATCAGGGAGAGGAACCGGTCCTGGGCGAACAGGCCGTGCAGGGCCAGGTTCTGGCCCGAGTCCCATATGCCCTCGGCGGAGAGCGGGTCGACACGCTCGCCGAGCTCGTCCGTGTTCCAGGGTGCGAAGTGCTCGTACGGCGCGAACGGTGTGCCGTACTTCGCGGTGACGCCGTCCGAGATGAGGACGACCGCGTTGTACCGGAACGCCGTTGGGAACTCCTCGATGTAGCGGGTGACCTGAGAGTGCGCATCCTGGAGGGTGGCGTCCTCGTCGCCGGCGCGCTTGAGCTCCAGCACGGCCAGCGGCAGCCCGTTCACGTACAGCACGACGTCGAAGCGGCGGCGTTTCTCGCCGTCGATGACGGTGACCTGGTTGAGGACGCGGTACACATTCCCGGCCGGATCGTCGAGGTCGACGAGCCGAATGGTGGGGTTGTGCTCGGCCCCGAACGCGTCGGTGTAGGTGACGGACCGGATGCCGGCGGTCAGGTGACCGTGCGCGGTGCGGTTCTCTTCGTACGTGTCCTGCGAGCCGGGCGTCGTGGCGACACCGACCGCATCCCGGACGGCGTCAGGCGGCAAGTCCGGGTTGAGCCGTTCCACCGCCTCCCGGAGGTCCGGGTACAGGATCAGGTCGTCCCATGACTTCCGGTGCCCGGAGCCAGGCGCGAACTCGTTGCCGGGGGCGGGCTCCCAGGCAAGCTCGCCCAGCTCATCAAGGGCGAGGAGCTCCCAGTCTGACTCGTGGGGGCGGTGGTTCTGTCGGTCGCTGTCGGGGGCGTCGGTCATACGTGGTCCTCGACAATCTTCTCGGCGTCACGGACGCGGAGGCGGCCGGACATGAGCTGGGGAAGGAGGATTTCGCGAAGCGCGGCGAGGGACTTCGCCTCTGCCAGAGCCTGACCCCCTTGTCCCTCCAATGCGTCGAGGGCGGGCCGAAGTCGTCGCTGGCGCGTCCCGCTAGGCAGAGTGATCTCTAGACCACCGAGCTGACTGCGCCGAAGCTCTGTCTGCCCGGTGGTCCCCTCACCCATTGCCTCGATTTCGGGCTGAGCGCGGAGCATGGCAAAGCCGGCACACACCGGGTCGACTTCTCTCTCATCGAAGCGCACGATCGTAACGTGCGAGTCGACGGTCGCACGGACGTCGGATGTCCATCGTGCGACTCGTCCGAGGGTGCCGACGCCGGTGGAATTGACCAGAACATCGTCGCGCTGCAGGAGCTTCGGAGTCTTTACGTTCTCGCGCACAGTGAGGCGTGCAGGGGCGAGACTCACACGGCCGTCACGGATACACTTTTGGTTGAGGATGACGAGGGCGTTCGGATCCTCTGAATATTTGGGGGCGATCCCTCGGGTAAGCAACCTGGATACCGAATCGATGTCAACTTTGACGGGATCGTCCTCCAGGACAGCCTGAGCGAAGAGGGCAAGTCCGAGTTGCCTGGTCGTGGCCATGACGCGTTCGTTGATGGCAATCTTGTCGTCCAGTGCCCCGAGCGCCGCACCGATTCGGCGTTGCTCCTTAAGAGGTGGAACCGGAGGGACCTTCAGATCGCGGACCTGTGCGACGCGCAGGTGTGCCACTGTGGACCCTGATGCCTGAGCATGCAAAAGGTCCTGCACCGTAGAACTCAAAAGGAAGTACTGAAGAAAACGTGAATCCGTGCGTTGCGTTTCCGGGCGCAGGAGCATGGTCCTCTGTCCGAGGCAGACGAGCATTCCTTCCTCGATGCGGCCGACCCGCCCCACTGGGGCCTCGCGGGTGAGGACGATGTCATTTTCTTGCGGAACCGCGCGAGCTGTCCAGATGTCAAAGGTTTCCTGACTAACCGGCTTGGCTTCGGAGAGTCGAATGCGCCCGTTGATGATATGTGGCGTTCCGATGGCAAATCCTACGGGCTGTTCTCCGGGATTAGCCTCAGGTGGCGTCCGGTTCTTGCAGTCCACGATGAGTTCGCAAAGGTCCGACAACGTCAGGTCAGTCATCCGATGCCCTCCAGCTGTTCCCGCACCGTCTTCTCCAACTCTGCCGACTTCGCGAACAGCCCGAACAGCTCCTCCGACAGGAGGGCGATCTGTGCCGCCACCGTCTCTACGTCCTCTTCCGCCGCCGCGACGGCGCCCACGTACGTGCCCGGCGTCAGGGCGTACTGGTGAGCGCGCACCCTCTCCAGCTCCGCCGAGGCGCAGAAGCCCAGCTCGTCCTCGTACGTCAGCCCTTCGGCGCGCGCTGACTCCGTCCCCCGCCACGCGTGGTAGGCACCGGCGATCTTCGCGATGTCGTCGTCTGTCAGCACGCGCTCCGTGCGGTCGACCATCTCGCCCAACTTGCGGGCGTCGATGAACAGGATCTGCCCGCGTCGGTCGACCAGGCCCTTCGGCCCCTGGGGGGACTTGTCCTTGGCCAGGAACCACAGGCACGCCGGGATCTGCACGGTACGGAACAGCTGGGGCGGCAGGGCGACCATGCAGGCCACCAGGTCCGCCTCCACCATCGACTGGCGGATCTCGCCCTCACCGCTCTGCTGCGAGGCCATCGAACCGTTCGCCAACACGATGCCAGCCGTGCCGCGCTCACCCAGTTTCGAGACCATGTGCTGGAGCCACGCGTAGTTGGCGTTGCCCTTTGGAGGAACGCCGTACTTCCATCGACTGTCGTTCTCGTCTCGCTCCCAATCCTTGATGTTGAACGGCGGGTTGGCCATCACGAAGTCGGCCTTGAGATCAGGGTGTTTGTCGTCGGCGAAGGTGTCGCCCCACCGTGTGGCAAGGTTGCCGTCGATACCGTGGATGGCGAGGTTCATCTTGGCCAGGCGCCAGGTGCGTTCGTTGCGCTCCTGGCCGTAAACGGAGAGATCGGCCTTATGACCCTTGCCGCGGTGGGCATCGATGAACTTGGCCGCCTGGACGAACATGCCGCCCGAGCCGCACGCCGGGTCGTAGACCCGCCCGTGGTAGGGCTCCAGGATCTCCACGATGAGCCTGACCACGGACTGTGGCGTGTAGAACTCGCCGGCGTTCTTTCCTTCGGCACGCGCGAAATTGGAGAGGAAGTACTCGTACACCTCGCCAAGGACGTCCTGCGCTGGCTTCTCCTCGGTCGCGCCGAAGCGGGCGTCGCTGATGAGGTCGACAAGCCCGGCCAGACGCTTCTGGTCGACGTTGTCGCGGTTGAAGATCTTCGGGAGGACGCCGGTCAGGGCGGCGTTCTCCCGCATGACCGCATCCATCGCCTCGTCGAGGAGCTTGCCCACACCCTGGCTCTTGGCGTTGGCCGCGATCCAGGACCAGCGGGCGGTCTCCGGTACCCAGAAGACGTGGGCGCCGGTGTACTCGTCGCGGTCCTCCAAGAAGTTGCCGATCTGCTCCTCGGAGATGCCGTCCTTGGCGAGCTCCTTGGCCAGTTCGTTGCGGCGCTCCTCAAAGGCGTCGGAGACGTACTTCAGGAAGATCAGGCCGAGGACGAACTCCTTGTACTGCGCGGCGTCGATGGAGCCGCGCAGCTTGTCGGCGGCCTTCCACAGGATCGCCTGGATCTCCTTAGGGGTGGAGGCGCTGAACAGCTCCTCCTGCTCGGTGGGCTTCTTCTTGCGCGGGGGCATAAGGCGGGCCGCCTCCTTCAGTGATTGGTGATTCCGGGAAGTTCGGGCAGGTGCTGGATGGTCAGAGTGCCGTCGGTTACGCCGGCGGCCGTGATGCGGGTCAGGTTGTCGAGGGCCTCGGACTGCTGCCGCAGCAGCTCCGCCCGGCGCTCGATCTCGGCGAGCACGGCCTCGTACCGTTCCAGCTCCTCGCGCCTCAGGTCCGGGACGCTCAGATCTTCGATGCCGCGCGACGCGCGTACGGCCCCGCTGGTGCGGCCGTGGTCGTAGGCGGAAGCCCGCAGCAGTGCCGCCAGGACCCGGGGCCGCACCGGGGGGTCGGCGTCGGGATGGACGCGCAGGATGCGGGCGGGGGCGACGACGACCGACAGGCCCTCGGTGTCGACGTGGACGCCGAAGCGCGGGCTGGTGGTGACGACGAGGTCGCCCGGCTCGGTGAACTGGACGTGCTCGTACGCCGTGAGGACCAGGCCCCGGTCGATTCGGCGGCTGCCGAACCGCGAGGCGCCGAGGATCTCCTCCGGCCCGATCACCGCGTAGTGCCCGTCGGCCGCGAGGTGCTCGGGGGCGATGCGGTGGCCGGGGCGGCGGCGCAGGCGGCGGTCCTTGAGGAGGCGGCGGATGGTCGTGCGACGGACCGGCTGGTCTTCGGTGCGGAGTACGGCCCCGGTTTTCAGAGGGCCGTCGATGCCGGCCCGGCGCGTCGCCCGCTCGTCGAGTTCGGCGAGGTGCCGCTCCACGTCGGCGATGCGGGCGGGGCGTTCTACGACGACTCTGGTGTACCGGGATTCGGGTGAGCGGTGCTGGGGTGTGAAGGCAGAGCCCGGCCGGTCGTCGAGATCCTTCGCCGGCACGACGACCGCATGGCGGAACTCGTGGCGGCGGTCGCCACGCCATGCGGAGGCTCGCCAGATGGCGATGTCCTCGGCGAGCACGTCGAGGACCGGCTCAGTGAGCGGCTGGGCGGAGTAGTCGGCGAGGAGGACACGGCCCGCGCGCTCGTCCTCGGGGGTGCGGGCGAGGATCCAGACAGCGGTGCGGTAGCCGGGGCGGTAGGCGAACGCTCCGTCGGGCAGGCTGATCGCCGCCTTGAGAAGGCCCTCGCCCAGGAAGGAGCGACGCAGCCGGTCCGCGTCGCCGTGCCGGGGCAGCGATCGGACGAGCGCGTCGGCCGGGCCGAGGACGACCGCCGTCGAGCTGTCGCCGAGGTAGTCGGTGAGGTCCTGGATCCGCTCCAGGGTCCGGCGGGCGCTGCGGGTCTCGCTCGCCTCGTACGGGAGGACGCAGACCAGTACGTCGGGGTCGCCCCAGTCGTCCGTGGACAGCTCCTCGCCCTCGGTGACGTCGAGCAAGAACTCGAAGACGCCCCGGACGAGCATCCGGCGCCGGACGAGGCGGGCGAGCGCCGAGTCGGGTTCCGCGGCGAGGTAGGTGTGGCCGGAGTCCTCTGGCGCCGTCGTGTGCAGGGCGGCGAGCAGGTCGCCGCTGCGGGCGTATGGGGTGGCGAGGACGGCCTCGTCGGTCAGGGTGTCGATGCCGGCCAGGGCCGCGAGGGCGCGGGTCACCACAGGGGTGGGTTCGTCGGCGGCGAGGTCGTGGGAGCCGAGGCGACGGCGGGCATCCAGAACCCAGCCGAAGGCTTCGGCGGGGGTGTAGGCGGCCTCGGTTAGCTCGTCGGCGAGCGCCCCCAGGGCCGGGCCCAGGTGGTCCGGGTCGGGGACGGCCCGCAGCTCGGAGAGGAGGAAGGTGTCTTCAGCGTCGAGGTCGGCGGCCTGATCGAGGAGGTCGCCCCAGGCGTGCTCGCTGACGGGAGCGTCGTACTGCTGGCGCAGGCAGATCAAGGCCGTCAGTGCACCCACCAGAACGGGGGCGGAAAGGCCGTAGGACCGCCAGGCGGAGAGGGTGTGCAGGGCCGCCTCGGCCCGCAGACGGCGGGGCTCGGCGTTGCCGCGGCCGGTCCGGATCAGCCAGTCGACGACCTCCCGGGCATCGAAGAGCGGGCTGCCGCTCTCGCGGGTCACCGGTGCGGGGAAGTCGGAGTGGCGCCGGCTCCAGGTGGTGGGGACCGGCCGCTTTACCTGGGCGAGGGCGGCGATCTCGGCGTAACCGATACGCCAGGAGAGCGGGCCCGGCAGGATGGGGGAGTCGTCGACAGGCGTCGGGCTGCTCATTGGTCCTCCTCCGTGCCGTGGGCTTTCGCGGACGTCCACGGAGCTCCGCGGAATCGCGTCCGTTGTGACGGCTCCGGGAGCCGTCGGAGACGAACGACAGAAAGCCTACCGCCGATCAAGGAATGATCCATCGGCTGCCTGGTAACCCCTCTTATCAAAATGGCGGAGTCGCATCCTCCGTGTGAGTGGCAGGTTCCCTCATTCACAGGCCGATCGCGTGACGACCACGCGATCCCCGGAAGCCAGGGAGCTCCGTCATGACCGGCACATCCCCGATGCAGCCCGGCCCCCCTCACTCCGGCCCCGGCGGCGGCCCCGTGCCGCCGCCGATGCTGCCGGCCCCCACACGCAGGCCGTCCCGGGCGAAGGCGTGGCTGACCCACGGCGTGACGGCGTTCGTCGCCCTGATCGTCGGCGTAGCGATCGGCAGCCCCGACGCCACCGAGGACAAGGCCGGCCGGGAGCGGCCCGCGCCCACGGTCACCACGCCCTCCCGGGCCGCCGAGACCACACGCGCACACGAGCCCCCGGCCACTGAACCGGCGCCCGCTCGCACGCCGGCCTCGAGCACCCCGCCCCCGCCCACCGAGCCGACTGCGAAGCCCGGACCGGCAACCTCCTTCAAGGGGGACGGTCAGGACCTGGTCGGCGAGGACATCGAGCCCGGCACGTACATGACCGCCGGTCCGGAGGACGGCCTCATCCCCAACTGCTACTGGGCCCGGCACAAGGACGCCTCCGGCGAGTTCTCGTCGATCGTCGCCAACGGAAACGTTCAAGAGCAGACCCGTGTGACCGTCCGCAAGGGCGAGTACCTGGAGGTCAAAGGCTGTCTGCCGTGGAAGAAGGCCGGCTGAGCCACCGATCCCGGCTTCTGCCTCGCTCCGATCCGAAGCGATCGCTCCCATCGTCCCGAACCAGAGGAACCGTGGGCCGCCGTTCTCCCCTTGCCCGTTCGCCCCGCCCCGCGTCCCGTGGCCGGCTGGGGATCGTCACCGACCAGGTGACCAAGGGCGTGCCCGGGCCCGTAGTCCTCGCCACCGATGCCCCCGCCGCGCCCCCGATGGAAGGACCGTCCGAATGGCCACCTCTCCCGAACAGCCCCCGAGCATCCCGCCGCCTCCGGAATCGCCCGTGTCCGGGGGTGAAGGGTCGGCTCCCACTCGCAACGCCCCGGCGGACGCATTGCGTTGGTCCCGGCTGTCCCGCCCTGCGATCCTCGCCGTCGGCCTGGCCCTCGGCGCCGCGGTCACGCGTGGCTGCTGGCTGATCGTCTCCCTGTCCGGCGGCGCGGCATCCTCCGCTGAGAAGACCTTCGGGGCGAGCGGCACGCTCACCCTCGCCGACTCCTCCCTCTCCTTCCTTGAGGAGGGAAAGCGCTGCACCGGGCTGGACGGCTACTCGGACATCCAGCGCGGTGCGCAGGTCAACGTCACCGGCGCAGACGGCACTCTCGTCGCCACCGGCCAACTGGAAGGCGGGAAGAAGGCGGCGCTGGGATGCGAGTTCCCGTTCACGATCGAGGGGATACCTCAGGGCTCGAAGTTCTACACGGTGGAGGTGGCCCACCGCGGTGGCCTCACCCAGACCGAGGACGAACTGCGTTCCGGAGGACTCACGTTCACCCTCGGGCGATGACTGAACGACGGCACCGGGCCAGACGACTGCCCTGGCGGCTCCGACCGAGCTTCCCCGGCGCCAGGGCCTCGTCACGCCAAGTGCGAAAGAGGTGGCGGCGGCGGAGCTCAACTTCGCTCCTAGAAGGGAAGTTGATAACCCCGATTACCAGTCAGTCGTTGAGGATAAGTCTCGCCATCTCTCTAACGTTCCGTCCTGTCAGCAGGTGGTGCACGACACCGCCCCATCCCGCCACACCGCGCAGGAGGCCCTTCGTGACCGAGACGGAACAGCACCAGCAGACCGCGCTTCCCCTCGCCGAGACGGTGGCGACGCGCCTGGCCGAGTCGGCTCTCACTGACCCCGTCAAGGCCCTGCTCCACGACGCGCTCGGCAGCGACACCGCCGACGCCGGCACCGCCACCACGTCGTCCGCCGCCTCCGGGCGCGTCTACCTCGACTCCCTCGCCGTCAACGGCTTCCGCGGCATCGGCCCCCGTGCCCGGCTGAGCCTCAGCCCCCGTCCGGGTGTCAACCTCGTCGTGGGCCGCAACGGTTCCGGCAAGTCCAGCCTCGCCGAAGCCATCGAGGTCGGCTTCACCGGCACTCGGGTCCACCGGCCTGGCCAGGACGCCACGCGCGGCCGCCACTGGTACAATCTCCACCACGCCGACAGCCCCAAGATCGAACTCAAGCTCGCGATCGAGGGCGACACCGGCAACAGCACCCTCACCCGCACCTGGTCGAGCGAGGAGTTCGGCAGCTCCGAGGCAACCTTCAAGCGCCCGGGCCACGGAACCGTCCCCATGATCGAGGCGGGCTGGGAAACGGCCCTCGCCGATCACCGGCCGTTCCTCTCGTACACCGATCTCGACCTCATGCTCACCGGCAAGCCGTCCGAGCGGTACGACGCGATCGCCACCATCCTCGGCATGGACCTGCTCTCCACCGCGACCAACAGGCTGAGCGCGCGGGAGAAGGCCCTCGCCACCGTCGCGAAGGAGACGAGGGACGCCCTGCCCGGCCTGAAGGACGCCCTCTACGCGTTGGAGGACGACGACCGCGCCGTGCAGGCCCTGCTCGCCGTGGACACCCCGGGCGCCCTGGACCTCGACACCATCGACGCGCTCGTCGCCGGTCTTCCTCCGGCCGACGACAGCCGGCTCGCCGAGCTTCATGTCGAGACCGGGGCACACGGGCCCGACCTGGCGGAGGTCGGGGAGGCCGTCCGGCGGCTGCGGATCGCCCTCGCCGACGTGGAGGACCTCCGCGGCACCGACGCCGAGAACGCCTGGCTGCGCGCCGACCTGCTGGAGAAGGCCCTCGCCCACGCAGACCGGCACCCCGACGACGACGTCTGCCCGACGTGCGGAACGGAACGGGTCCTCGGACGGGAGTGGTACGACCGCGCCTCCCGACAGGTGGCGGAGCTGCGTCACGAGGCGAAGTCCGCCGAGGACGCGCACGCCGCCGTCCGGACCGGCAGGCGGAACCTCCACAACCTCATCGAGAACCCCCAGCGGATCCCCGTTGCCCTGGCCGACCCGTGGAAGGTGTGGACCGACTGCCGGCAGATCACCGACCCCGCCGTTCTCGCCAGGAGCGCCGAAGAAGCCGCCACGATCCTCGTCGATGCCTGCGACACCGTCAGGAGGCATGCGTCCCACGAGCTGGAGGAGCGCGGCGAGCGGTGGCGTGCGCTCGTCACCCGGCTCGCCGCCTGGGCGGACAAGGCGCGCGAGACCGAGCGGGACAAGCCTCTGCTGGGCGACCTCCGCAAGGCGGTGAAGTGGCTCAAGGACCTCTCCACCGAGCTGCGGGAGCAGCGCATGGAGCGCTTCACCGACGCCACGCAGGCCATCTGGGAGCGCCTGCGGCAGGAGAGCAACGTCGACCTCACTGCCGTGAGCCTGAAGGGCAGCGAGAAGGCGAACGTCCGCAAGCTCGTCATGGCGGCCTCCGTCGACGGCCAGGACGCCCCCGCGCTCGACGTCATGAGCCAGGGGGAGCTGCACTCCCTCGCGCTCTCCCTCTTCCTGCCGAGGGCCACGACCGCGGACAGCCCGCTCGGCTTCCTCGTGATCGACGACCCCGTGCAGTCCATGGACCCGACCAAGGTGCACGGACTCGCCCAGGTGCTGCACGAGTTGGGCACGCACCGGCAGATCGTCGTCTTCACTCACGATCCCCGTCTGCAGAAGGCGTTCACCGACCAGGAGCTGCCGGTCACGGTCTTCCAGGTGACGCGGGGCGAGGGGTCCCGGGTGAAGGTCGCCTGCGTCGACGACCCGGTCGCGCAGGCCATCGGCGACGCCCGGGCCATCGCCGCCACTCCGGGGCTTCCCCCCGAGACGTACAGCCACGTGCTGCCCGGCCTGTGCCGGATCGCCCTGGAGAACGCGTTCCTGGAGGCCGCCTGGATCCGGCACCACCGCACCGGCGGATCGGAACACGACCTCCAGGCCGCCATCGACAGTGCGGAGAGGTTCCAGGAGGTCGCGGCCTTCGCCCTCTTCGGCGACGTGAAGCGCGGTAACGACGTCAGGGAGGAGGTGCGCCGCCGCTACGGAAGCCCGTCGTGCTTCCTGATCCAGCAGTGCCAGAAGGGAGCCCACCCCGATGGGTCCTCGGTCCCCGACCCCCACCGCTTCGTCACGGACGTCGAGGCCCTGGCGCAGAAGATCCGCAAGCCGGCGGTGACCGCATGACCGCCCCTGCTGCTGCTTCCGTCGAAGGTCTGCTGCTGACGGCCGATCGCCTCCTCGACGGCGAACTCGCCGACGCCACCACCGCCGGTCGGCACCGCGGCGCCTGCCTCGCGTTGCGGACCGCGCTGGAGCTCTGCGTCGACCAGGTGCTGGAAGTTGCGATGCCTGGTCTGGCCCGGACCACGGGGCGCGCCAAGCTGCTCCTCCTGCACTCCGTCGCGCCGGCCGAGACGGCTCGACGGGCGAAGGCCCTCTGGTCCCAGCTGAGTCTGGGGTGCCACTACCACCTGTACGAGCTCGGGCCCACGTGCGCCCAGGTACGGGTCTGGCGGGCCGAGGCGAACGGCCTCGTCCGGCAACTGAGCCACTGACGGTTCGTCACCGTCCGGTTTCTGATAGTTGTTTCAGCGGGGTACGGGCACATGCCCGCGGCGGTGTCCCCCGGCACCGCAGGGAGGACGCACATGAGCACCACCACTCGGGACGAGATCCTCGCCGGCGAGCAGCGGGCGGTGGACCACGCGTACGACTGCTACACCACGGAACTGGCTGAACTGAGCGGCACCTCGGCGGCCACCGCCTCGGCGAGCGGCAAGGACGTCATCGCCAATCAGGCCGAGGCGCAGGCCCACTCCGAGGCGTACGGAGGGCTCGACGACAAGAGCCCTCATCTGCCCTGGCCGACGGTGTACGGACACCTCAACCAGACCCAGGGCCTGCCCTTGCCTCAAGAGGACGAGGATCACCAAGCCTGGTCGCTGCCTGGCGGCATAGGTGAATTACCACCCCGCAGGTGGCCTGTGCAGTCGACGTCGGACACCTCCCCCGCACTGCTGCGGCTTCACCCACGTGTCGGCCGGCAAGGCCCCCTGGACCCAGCGATCACAGTCGAGATGGAGAACTCAATGAGCACTTACGCCGACCCACTGGTCGACGGTGCAACCCCGATGACCGCGTACGAGGGGCAGGTATGGGACACGCTCAATGAGCACTGGCAGCGCCGTAACAACCGCCGTGGTCTACCGAACTGGGCAAGCGCCGCGCTCGGTCGTACCGGTGAGGTCGCGGGAAACGCCGTGAGACGGGTCAAGGACGCTGTGCCGGAGGCGGTCACGGAACCGATCCGTCGCGCAGGCGACGCGGTCGCCGACACGGCCATGCGGCCGGCGCTCGCAGGCGCGGCAGCATTGCTCGAGCTGGTCAACGACTGGGCCATGGATCTCAACAACCCGAAGAACGTTGAGGAACTCGCCCGCAAGCACGGCTTCGAAATCGACAGTTTCTCCGAACTGCGGCAGCAGGACCTCCAGGTCTGCGACCGGCTGCTGACCCGCAACACCCTCAAGTGGCGGACTGCTGGCGCATTCGAAGGCGGAGCCATGGGCCTGCTGGCCATGGTCCCCGTAGCCGGTATCCCCGCCGCGATGACCGCGGACATCCTCGTCATCCAGGTTCTGAGCACGTCGATAGCAGCGCGCATCGCGTACTCCTACGGCTACGACGCCAAGGACCCCAAGGAGCAGGACTTCATTGAACGCCTTGTACAGCGGTCCTTCATGGCACAGGCGGCTAAAGCCAAGCCGCTGCGTGACGTCGCACGGGCAGTGGACGCGGTCAAGGGGCGCGTGAACTGGTCACAGAAGCTCCGCCAGGACCACCGTCTCCTGGCCGCCCTTGAGAAGCTGATGCAGCAGCTGGGCCCGGCCGGCTCCAGGGTGCCCGTCAAGAGTGTCGCCAAGGTCGTGCCGTTCGTGGGCGTCCTCGTCGGTGCCGGCATGAATTCGGCGGTCCTCGGAGGCGTGGCCGCCGACGCCCAGCGGTACTGCCAGACCCGGTTCCTGTGCGACAAGTACGGACTGCCGCTACCGGCGGTACTGGCGACCGACCGGGACGACGACCCCCAGGCCAGCACCATGTAAGTGATGGCCGCCAGCCCATGCCCCCCGGCGGGGTGTCTGCGGAGTCGGCTGCGCCCCCTCGCCTCCGCGGCCGGTGTGCATGATTGCATGATGGAGCTGTCCTCCAAGGCCGCCGCGTCCTGCCGCCATCGGCAGGGGGCGACCGGCAGCTCGGCGCGGTGGTGGTCGGGCATCGCTCAGCTGCATCCCAGGGAGGGGCGCGGTGAATCGCCGGCCAGTCAGGTCGGCGGTGAGCGCTGCCTCCCACTGATTGATCCACTGACTGATCGTCACTATCTGGTTTCTGATAGTTGTTTCAGCAGGTACGGGCGCATGCCCGTGGCGGTGTCCCCCGGCACCGCAGGGAGGACGCACATGAGCACCACCTGCGGGAGCTCCAGCGGTCGCGCGGTGGTCGGATGAGGGACATTCTCGAGACCATTTGGCGTGACCAGATGGAGCTGGTCACCGGCTCGCCCTCGGACATCCTCTTCGTGCAGGGCGGGTTCTGACACCCCGATGAAGTGCTGCCGCCGGCAACCAGGGGTACAACTCGCAGGAGCTCAACAAAGAGAGATAGGGCCGCCGGGAATCCACCCCTCGACGTATCCGGTGGTCAGCAGGACGATGCCCTCAGGGTGGATCTCCCGCCTCCGCCTTCGTATGTCCGAGACACCCCATCGAGCGTGTGCGGGCGATCTCTGCACGATTGCCGCCCCCTCGGCGTCGCTGATGCGGACGATGAAGACGCGTGCCGCCGTCACGCGATCGAACTCCCAGTTGTCGCCGGCGCGCGACTGTCGGACTCCGTAGACGGAGCCGAAGCGTGGATTCGTCAATCCGAATTGCTCGTCCAGGAATCGGACAGCCGACTCCACGAACTGTGTTCCGCTCGTCATGCGGACCTGCGGGACGGTCCAGCCGCCGCAGCATCCACCGCACAGCAGGAGCCTGCGCTGGTCGTCCAGCAGGAGGAGATATGCGCGGCGATCGAAGCGGGGCCAGGGCACCCAAGGGGCGGCGTGTGGTGTCACGTCCCAAGCCTCACGTACTGCTATTTGAGTAGCAATCCCTGCGGTGCCAGGTGGGTGAGCTGACGTGCCAGGGGGTCGGGCTGAGGTGCTCCAGCCAGCGCTCCAAGTGGCAGCCCGTGGAGGACGTGGGGCCTGGCGTGACCTGCGCGAACACGGATGCTCGTTGGGAAAAATGCCCTGGCGCGTTTGGTGGCCTGCCAGCGCATTCACCCTGATCTGCGGCGATCTGATTTCCCACAGATCCCACGAAGGCAGGGTGCGGAGACCTGGTTGTGAGGCCGGGCCACCGCGGTCAGTGTAGCGGGTGGTGCTTGATCCGCATCTGTGATCCATCGCGCCTGGCGTTCCCGGGCGCCGTGGTCATGCGCCGTCGGGTGGGACGGGTGTGGCCTGGTGGTAGTACATCCGCCACTCGGAGTCCGTCTCCTGCCTGCGCCAGAGGGAACTCCGCCGCGCCCGGGCCCCGGCGATCGTGGTCTCGTACGTGAGGTGCACCAGCCCGGGCGCCAGCAGGACGCCGGTGATCTCCGTGGGCTCGTAGCGCGGTCCGTCCGCTGCCGCTCCGTCCATCTCGGGCAGCGCGGCGAGGATTTCCTCGTACGTCCACCGGCGGCCGGAGGCGCCGACTTCCACGAAGTGCGGGTCGAGGAGGGGCCGCGTCAGCGACTGCGACGTGCGCACGCCCGGGTCCATCAGGCGCAGCTCGGCCGCGATCGCCTCGCTCACCGCGTCGGTCTCTTGGCTCATCGACGCATCTTCGCCCAGGCTGCCGTGACCGTCACGGTGCGGTACTGCGGTGTGGTGCCCCTCTTCGGGGGAGGGGCACCACGGGGGCGGGGTGGGCTAGTAGCGGTCGTGCGAGGCGTTCTCGTTGTACAGGCCGGAGACCAGGTTCTCGGCCGGCCAGTAGTCGCCGCAGTTCGGGGCGAAGCTCTGGCTCGGGCCGCTGTAGCCGGAGTTGAAGTAGACGCGGTAGTCGGCCACGCATTCGCCGTTCGAGGCCGACGCCGCGTTGTTCTTGACGCCTTGGCCGCTGCCCTCGTTCGTCATCGTGCAGGCGGACACGGTTCCGCTGATCTGGCCGGGCCGGAAGACGTACCGGACGAGGGTCGCCCCGTTGGGCGAGTAGCCGAAGTAGTCCGGGATATCACCGTCCGAGACGAAGCAGGGGCTGGCGGAGTACCAGGTCTGTCCGCCCCGGCTGTTGAAGTGGATGGCGAAGCAGTAGCGGTTGCCGTTCGAGGAGCAGGCGTCCCCCTCGTAGACGGTGGCTGCCGACGCCGGGGTCACCGAGAGGGACAGCGCGCTCAGGGCGCCGACTGCCGCGACGGTGGCGATTCTCTTGATGATGTTCATCGGTTCCCTGCCACGGTGTACGCCTGCGCGGCCTTCGCCGCGTTCTTGTCCTTCACGGCCCGCTCCTCCGTGAGCTTCGGCGCGTTCTGCTCGATCGCCTTCCGCTGCTTCTCGGTCTCCTTGCCGTTCCAGACCTTGATCAGGTTGGTCTGCTGCTTGCACTCGACGTCGGCGACCGCGTGCGCGATCTCTTCCTTGCCGGCGGTCGGGGAGGAGACGGGGATGCCGAGGGAGCGGAGGTCCTCGAGGGGGTGGCTCTGCTGGTAGCCCTTCCCCTTCATGCAGGAGGACCACTGCGCGAACGCCTTGAGGACGTCCGGGTCGCTCTTGGTCTCGTCGAAGACCCGGACCCCGACCGTCTCGGCCTCCGGGGTCTGGGGCACCGGGAACATCCGGCGGGTTTCGCCGCGGCAGCCGTCCTGGGGGACTTCCTTGCCCGCGTAGGTGTTGCCCTTGAGCTCGGGTCCCTTGCCGGTGAACACCGCGGTCTCGGCGCCGGGAGCGGGCTCCCAGCGCGCGGGTTCCTTGATGTCGGTCGGGAGGTGGTGCCCGTACTTCTTCGCCACCTCGAGGTCGGAGACGCCGTAGCGCCGCCCCATGGTCGCGTCCGCCTGGGTCCGCGCCGCCTGGTCGGAAGCCTGGGGCGGGCCGAAGTTCTTGAATCCGTAGCGTGCCATGCAGGACCGCCACTGGTCCTGTACGGCGACCTTCCAGGCATATCCGTCCGCGGGCTTGGCGGTGAATTCGTCCAGCGGGAGCGTGAGTCCCACGGCGAGGCCCTTGGTGGGAGCCGACGGAATCTGGTCGAGCGCCATCCGTGCGGGTGCGGCATTCACCGGTGCACCCGGGTCCTGAGGCGGGTTACCCGCCTGTTGCGTTCCGCATGCGGCGAGGAGTGCCACGAGAGTGGCGGTACCCGCCATGGCTCTGATCGGTCTCAACGTGAAGGGCCTTTCGCATGATCGGTCTGTTGCCGAGCTTCGGCGGAGGGGGGCTTCAAGCATTTCGGGCCGCGCTCACGGTACCCGCCCCGGCGAGTTCCGATTGTGAAGACTTTCGCGCTTGCGGGGTGAGTGATTCCGGATCGGATTTCGCCGAATCGAGCGGGGCGAACAGGCCATTCCGCTTTTAGTTCGTGGGGGAGACGTGTTGGTTGGTTTGGCGAGACATGGTGAGTCTTCGCAGGTGAGCGCCAGGTTGGAGGGTGGCGGCGCGGCTCGCCCAGTGCTGGGTCTGGGCGGTTCTCGGCCATGCGGGGAAGGTTTTCGGCGAATATTCCAACGAGTTTCCGATCACCCCGGGTTAGGGTGCCGATGGCCGCTTGGGATCAAGGGGTGCAGTCACAAATGGGGGAAGAAATGAAGCTGAAGCGTGTGGCGGCCACGGCCGCTGCCCTTTCCGCGTTCGCAGGTGCGGGTCTCGCCATGGCGGCGCCGGCGAGTGCCAGTTCCATGCTGGGCAGCAACTGCTCCGACCTGCGCTCCTACGGGCAGTGTCTCCAGCTGTTCTACAACAGCGGATTCGGTGGCTCCTATTCGTACTACGAGGGCACCACCAGCGTGCCCGTCATGGCCTCCAGCGACAAATTCCTGACCGGCGGTGCGGGCCAGGGCCAGGAAATCAAGAACAATGCGGCCTCGGCCAAGAACCACACCTCCCAGGGTTTCTGGGTGAGCATTTACTACAACAGCTGGTACGACGGCCCTTGTGATGCCATCGCGCCGAACAAGTCGGCCTCGAAGCTCGTGAACACGTACAACGACAACGCGTCCGCCTACACCGGCAAGGGCGACGGCTGCTACGTCTTCAACTGACCGGCCCTCGACGCATCCCCAGAGGCATAGGCGTACGCAGTGAACTCATGCTCAAGGAGAAGGGGGCGGCCCGGCCGGGTCGCCCTCGGGGCGTTGTGCCTCGGTCTGGTCCTCGCCGTCGCCGGCTGCGCGAGCGGTGACAGCGGCGCAAGCGCCGGAGGCGGCCGCGGGCCGGAGTCCCGGCCCGCCGGCGCCGACGCACCCGCCGCGGCTCCCGCCCCACGGGCCCCGGGCCCGAGCGCGCGGCTGCCGATCGCGCGCTACAGCCTCACCACCGAAGAGTCGACCCTGCTCTCGAAGGCCGAGCGACGGGCCATGGCCGAGTGCATGAGCCGGTACGGCCTTCCCTACGACACGGTCTCGGAAAGTCCGGCGGGTTCGTCCGACCGCAGGTACGGAATCCTGGACAAGACCGAGGCGCAGACCCGCGGCTACCACCCCGCGAAGGCGTCCGACCTCGGGCTGAAGAAGCCCTCCGACGAGGCCTGGCAGGTCCTCACGGGCGACGTCGGCACGTACAAGGGGCACGAGGTTCCGAAGGGCGGCTGCGTGGCGGAGGCGGGCAGGGCCCTGCGCGGCGACGCCGAGCCGCCCGCCGCGGCGAAGACGGCCCAGGAGATCTCGGTCAGCGCGTTCGAGGAATCGCGGTCCGCACCGGAGGTGAAGAACGTCGTCGCCGACTGGTCCGCGTGCATGAAGGGCAAGGGACACAGCTACGCGTCCCCCCTGGACCCGGCGGACGACTTCACGGGCCGGCCGAGCGCGACCCCGCAGGAGGTCACCACGGCCGTGGCCGACGTGGCCTGCAAGGAGGAGACGAAGCTGGTCGACACGTGGCTGGCCGTGGAGGCCGGGATCCAGCAGACCAAACTGGCGGCCCACGGTGACGCGCTGGCGGTGCTGGAAGAGCGGCACAAGCAGCAGGTCGACGCCGCCCGCACGATCCTCGCCCGGGCCGGGCAGTAGCGCGCGCGGAACCCACCGGAAGGGCACGCCGACGGCAGTCGACGTGCCCTTCCCGCTGCTCGGATCGGGGATCCGCCCGATTCGAGAGCGACGGCCCAGCCGCAGTGGATGTCCGAGAACCTGTCCGTCGACGTGGCTCCTGCCGATGTGGACCCTGCATGTAGTGGACCTGCATGTAGGTGCGCCGGCCGGCTTGCTTTCGGGCGATGTTCACCGCGAGTCGGAAGTCCGCGCCGGTCAAAGGCGTGTGACGGGGGATCGGTACCGCGTGCCGGAACCTCAGTGGTTGATGTCGACCACGATGCGGTTCGGAGCGGTGAGCTTCGAGATCCGGTACGAGGAGTGGTCGCCGAGGGCGAGTCCGATGTTGAACTCGCGGGCCTCGGGATCGGTGGCGCCGGTGAGGCCCTGCCCCTTGAGGCTCTTGAAGGTGTAGTTCTGGTACTTCGGGCCGGTGTACACGGACTTGAGGGTGGTGAAGTCGAACCCGGTCGCCGGGGACAGCTTGATCTTCAGGTACTGCTTGCCCGTGATCGGGACCACGTGCTCGCTTCCCTCCTCGCCGCAGCAGGTCAGCGGCGTGGTCTGGGTGGTCGTGGTCCACTGCGGGACCGGCCCTTCGCCCAGGTCGATCACGAAGCGGTCGAAGCCCGGGTGGGTCGCGGCGCGGACGCCGAGTACGCAGGTTCCCTGGCAGTCGGGGGCGGCGGTCGCGGAGGCCGCGTCCGTGACGCCGGCCGGCGCCGGGAGGGCGGACGCCTGGGCCTGGGGCACGGCCATGCACAGGGCGCTCGCCGCGACCGCGACGGTGGAGGCCAAGAGGCGAATTACCTTTTTGGAATGCACGAGAAAACTTCCCCTCATCATGCTCGTATTGTGCGAATTGGTCTCATGGCGACATGTGGTCCGGAGTTGCGGACGCGAAGTGCTGCGCGCGGTTCGGGGGGTTGGTTCGCCTTGCCGGATTCGGCATCCGAAGCCCGATCCTCACCTGCCCGTACCCCCCTGTATTCGGCGTGGACGACGTGAATGCCGTCGAGCGGGGGGATGGTGTACGTCGGCCGCGCGGCGAGATGGACCGCTGCGCCGACCGGGTGGAACGGCGCGCGCGAGGTGGTCGGTCATGCGCTCGCGAGCCGTGGTGCCGTGGCGCGCGTTCGGCCCGGATCCGACGTGCGGAACGGGTTTCGCACCGCTCGGCGGAGGTTCCCCCCGTCCCGCCGAGCAGGTGCGTCAACGCGCCAACCGCTTGCGGTGGTCGTGCCGGCCGGCGGCGTCGCCGATCTGGCACAGGACCACCGAAAGGCGGGTGTCTGCCGGGACCATACCCGTAAGTAGCCCCAGGTTGGAGGGGTTTTCCGGAGGTCTCGGCCGGGGACCGGCGGATGCGGCCGCTCCGCTGGGCGGGGGCTCGGCCGCCGTCCCCGCGCGGTGCCCCGAGCGCTGCCGGGCCCTTGCGGCGCGGGCTCGGGCCGGTCCTGCGGGTGGCCGCCGGGGCGTCCGGATCACGCTGCGAGATGTCCGGTTCCGGGCTGTTCCGTCGGTCGCCCGGGGTGCGTTTCACGCCGTTTGAATTTGGCTTGAATTGTGCGGTGTGCTGGCGAAAAATAGCCTGCCGGGCAGGTCTGGAAAGTGGAGCTGAGTCATCCGGAATTGAGTGTGAGATATGGCTCATCCCCCCACCTCAAGTGTTCCTCAGATACGAGTTGGGCCGCTTGACTCGATCTGCATACGCAATGAAGATCGATGGGTGCGGAGGGGGACTGCGCGATGCGGATCAGTCGTGCGCGTCCCCTTCGTGGCAAAGAGATCTACCAGGGGGAAATGCCGTGAAGTTCCAAGTGCTCGGACCGGTTGAGATAGAGACAGAGGACGGAGCCCAGGTATCGCCCAGAGCACTCAAGCTCCGCTCCCTGCTGGCCTATCTCTGCGCCCACCACGGTGAAGCCGTGTCCTCCGGCCGGCTGATCGAGGCCCTCTGGTCCGGAACCCCTCCCCAGACCGCCTCCACCGCACTGCACGTCTACGTGTCCAAACTGCGCAAGCACCTCCAGGCGCTCGACCTCGACGCCGCCGCGCTCATCACCACCCAGCCGCCCGGCTACAGGCTGCGGCTCGTCGGGTGCGATCTGGACGTCTACGAATTCGACCGACTGCTGGCGATCGCCCGGGAGTTCCGCCGGGCCGGTGACCGGGAAAGGGCCTCGAAGACCCTGGACCAGGCGATCTCGCTCTGGCGCGGACAGGCCCTCGAAGACCTGCGCGCCATACCGGCCTTCGAGTCCCTCGGCCGGCGGCTGGACGAGCGCCGCTCCTTCGCCCACGAGCAGCGTTTCGAGCTCGAACTCGAACTCGGCAATCACAAGGCTCTCGTCGGCGAGATCTACGCCCTGCTCGACGACCGCTCGACGTGGGAGAACCTCTATGCCTACCTGATGGTGGCCCTCTACCGCAGCGGACGGACCGCCGAGGCGCTGGCCACGTACAGCAAGGTGCGGCGCAACCTGGTCGAGGACCACGGGATCGAGCCCGCGCCGCGCCTCCAGCGCCTCCAGCACGCGATCCTGACGCACGCCCCCGCCCTCGACGACTGTGGCGCGGACCAGTTGGTCGGAGTCAGCGCCGCGTGATGGCGGCGCGGCCCACTGCATAGGCTGAACCGACCGCGGGGCGCCCCGGGGCGCCCCGGGGCGACCGCGGGGCGACCGCGGGGCGACCGCGGGGCGACCGCGGGGCGATCCAGAGCGATTCGAAGCGATCCAGAGCGATTCGAAGCGATCCGGAGCGATCGGGTCGAGGACACGAGCAACGAGGAGAGCCACTGATGGTCGGGTCGCGTGTCGCCGGGCATTCCCCCGCCGTTCCCTGGTGGCCGCCGCTGCGGCCGCACGGGGATGTCGCGCCCCGCCTGCGCCTCCTCGTGTTCCCGCACTCCGGGTCCGGCCCGAGCACGCTCTACCCCGTCGTCGAGGCGCTGCCCGCGCACGTGGAAGTGCTCGGCCTGTCGCTCCCCGGGCGGGAGCGCCGCTTCGGCGAGCCTCCGGGCTGCCGGCTCGACCAGGTGCTGGACTCCGTCTCCGACGAGGTGCTCGGCCGCGACCCGCTGCCCACGGTGGTGTTCGGGCACAGCCTCGGCGCGCTCCTCGCCGTCCGCGCGGCCCTCCTCCTCGGCGTGCAGTGCCGCGCGGCCGTCGTCAGCGGCCAGGTGCCCGGCGGGACCGCGCGCCGGGCGCATGCGACGGCCACTCAGGAGGACGCCGTACGGCTGCTGCGCGAGGGCGGGGGCACCCCGCAGTGGGTGCTCCGGGACCCGGAGATGCTGGCGCACGTCACGCGGGTGCTGCGGGCCGACCTCGCGCTCAGCCGGGAGGCCGCGGCGGGGTTCGGGGACGTACGCCTCGACGTGCCGCTGCACGTACTGGGCGGCACGGCGGACCCGCTGGTCCCGCACGAGCCGCTCGACGGCTGGGCCGCGCACACGAGCGGCCCGTGCCGGGTGCGCCGATTCCCCGGGGACCATTTCTTCCTGCTGGCCCAGGAGAACAAGGGCGAGGTCGGGGACATCCTGCGCCGGGCCCTCACCGCGGAATGCTGAGAACCTTGCCCCGCCGCCGCTCCGCCCCGGCCGTTCAGCCGCCCTGCGGCCCGGCGGCCGAGGCGGCGCGGCTCTTCACGGTCGCCGCATAGGTGTCCACGTATTCCTGGCCGGACAGCGCGGAGATCTCCTGGGTGATCCGGTTCGTCACCGCGCGCCGCGTCCGGCGGTCGGAGGCGCACCCGGAATGCTCGGGGAAAGTCATCGGGGCGCCGAAATGCGCCTCGAAGCGCGCGACGTAGAGCCGCTTGGCGCCGGCCGGATGCACCCGCTCGGTGCCGACGAGGCCGCACGGGATCACCGGCGCCCCGCTGCGCAGCGCGATCCACGCCGTGCCGGTGTTCCCCTTGTAGAGGCGGCCGTCGGGCGAGCGCGTGCCCTCGATGTGCACGCCCACCCCGTGCCCCTCGCCCATGATGCGCAGCGAGGTCTCCAGGCCCGCCATGGTCGCCGAGCCGCTCGTGCTGTCGACGGTGATCATCCCGACGGAGCGGAAGAACAGGCCCTGCAGACGGCCCTTGAGGCCGGGCATGTCGAGCCACCCCTGCTTGCCGATGAAGTAGAGGGGCCGCGGGGTGAGCAGGGCGATGAATATGGAGTCGAAGAACGACAGGTGGTTGGCGGCGATGACGAAGGGGCCGGATTCCGGCACGTTCTCGACACCGGTGACCCGGGGTCGCAGGACGAGCGTGAGCGGAATGAGGAGAAGCCGCCTCAGCAGCATCCGGAGCATGTTCGGGTCTCCCTCTCTGAACGTCTCGACCGAGCGTCCAACGGGAACATACGGGAATGGGCAAGTGGCCCGAAAGGGCGGACAAGACCGATTTAGCCGCGCGGTCAGACCGGAGAAAGCAGCGCTTTAGTGCCAGCCATTCCGGCTGTTGTTAGGCTGCTTGCGCGTTTCACCGATCAGGATTCAGAGACGAGGATGTTGTGCTCCAGCCCGCCGATCTTGCTTCCGTCCGTGCCTTCGTCGAGCGCGAACTCGTCGACTTCGGGGCGGAGCCCGACGCGGTCACGGACGAGGCCCGGCTGGAGGAGCTGGAGATCGACTCCCTCGGTGTCGTCGAGCTCACGGCGTCCATCAAGCGCGAGTTCGCGGTCGACGTCCCCCTCGAAGCACTGACCAAGGACATCACGGTCGCCGGGGTCGTCGCCCTGATCCGTGGCGGCGCGGCCGCGGCCTGACCCCGTACCGCTGCCGCCGCCCCCGGGGCACGGGGCCGGTCCCGGACCACAAGTCCGGGACCGGCCCTTTCCCGTACCCGCCCTACTCCGTGAACACCGGCGCGTAGTACCGCCGTTCCCACGGGTACGCGGGCAGGTCGAGGACCCGGCGCGGCAGGTCCGCGAACCCGGGCTCCGTGCCCGCCGCGATCTCCTCGGCCTCCGGCGGTGCCAGGCCCTCGGCGACCGCCGTCAGTACGGCCGCCGCCCGGTGCCGGTCCGCCGCCGTGACGCGGACGCGGGTGGCCAGCGCCGTACGGCCGTGCGTGACGGTGTACGCGAAGGCCGCGTACTCCTCGTCCTTGAGCTCGGCCAGCCGGCCCGCCAGCCGCGCCGCGTAGGCCCGCAGAGCCGCCGGGGTCCGCGCCGACACCTCGAAGCCGCCGACCGTGCCCCCGGAGCCCGGCCCGGGTCCGGCCGCGGCCGGCTCCCCGGCCACGCCGAGCACGACGTGCGCGTTGGTGCCGCTCATGCCGAAGGAGCTGACGCCCGCGTACGCCCCCGCGTCCGCCGGCCACGGCTCCAGTTCCGTGGGGATGCGCAAGCCCGTGCCCGAGAGGTCGATGCGCGGGTTGAGCGTGGTGAAGTGCGGTACCGGCGGGACCGCCCGGTGCCGCAGGCTCAGCACCGCCTTGATCAGGCCGAGCACGCCCGCGGCCGCCTCGGTGTGGCCCAGGTTGGCCTTGGCGGAGCCGAGCAGGAGGGGAGCCCCTGAGCTCGTCCGGCCCAGGGCCGCCGCCAGGGCCTCCACCTCGATCGGGTCGCCCAGCGAGGTGCCGGTCCCGTGGGCCTCCACGTGGCCGATGTCGGCCGGGCCGAGGCCGGCGTCCGCCAGCGCCCGCTCGACGAGCCGGGTCTGGGCGCGCACGTTGGGGGCGGTGAACCCGGAGGCGCGCCCGTCGTGGTTGACGGCCGAGCCGTGGATCACCGCGTGCACCCGGTCGCCGTCGCGCACGGCGTCCGCCAGCCGCTTGAGGACGACGATGCCGCACCCCTCCGAGCGGGTGAAACCGTTGGCCTGCGCGTCGAAGGGCCGGCACACCCCGTCGGGGGACAGGGCGCCCGTACGCGCGGCGAGGTCCGTCCCGTGGGGGGACAGCACCAGGTTCACCCCGCCGGCCACGGCGACGTCGCACTCGCCGGCGCGCAGCGCCTGCCGTGCCAGGTGGACCGCGACCAGCGAGGAGGAGCAGGCCGTGTCCACGGCCATGGCCGGACCGGTGAACCCCAGGGTGTGCGCGAGCCGGCCGGCCGAGAAGCAGTGCCCGTTGCCGGTGGCCCAGTACGAGTCGGGGCCCTCGCGCATCCACTCCCGGTAGTCCTGGCCGGTGATGCCCACGTACAGACCGGTCCCGGCGGCGGCCGCCCGGGCGGCCGGGATGGCGGCGTCGTCCAGGGCCTCCCACGCCACTTCGAGCAGCATCCGGTGCTGCGGGTCGAGGGAGCGGCCCTCGCGGGGCGCGACGCCGAAGAACGGGCCGTCGAACTCCAGGACCTCGTCGAGGAATCCGCCCCGGTGCGGTACGTCGTCCCAGGCGTCCCCGAACGGAGCGCGCCGGGACGGCGGGATCGGGCGCACCGCGTCCGCTCCCGAGGCCAGCGCCCGCCAGTAGCCGTCGAGGTCGTCGATCCCGCCGGGGGCCCGCAGGCCGATGCCGACGACGGCGATCGGCTGCGCGCCCCGCAGGGCCGCGAGCTCCTCGCGCAGGGCGCGGATCGTCTCCATGGCCCGGCTGACCGGAGTGGCCCGGGCCGCCGGGGCTGCCGGGGCCGCCGGGGCTGCCGGGGCCGCCGGGGCTGCCGGGGCCGTCCCCGCCGTCTCGGTGGTGTCGTGTCGTCCCACTGTCATGCCTCCTGTTCCGCGAGCCGCTCCACCAGGGCCCCGGCCAGCGGCCGCAGGGCGCCGTACGTCCACAGCAGCGTCGGCGAGAGCCGCAGCCCCAAGTCCGCCTCCAGCCGGTTGCGCAGCTCCAGGCTCATCAGCGAATCCAGCCCGAGGGACTTCAGCGGGGTCTCCCGGTCGATGGATTCCGCCGGCAGCCGCAGCACCCGGCCGGCGAGCCGGCGTACGCGCTCCTCTACCACCGAGAGCCGGTCCTCGGCGGCGCAACCGTCCAGCAGCTGCCGGAAGTCGCCGCCCGAGCCGGCCGCCGGGTCCCTGGTGGCGCGCAGCAGGCTCCAGCTGGGCCGGCCTGCCGCCGCCGGGTACGTCTCGAACCAGCGGCGCGGGTCCAGGGCGACGTACCCCACGACGCTCTCGCCGTCCCCGAGGAACGACTCCAGTGCCTGCCAGGCCTCGGCGGCCTCGAAGCCGTCCATGCCGCGGTCGGCGAGCCGGTCGCCGCGGCCGGCCGCGCGGGCCGCGAGGCCGATGCCGTCGAAGGTGCCCCACTGGACGCTGAGCGCGGGGCGCCCCGCGGCCCGTCGCGCCGCCGCCAGCGCGTCCATGTACGTGTTCGCCGCGGCGTAGGCGGACTGCCCGACATTGCCGACCAGCCCGGCCGCCGAGGAGAACAGCACGAAGAGGTCCAGCGGATCGTTCGCCGTCAGCCGGTCCAGCTCGGCCGCCCCGTCGGCCTTGGGCGCCAGCACCCGGGCCACCCCCGCCGCGTCGAGGTTGCGGACCACGGCGTCGGAGAGGACGCCCGCCGCGTGGAAGACCCCGCGCAGGGCCGGGAGTTCGGCCCGGATCCGGGCGAGGGCCAGGCCCAGGGACGTGGCGTCGGCGACGTCCGCGTGCAGCACCGACACCCGGGCGCCGGCCGTGCGGAGCGCCGCGACGCGCTCCGCGGCCTCCTCGGTCGGGGCCGAACGCCCCAGCAGGGCCAAGGCCGTCGCGCCCCGCGCCACCAGGTGCTCGGCGAGCGAGAGGCCGAGGTCGCCGAGACCGCCGGTGACGAGGTAGGTGCCGTCGGGGCGGAACCGGCCGTGCGGCAGCGGATCGGCCACCACGCGGTCCACGGTCTGCGGCCCGTACAGCACGAACTTGCCGATGTGGTCGCCGTGCGACATGGCGCGCAGCGCCTCCGTCGCGTCGTCGAAGGTGTAGTGGGTGACGGGCAGCGCCGTGAGCAGGCCCGCCTCCACCGCGTCCCAGACCGCGCGGAAGAGCCGGGCGAACCGCTCGGGGCGCCGCATCACGAGCCCTTCGAGGTCCACGGCCGCGAAGCTGACGCCCTTGCGGAACGGCGCGAGGCCCAGCGTGCGCTCCCCGTGGATGTCCTTCTTGCCGACCTCGACGAAGCGGCCGTCCTCGGCGAGCACCTCCAGTCCGCGCGCGATGGCGGCGCCGGTCAGCGAGTTGAGGACGACGTCCACGCCACGGCCCCCGGTGCGGGCGCGCACGGCGTCCGCCCAGGAGAGGTCGCGCGAGTCGAAGACGTGCTCGATGCCCAGTTCCCGCAGGTACGAGCGCTTGGCCGCACTGCCCGCCGTCGCGATGACCTCGGCGCCCAGCAGCCGGGCCACCTGCACCGCGGCCAGGCCCAGACCGCCGGCCGCGGAGTGGACCAGTACGGTCTCGCCCGGCTCCACCCGGGCCAGGTCGTGCAGCGCGTACCAGGCGGTGGCCAGGACGAGCGGCAGCGCGGCGGCGTCCTCCTGGGTCATCGCCGCGGGCACCGGCCGTGCGTGGTCGGCGCGTACGGTCACGTGGGAGACGATCGCGCCGAAGACGCAGGCCACCACCCGGTCGCCGACACGGAACCCGGCCGTGCCGGGCCCCACCGAGACGACCCGGCCGGAGCAGTCCCCGCCGAGCAGCTCCTTGCCGCCCGCCTCGTCGGGGTACGTGCCCACCGCCTTCATGACGTCGATGAAGTTGAGGGAGGCCGCGTCCACCTCGATCTCGATCTCGCCCGGTCCCGGCGTGCGGCGGGTCAGCGGCAGGTAGCGCAGCGACTCCCACAGGCCCGGCCGCGGGCCGGGGTGCAGCCGGAACGGCTGGCGGACCGTGAACGGCAGGGGAGCCCCGGCCCCGTCCGGCCGGTGGCCGCCGCGCTCCAGGCGGCCGGCCAGCCGGAGGCCGTCGGCGCGCTGGAGGACCTGGTCCTCCCGTTCGGCGTCGAGCAGTTCGCGTACGACGCCCGACGCCCACGGGCCGTCGCCCGCGGTGTCCACGAGCCGGACCGCGAGATCAGGGTGCTCGCCCTGCAGCACCCGGCCGAAGCCCCAGTACAGGGCCGCGCCGGGATCGGGCGTCTCGGTGGCCGAGGCCGCCTGCGCCCGCGTGGTCAGCACGGTCAGGCGGGGCGCCACCGGCCGGTCCGAGCAGGCGACCGCGAGCGCGCCGAGGGCCGTCAGGCCCGCCCGCTGCTCCGCCTCGCCCGCCGCCCGGTCCGGGGCGACGAAGACCACCTCGCCGCCGTCCACGGCCCGCAGCGCCCCGGCCCACACCGTGCCGTCGGCCGCCGCGGGCCGGTCCGGGGTCACGGCGGCGGCGCCCAGCGCGCCCGCCAGTTCCCGGGCCGCTTCCCCGGCCGACTCCGGGCCGCACACCAGCCAGGGGCCCTGCTCCCGGCCGGGCCCCGCGTACTCCCGCTGGTGGAAGCCGAAGCGGTGTACCCGCTCGGGGGACGGCGCGGCCCGCTCGCCCGAACGCAGGCGGCGCAGCTCCAGCCCGGTGACGCGGGCGACGGGCTGGCGGTCGGATCCGTACAGGGCCAGGTCGAAGAGCCCGTCGGCCCGCCGCAGGGCGTGCACCCACAGCTCGGTCAGGTCCGAGGGCCGTCCCGGCAGCAGCGCGAGCCGCTCGATGGCGACGGGCACCACGGTGTCCACGTGCCCGCACAGCGCCAGGGACAGCTGGAACGCGCCGTCCCACAGGGCGGGGTGCAGGACGAACCGGCGGGCGCCGGGCCGGCACTGCTCGGCGAGGACCACCCGGCCGAGCGCCTCCTCGCCGCGCACGCGCAGTTCGCGTACGCCCTGGAAGGCGGGGCCGTACTGGAGCCCGCGCTCGGTGCAGGCCCGGTAGAACGCGGCGCCGTCGACGGCCGCCTCCCGCAGCAGGGCGGCCGGGAACTCCGGTACGAAGGCCTGCTCGCCGCGGTAGGAGGCGTGCGCCGTCATGTGCCGGGTCCAGCCGTCGGCCCCGTCGGCCAGCGACAGCACCTCCAGGCCGGCGCCCTCGCCGGAGTCCTCCCGCCATACGCCGCCCAGGTGCAGCCCGCCGTCGGTGAGCGTCATGTCGCTCAGGAAGGACAGGCCGCGCAGCGACTGCGGGACGCCGCCGGTCCGGGCGGCCGCCGTGCCCAGGCACAGCTCGACGGTGGCCGCCGCGGGCACGACGACGGCGTCGTGCACCCGGTGGTCGGCGAGCCACGGGTGGGATCCGGTGCCGATCTCGGCGGTGCCGTGCCAGGTCCCGGCCTCGGTCGGCAGCGGGACCAGCGGGAAGGCGAAGGCGGCCGAACGGCCCGCACCGCGCTGCGCCGCACCGACCCAGTGGCGCTCGCGCTGCCACGGGTACGCGGGCACTCCCGCGTCGCGCGAGCGGGGGCGCGGGCCGTACGGGGTCAGACCCGCCACGTGGGCCTCCGCGAAGCTCTCCGCGAGGTCCTCCGGGGCGCCCCGGTCCCGGTGCAGGGTGCCCAGGACGGCCGGCGGCTCCTTGCGCAGCGCGCCGATCTGCTCCAGCGCCGGCACCAGGACCGGATGGGCGCTGACCTCCACGACGTGGGTGACGCCCTCGTCCAGGAGCGCGTCGACGGTTTCCGCGAACATGACCGGGCGGCACAGGTTCTCCACCCAGTACGCGCCGTCCATCTCCGGACCGTCCAGGACCGCGGTGCGCACCGTGGACATGAGCGGGATCCGCGCCGTGCCGGGCCGCACCGGGGCCAGCACCTCGTGCAGTTCGTCGGTGAGTTCGAGCATGAGCGGGCTGTGGGACGCGTAGTCCACGTTGACGATCCGGCAGTACGTGCCGTCCGCCTCCAGGAGCTCCTTCAGCAGCAGCACCGAGTCGCCGTCGCCGGAGAGCACGCAGGAGTGGGGGCCGTTGTGCACGGCGAGCGCCACGCAGTCCTCGAAGCCCTCCAGGGCCGCGACGGCCGAGTCCGCGTCGAGGTCCACGGCGAGCATGCGGCCGGTACCCGCGGCGGTGCGCAGCAGGACGGCGCTGCGCCGGGCCACGACGAGGGCGGCGTCCTCCAGGGAGAGGATCCCGGCGACGGTGGCGGCCGCGATCTCGCCCTGGCTGTGGCCGACGACGACGTCCGGCTCCACGCCCGCCGCGCGCCAGGCGGCGGCCAGGGCCACGGACACGGCCCACAGCACCGGCTGGACGATGTCGACGCGGCCCGTCCAGGCGTCGCCGTCCCGGCCGGTGAGCACATCGGTGAGGGACCACGCGGTGTGCGGGGCGAGCGCGGCGGCGCACTGGTCGATCACGTCCGCGAAGGCGGGGTCCTCGACGTACAGGCGGGCGCCCATGGCGGCCCACTGCGAGCCCTGGCCGGGGAAGACGAAGGCGGTACGGCCGCGCTCGCGGGCGCGGCCGGTGACGGTGCCGGACGAGGTGGCGTCCGGCTCGGCCGCGTACGCGTCGAGCGCGGCGCGCAGCCCGTCGCCGTCGGTGGCGATCAGCCCGGTCCGGAAGGGGAACTGGTCGCGCTGCCAGCCCAGCGTCGCGGCGATCTCCCGAGGATCGGCGCCGGGCCGGTCGAGGGCGGCGCGCACGTCGCGGGCGCGCTGCAGCAGCGCGGCCTGGCTGTGGGCGCTCAGCGGCAGCAGGAAGGGCGCGCCGGGGCGACGCCGCGCGGACCCGTCGGCGGCGTGGCCCGCGCCGGCGGAGGTGGTGTCGCCGGTGTCGGCCGGCGGGGCGGCGGTGATCACGGCGTGGGCGTTGGTGCCGCCCCAGCCGAAGGAGCTGACGCCCAGGTAGACCGGGCCGTCTTCGGGCAGCGGCAGCGGTTCCCGCACGACTTCCAGGCCCAGTTCGTCGAAGGGGATGTCAGGGTTCAGCTCCGCGGAGTGCAGGCTGGGCGGCACCACGCCGTTCTTCAGCGAGAGCACCGCCTTGAAGAGGCCGGCGAGCGCCGCCACGGGCTCCAGGTGCCCGATGTTCGTCTTGACCGACCCGATGCCCAGCGGCCGGCCGGCCCGCTCGGGGGCCCGGCCCAGCACCCGGCCGAGGGCCGTCGCCTCGACGGGGTCGCCCGCCCGGGTGCCGGTGCCGTGCGCCTCCACGTACGCGACCCGGTCGAGCGGGATGCCGGTGTCCTGGTAGACGCGGCGCAGCAGGTCCTCCTGCCCGGCCTGACTGGGGGTCACCAGGCTGGTCCCGCCGCCGTCGTTGTTCGCGGCGGTCCGCACGATCACGGCGTGCACCCGGTCCCCGTCCCGGCGGGCCCGCGCCAGCGGCTTGAGGTAGACGGCGGCGACGCCCTCGCCGCGGACGAACCCGTCGGCCCCGGCGCCGAAGGCGCTGCACCGGCCCTTCGGGGAGAGCCCGCCGAAGTGGGTGAGCCCGATCGTCACGTCCGGGGTCAGCATCAGGTTGGCCGCGCCGACCAGCGCGCCGTCCACGTCGCCGGAGCGGATGGCCTGGCAGGCCAGGTGCAGGGCGACCAGGGAGGAGGAGCAGCCGGTCTCCAGCGTCAGGCTGGGGCCGGTCAGGCCGAGGAAGTACGAGATGCGCGCGGACAGCATGTCGAGCGCGTTGCCGGAGATGGAGTGCTGGGTGGGGCGGGCGCCGCGGTCCTCGCGCAGCCGCTCGTAGTCCTGCCACAGACCGCCGAAGTAGACGCCGGTACGGGTGCCGGCGAGGCTCGCGGTGGGCACGCCGGCGTCCTCCAGCGCCAGCCAGCTGGTCTCCAGCATCAGCCGCTGCTGCGGGTCGAGCACCTCGGCCTCGCGCGGCGAGACCCCGAAGAAGGCGGCGTCGAACGCGTCGATGTTCTCCAGGAAACCGCCGTGGCCCTGGATCTCCTTCTCCGGGTCCAGTGGCTCATCGGTGTTCCAGCGGGACGCCGGGATCGGGCGGATCGCGTCGCCGCGGTCCATCAGCAGGTCCCAGAACCGGTCCGTGTCGGGAGCGTCGGGGAACCGCCCCGCCATCCCCACGATGGCGATCGGCTCAGCCGGGTCGTGATGCACTTCCTACCTCCGTACGGCAGGGGTCCCGGAGGTCCGGTTCTCCCTGATGGGTTCGTGGGTTCGTCTCCGCGGGCCGGGGGGCCGGGCGGGCCGGGCGGGACCGGGGGCCCTACCGCAGGACCAGGGCCGCGGCCTGGCCGTCGTCGTCGGTGGTCAGGACCAGGGCGGGTCCGCCCGCCGGCTCGCGCGGGGCGCTCGACGTCGCGAGGACGGGCAGGTCCGGATCCGGGCCGGCCAGGCCCGCCGTGGGCGGGGTGCGCCCCTCGGCCAGCGCCCGCGCGGTCAGCGCCACTTGCAGCAGGGTCCCGGCGCCCGCACAGTCCCCGAGGGCGCCGAAGGGGCTGTACACGGCGGCCCCGGAGCCGACGGCCCCGTGCACGGCGAAGGCCTCCGCGCGGTCGGTGTCCCGGGCACCGGCGGCGGAGCAACAGACGAGGGACAGCTCCCCGGCGCGCACACCGGCATCGGCCAGGGCCGCGGCGATCGCGGGAGCGGCGGCGCTCCCGCCGTCCACTCCGCCCCGCAGGACGCTCAGGCCCGCGATCTCCGCGTGCACCCGGGCGCCCCGCGCCCGGGCCCGCGCGGTGTCCTCGACGACGAGCACCACGGCCGCCTCGCCGGGCGGAGCGCCGGCGCGGTCCGCGGCGAACGGCCGGGGGGCCCGCGCCGGCCCGCGGGCGAGCCGCAGCGGATCCAGGACGTCCACGGCCGCCACGAGCACGGCCTGCGCCTGCCCCGTACGGATGTGGTCGGCGGCGACGGCCAGGGCATGGGCCCCCGAGCAGCGCCCGGCGGTGACCGTGAGGATGCTGCCCTGCGCACCGGAGGCCATGGACAGGTCCGAGGCCGCGGCGTTCAGGCTGCCCTGCGGGCCGGCGTACGGGCTGACCAGCTCCGGGCCGAGGGTCAGGCCGTCGCGCATCACCGTCAGGTACCCCGACAGGCCGGCGGCGGCGGTGCCCAGCACGACGGCGGTCTCCTCCGGGTGGGGCGTCGTCGCCGCCTCGAACCCGGCGTCCTGCCAGGCGAGCATGCCGACCCGGGAGACCAGCAGGGACTCCCGGCTCAGCGCCCGCAGCCGCTTGCGGCCGAAGGCCGGTACGTCGGGCAGGTCGTCGGCGAGCGCGCCGGACAGGGCCCGCACCGGACCCGGGTACAGGCCGTCGGTGGCGGCCGTCTCGGTGAAACCGGTCCGGCCGGCCAGCAGCGCCTCCCAGGTCGCGTCGAGACTGCCGCCGAGCGGACTGGCCAGGGCGATGCCGGTGACGGCTGCCGTGGGGCCGTGCGGGCTCATCGTGCGCTCCCTGCGGTGCTCGTGGCCGTGCTCGTGGCCGTGCGCGTGGTGCTGTCCATGCGGGTGAAGACGGTGCACGCCGTGTTGCCCCCGAAGCCGAAGGCGTTGTTGACGGCCACGCGCACCGGGGTCTCGCGCGCCGCCCCGCGCACGACGTCCACGTCGCACTCCGGGTCGAGGTCGACCAGGTTGGCCGTCGGCGGGATCACGCCGTCGCGCAGCGCCAGTACGCACGCCACCGCCTCGATGGCGCTCGCCGCGCCCTGGGTGTGCCCGAGCGCCCCCTTCAGCGAGGTCACGGCGGGCGTCCGCGCGCCGAAGACCGCCCGCAGGGCCTGCGCCTCGATCCGGTCGTTGGAGGGCGTGCCGGTGCCGTGCGCGCTGACGTGGTCGACGCGGTCGGGGGAGATACCGGCCCGCTCCAGCGCCCGCAGCATCGAACGGCGGGCGCCGCTGCCCTCGGGGTGCGGGGCCGTCATGTGGTGGGCGTCGGACGCCGAGGCCCAGCCCGCCAGTTCGGCGTGGATGTGCGCGCCGCGGCGGCGCGCGTGCTCGTACGACTCCAGGACCAGGGCGGCGGCCCCCTCGGAGACCACGAGCCCGGCGCGGGCCCGGTCGAAGGGCCGCAGGAAGTCGGGGGCGAGCGACCGCAGGCTGGCGAACATCATCATGATGCCGCTGGACAGCTCGTCGACGCCGCCGGCGATCATCACGTCGGCGCGGCCCGCCCGGATGGTGTCCGCGGCGTGGGCCAGCGCACTGTTGCCCGAGGCGCAGGCCGTGGCGACCGCCAGGCCCGGTCCGAGGAACCCGCGGTCGCGGGCGACCGCGGCCGCGAGGTCCGGCGCCGGCCGCTGCGCGCCGTGCGGCGCCGCGCCGGGCTCGGCACCGCGGTGGAAGGCGGTGACGGCCGGCTCCAGCCCGGCCCGGCTGCCGAGGAGCGTGCCCAGGCAGACACCGGCCCGGTACGGGTCCCCGGTCCACCGCGGGATCCCGGCGTCGGCCGCCGCGGCCGAAGCGGCGGCCGTGGCGAGCCGCAGGCTGCGGTCACCGCCGGCGCGCGGTGCGTCGAAGCCGGCGACCTCGCCGGCGAGCTTCGCCGGGAAGTCCGCCGCGTCGGGGCGGCGCAGCGGCCCCGTGCCGACCACTCCGCGGACCGCCGCGTCCCAGAACCCCTCCACGGTCGTGCCGATCGGTGTGAGCACGCCGAGCCCGGTCACGACGACCCGTACGGGCTCCGTCCGCGCCGTCGCCGTCGCCGCCGTCGTTGACCTTGCCGCCGTCGCTGCCATCAACGCACCCCCCTCAGTTGCTGATGCCGCCATCGACCCGGATCACTTGCCCCGTGATGTAGGCGGCCCGCTCGGACGAGAGGAACGCGACGGTGTCGGCCACTTCCCGTGCGGTGCCGATCCGGCCGAGCGGGATCTTGGCGAGGACGCCCGCGCGTGCCTTCGCCGTCATTCCCTCCGTCATGTCCGTGGCGATCAGGCCGGGCGCCACGACGTTGGCGCGGATGCCGAACCGGGCCACTTCCTTGGACAGCGACTTGGTGAAGCCGATGATCCCGGCCTTGGCGGCCGCGTAGTTGGCCTGCGTGGCGCTGCCGCGCACCCCGGCCACCGACGACAGGGTGACGATGCTGCCCCGGCCCTGCTTCATGAGGGCGAAGACCGCCGCGCGGCACACGTGGTAGGTGCCGTTCAGGTTGGTGTCGACGACGCTGTTCCAGGCGTCCGCGCCCATCGTGACCAGCGGGCCGTCGTGGACGATGCCCGCACTGGTGACGAGTGCGTCGATCTCCCCGAGCCGTTCCCGCGTCCGGTCCAGGAAGCCGCGTACGGCCTCCGCGTCCGTCACGTCCACGGACGCGTCGAAGACCCGGACCCCGTGCTCCGCGGCGAGGCGCTCCACGGCGTCGGCGTCCGCGGGCCGGGAGCGGTAGCAGTAGGCGACGTCGTAGCCGTCGGTGAGGAACCGCTCCACGACGGCCCGGCCGATCCCGCGCGATCCGCCGGTGACCACGGCGACCTTGCGGCCGTCCTGCGGCATCACGCGGTCCCGAGCTTCTCGGCCAGCAGTTCGTGCACGATCTCGAGGGAGCGCATCAGCTGGAGGTTCGACTCCTCCATCTTCACGCCGTACTTGCGCTCCAGGGTCACGAGGATCTCCAGCGCGAGCAGGGAGTCGACGTCCAGGTCCTCCCTGAAGTCGGCGGTGTCGGTGACCTCGGAGGCGTCGACGTCCAGGATGTCCGCGATGGTGGAGCGGAGTTCCTCGATGTCCAGGGCGGTGCTGGTCTGCTCGGGCATGATCGTTCTCTCCTGGGGTGGAGTGGGGTGGGGTGTGCGGTGCGGGACGGTGGTCAGACGAGGCCTTCGCCGCCGTCGACGTCGATGACGTTGCCGGTGATCCACGACGAGTCGGTGGCCGAGAGCATGACGACGGCCTCGGCGACGTCCTCGGGGACGGTGAGCCGCCCGTGCGGGTTCGACTCCGTGGCGTACCGCGCCAGTCCGTCGCTGCCGGGGATGCGCAGCAGCGCCGGGGTGAGGGTCAGACCGGCGCGCAGGGCGTTCACCGAGACGCCGGAGGGCGCCAGTTCGACGGCCAGCTGGCGCACGTGCGAGGCCAGGGCGGACTTGGCGGCCGACACCGCGCCGTAGCTGGGCATCACCCGGCCGTCGCCGCGGCTGGTGAGCGCGAACACCTTGGCGCCGCGCGGCAGCAGACCGGCCACGTACAGGTCGCGCACCCAGTAGACGAGGCTGTGGCCCATGACGTCGACGGTCATGTCCATCTGCCGGGGGGTGATGACGTCCTCCTGGCCCTCCTGCGGGAGGAAGGGCAGCAGGCTGCCGAAGGCGAGGGAGTGCAGCAGCACCCGTACGCCCTCGGGCCCGGCCAGCTCGGCGAGCAGCGGCACCAGCTCGGCGCGGGTCTGCTTGCTCGCGGCGTTGCAGTTGTGGAAGGACACCTGCACGCCCGTGGCGCGCAGCTCCTCCACCAGCTCGTCGACTTCCTCCTGCTGGGCCGCCGTGCCGAAGTGGACGCCGAAGACGTTCGCGCCCTCCTTGGCCATGGCCAGTGCGGTGGCCCGGCCCATGCCGCTGGAGGCGCCCAGGATCAGGCACCAGGAGCCCTTGAGGGAAGTCAGCATGTGTACCTCTCAGTTGGTGGGTTCGGGGGTGTGAGCCGCGGCGAGCGCCACGTTGCCCGCGCGGGAGGCGACGACGACCAGCCGGGTGCCGCCGCCCGCCGGGAGGGGGCGGTCGGCCAGCCGGACCACCGGGGCGAGCGACCCGGCCCGCGCCCCGGACCGCCGCGCGGACACCGGTGCGCGGCCGGCGCACCAGGCGCGCAGCGCGCGGGCGACCGCGTCCCCGACGGGCGAGGGATCGGCCAGCAGCTCGACCTCGTACGGGGCCGGGCCGCTCGTGCAGAGAACGTCCAGCGCCTCCCGTACGGAGTCCTCCGCCAGGCCGCGGCCGCCGGCCCCGGACAGCGCCGGCGGCGGGAGGAAGCGCAGTACGGTCCGCAGCACCGCGCCGCCGGCCGGTACGGGCCCGCCCGCCGGACGCAGCACGAGCAGCGCGGCGCCGGCCTCGGGCTCGGCGTCGCCGGGGCGGGGATCGGGAGCCTCGGCCGCCCCGGCCAGCACCACGGCGCCGCGGCCCGCGGCCAGTTCGCGGGCGGCCAGGTGCAGGGCCTCGACGCCGGCCACCCGCGGTGAGGTCACCGTCAGGTTGAAGCCCTTGAGCACGTGCTCGGTCGACAGGCGGGCGGCGACGAGGTTGACCGAGAAGTACGGCACGCTCATCGGGCTCAGGGCGCCGGCCCCCTCGCGGCGGACCGTCTCCTCGATGCCGGCGTGCAGGGCCGCCACCGCGCTGTTGGTGCCGACGACGGCGCCGCGGAGCTCCGGGGCGTGCCGGCCGGACTCCTGACCGGACGCCTCCAGGGCCGTCCGGGCGGCCGCGAGCAGGTACTGGCAGGCGGGCGGCAGGTACTTGTGGCCCCGGCCCAGCCGGGCGCGGTGGTCGAACCAGGGAGCGTCCGGGGGAGTGCCGTCCGGCGGGACGACCAGCGCCGCGCCGTGGACCACGGACTCGGCCACCACGGCCCGCGGCGTGGCCGTCCCGGCTTCTGTCCGCGTCATCGTGCCCCGCCCCCGAAGACCATCGAGAAGTTGCTGCCGCCGAACGCGTACGCGTTGACCAGGACGTCCGGGCGCTCCAGCGGGGTCGGACCGTCCTGCGGCAGCAGGACCGGGCACTCGGGGTCCGGGCTCGCCAGGGGGACGTTGGCCGGGATCTCGCCGTGCCGGGCGATGAGCGCGGCGGTGACGGCGGCGAAGGCCGCCGCGGCGCCGGCGGTGTGCCCGATGAACGCCTTCAGGCTGAACAGCGGTGTGGCCGGGGCGCGCTCGCCGAGCACCTCGCGCAGGACCCGGTACTCGATCACGTCGTTCTGCAGGGTGCCGGTGCCGTGCGGGATGACGCACCCGATGTCGCCGGGCGCCCGACCCGCCTCGTCGAGGGCCGCGCGGGCCACCCGTACCAGCTGTTCGCCGCCGGGGTCGGGGGCGGTGGGGTGGTGGGCGTCGCAGCTCCACGCGGTCCCCAGCACCCTGCCGTACGCGGGGCGGCCGGCCGCGGCCCGCGCCGACTGGAGGACGAGCACGGCGGCGCCCTCGCCGAAGACGGTGCCCCGGCGTTCGGCGTCGAAGGGACGGCAGGTCTCGGGGTCGGCCGCGCCGAGCCGGCTGAAGCTCGCCAGGGGCACCCAGGCGATGCCTTCCGCGCCTCCCAGCAGCACGGTGTCCGCCTCGCCGCGGCGGATCAGGTCCACGGCGACGGAGAGCGCGTACCCGCTCGCCGCGCAGGCGTTGCTCACGCTGATGTTCGGGCCGAAGGTCCCGAGTCCCGCGCCCACCGCGGCGGCGACGGAGAACACCGGCTCCCAGGCGCCGGCGGGCGCGCCACCGCGGGTGCCTCCGCCTCCGCCTTCGCCGTCGCCCGTGTGCTCGCCCTCGCGCCCGCCGCCCTCGCCGCCGGCCGTGCCGAGGACCACGGCCGCCCCGGCGATCTCGCGCGGTTCCAGGCCCGCGTCCGCGATCGCCTCGCGGGCGGCGCTCAGCGCGAACCGCGTGGCGCGGCCCGGCGCCGCGTGCGCGGAGTCCGTCGCCGGGGCGCCGTCGGGCACCTGGTAGGCGAGGACGTCCGGCACGCGCTCGGTCAGGCCGGGTACGGCGGTGGGGCGCCCGGCGGCGGCCTTCAGCCCCGTCCAGAACGCGTCCGCGCTGGCGCCGAGGCAGCTGACCGCGCCGATGCCGGTCACGAGGACATCGGGGGTGGCAGAGGGGTCCAAGGGGTCAACCCGCCTTCGTGGGAGCCGCGGACGGCGCCGCGAGGTGGTCGGCGAGCAGCCGGTGCACCGCGTCGGCGAACGGCCCCGGCCGCTCGGTCATCGGGAAGTGCCCGCAGCCCCGCAGCACTTCCAGCCGCCCCTGCGGCAGGGCGTCCGCCAGCAGGGCGGCGTCCCCCGGTGCGGCGAAGCGGTCGTCCTCCCCGGCCACGACGAGCACCGGCAGGTCCAGGTCCCGGACGTCGACGAACGGGCTGCGCAGATAGCTCTCCCAGAAGCGCAGCCAGCCGTACGGACCCACGCGGTCGCGCACGAGGACGGCCATGTCCCGGAGCGTCTCGGGGGACGGTGCGCGGACGGACGCGATCCGCAGTGCCTCCTCGAACACCTCCTGGAAGATGCCGAGGTAGTGGCCGGCGGTGTCCCAGTGGAAGTCGGCCGGGTCCCTGCGGTGGAAGGGCGATACGAGGACGAGGGCGCGGGGCCGCTCGGCCCGCGGGGTGCCCGCGAGGTACTCCAGGGCGAGGACGGCGGAGAAGGAATGCGCGACGACGACGTCGGCCCCGCCCGACACCTGGCCGAGCGCGGCGCCGATCCACTCGGCGGGATCCCCGCGGTGGCTCCACGCGGACGCGCCGGCCGTGCCCCAGGGCAGCTCGGCGTTCCACAACTCGATCGCGGGTGAGGCGAGTTCGCGGAAGGACCGCCAGGTGGTCCCGCTCGCCGCCAGCCCGTGCAGGGTGAGCACGCGCACCGGGGCGGCGCCGCGGGCGGGCCGCTCCAGCCGGACCGCAAGACGACTCCCGCTCATCCGCACCCCGTTCCTGGACCGCCTCGGCCGGCTCTTCGAAGAAATGGCGCCGATCCGGAAATTGCGAGTTTCGATCGACGCGGCCGGTGTTCTCTTCCCACGCGATGTGCGGGATTGTCCCGAGCCGACGGCGAGCGTACCCGGGCATGGCTAAAACGAGACTAAACAGTTCTGCGCGTAAGGCGGTTAAAGGAGGTGACAAGGGAATTAAGGCGGGCTTTAGGGGGCATTTTAGGGAGCGTGTTTAGGCTAATGCGGAAGCCGAATCAAGGAGAGAGCGATGCTCGACAAGGTCATGGACCGGCTGCACGATCCGGCGGTCTACGCCCTGCCCGCCATGGCGTTGCTGATCGTGATCGAGTTGCTGGCGATGAAGTTCGGCGACGACCACGACGAGCGCCCCGGCTACGACCTCCGGGACCACCGGGCGAGCATCCTCACGGGCTTCGGCGCGCTGTTCTCGTCCACCGCGCTGCGGACCGTGGCCCTGGCGCTGTACCTGCTGGTCTACGAGTACATAGCGCCCTGGCACCTGTCGTCCACGTCGTGGACCACGTGGGTGTTCCTCTTCTTCGGCGTGGAGTTCCTCCTCTACTGGTACCACCGAGCCGCGCACGGCATCCGGCTCATCTGGGCCGGCCACCAGGTCCACCACTCCAGCCAGTACTTCAACCTGTCGACCGCCCTGCGCCGCAAGTGGGCCCAGTGGTTCGAGAAGATGATCTGGCTTCCGCTGCCGCTCCTGGGCGTGCACCCCGCGCTGGTCTTCACCATGCACTCGGTGCACCTGGTCTACGGGCTGTTCGCGCACACCGAGAAGATCGGCAAGCTGCCGCGCTTCATCGAGTACGTCTTCGTGACGCCCTCGCACCACCGCGTCCACCACGGCAACGACCCGGAGTACCTGGACAAGAACTTCGGCAGCATCCTGATCTTCTGGGACCGCATCTTCGGCACCTTCCAGCCCGAGGTGCAGCGCCCCACGTACGGCCTCACCAAGCAGATCGAGACCTTCTCCATCTGGAAGATCCAGGTGCACGAGTTCGGCAACATGTTCCGCGACGTGCGCGGGGCGAGCACGCTGCGCCACAAGCTCGGCTACGTCTTCGGCCCGCCCGGCTGGAAGCCCGCCGAGGACGGAGCCGGCCGCCGCGACGCGGGCACCCGCGACGGCGCCGGCGAGGCCTCCGGCCGGGCGGCCGCGGGACAGCCGGGTGAACTCCTCACATGAGCAAGGCGACCGGACCCACCGCGGCCGCCGAGGGGCAGGACCAGTCGGCCCCGCCGCGCCGCGGGGTGCGGGGCCACCCCTGGCTCACGCTGCTGACCCTCTCCGTCGGGGCCATGATGGTCTCGCTCGACGGAACGATCGTCACCGTCGCCCAGCCGGCCATGCAGGACGACCTCGGCGCGAGCCTGACCGGCATCCAGTGGGTGACGAACGGCTACCTCCTCGCGGTCGCCGCCCTGCTGATCGCCGCGGGCCGGCTCGGGGACCGCTACGGCCACCGCACCGTCTTCCTCATCGGCGCCGCGGGCTTCACGGCCACCTCCGTGGCCATCGGCGCCTCCGACAGCCTCGGCTGGGTCATCGGCCTGCGCGTCCTGCAAGGGGTGTTCGGCGCGCTGATGCAGCCGGCCACCCTCGGCCTGCTGCGCACCGCCTTCCCCGCCGACCGCCTCAACATGCCGATCGCCGTGCGCAGCTCGGTGATCGCCGCGTCCACCGCGGCCGGGCCGGTCGTCGGCGGTCTGCTGGTCGAACACGCCTCGTGGGGCTGGGTGTTCTTCCTCAACGTCCCGCTCGGAGCGGTGGCCCTGGTCCTCGGCGTCCTCGTCCTGCGCGACACCCGCGGCGAGGCCGCGCCCGGCCGGCTGGACCTGCTGGGCATGGCCGTACTGGGCGGTGCGCTGTGCCTGCTGGTCGGCGGCCTGGCCACGGTCGCCGACCAGGGCCGGCCCGATGCCCGGACCCTGGCCCTGCTGGCCGCGGCGCTGCTGCTCGGCGGCTTCTTCGCGTGGTGGGAGCGGCGTACCGGCGATCCTCTGGTGCCGCCGCGCCTCTTCCTGTCGAGGCGGTTCACCGTCGGCGTGCTGACGCTGCTCTCCATGGCCTTCGTCATGGTCGGCGCCCCGTTCGTCCTGATCTTCTACTTGCAGAACGTGCTCGGGCTGTCCCCGGCCGACTCGGGCATCCGCGTACTGGGCCTGACCCTGCTGATGATCGTGGGCGCACCGCCCGCGGCCATGTGGATCAGCCGGTCCGGGCCCCGGACCCCGGTGGTCCTCGGACTGTCCGTCACGGCCGTGGCCATGTGCGCCCTGTCCCTCCTCGACGCGCAGTCGGGGACCCTTCGGATGACGCTGTGCTTCTTCCTGCTCGGGCTGGGCTTCAGCCCGGTCATGGTCGGCGCCACCAAGCTCGTCATCAGCAGCGCCCCGGTGGAACTGTCCGGTGTGGCCGGCGGCATGCAGCAGACGGCCATGCAGGTCGGCGGCAGCCTGGGCATCGCCGTCGTGGGCGCCGTCGTCGCGGCGCACAGCGCCTCCGCGCTGCCCGGCCGGCTCGCCGCGGAATCCGTCGCCGTCGCGCCCGGCGCCATGGACGGGGTGGTCCGCAAGGCGGCCGTCGGCCTGGCCCCGGATCCCGGGTCGGTGGACGCGGCCCAGGAGGTCCTGACCCGGATCGCCCAGTCGGTGTTCCTGGAGGGCATGCAGCAGGCCCTGCTGGCCACCGCGGCGGTGGCCGCGCTGGGCGCCGTCGCCGCCCTCTTCGCGGGGCGCGGGCGCGCGGGCGGAGGGCACGGCGCGTGATCGAGCGGATCCTGCCCGCCGGCGTGGCCAGTTCGGCGGAGTACGCCGACGTCGCCACCGCCGACTCGCTCTACCCGGAGGAGCTGGCGGCGGTGGCCGGGGCCTCCGAGCGGCGCCGGCGGGCCTTCGCCACCGGACGGCACTGCGCGCACCGCGCGCTGGACCGCCTCGGCGTGCCCGCCGGGCCGCTGCCCGTGGGCGGATCGGGGGAGCCGCTGTGGCCGCAGGGGGTGGCCGGGGCCATCACCCACTGCGAGGGCTACCGGGCGGCGGCCGCCGCCCGGTCCTCGGAGCTGGCGGGACTCGGCATCGACGCCGAACCGCACGTCCCGCTGCCCCTGGGGGTCCTGGAGGCGGTGGCGCTCCCGCACGAGCGCGGCCGGCTGCGGGCCCTGTCGCGGTCCCGGCCGGGGCTGCACTGGGACACGGTCCTCTTCAGCGCCAAGGAATCGGTCTACAAGGCGTGGTTCCCGCTCACCGGGCGCTGGCTCGACTTCACCGAGGCCGAGCTCCGCTTCCGCCCCGCACCGGGCCCCGCCGCCACCGGCGGCGAGTTCCACGCCCGTCTGCTGGTCGAGGGCCCGGTCGTGGGCGGCCGCACCGTACGGCACTTCACCGGGCGCTGGCTGGTGGCCGACGGCCTGGTGATCACGGCCGCCACCGTCTGACCGCCCCCCACACGCACGAACGCGGACTACAGGAGAAAGCATGACCACCGGTACGACAGAGGCACGCGGGGAGCACAGCACCTCCGGAGCCCGGCAGCTAAGGGAACTGTTCGCCCGCCCCGGCACCGTACGCATCGTCGGCGCGCACAACCCGCTCGGTGCGCGCCTCGCCGAGCGGGCCGGCTTCGACGGGGTCTGGTCCAGCGGCCTGGAGGTCTCGGCCTCCCAGGGCGTGCCCGACACCGACATCCTCACCATGAGCGAACTCCTCGCCACGGCCTCCTCCCTGGCGGCGGCGGTCGAGGTCCCCGTCGTGGCCGACTGCGACGCCGGCTACGGGAACGCCCACAACGTCATGAACATGATCCGCCGGTACGAGGCGGCCGGCATCGCCGGCGTCTCCATCGAGGACAAGCGCTTCCCGAAGGTCAACAGCTTCATCCCGGGCCGTCAGGAACTGGCGCCCATCGCCGAGTTCTGCGGGAAGCTGCGCGCCGCCAAGGCCGCCCAGAGCACCCCGGACCTCATGGTCATCGCCCGGATCGAGGCCCTCATCGCGGGCTGGGGCATGGACGAGGCCCTGCGCCGAGGCGAGGCGTACGCCGCGGCCGGCGCCGACGCGGTGCTGATCCACGCCAAGGGCAGCTCCCCCGAGCCGGTGCTGCGCTTCCTGGAGCGCTGGACCCTGCCGACCCCGGTCGTCGTGGTCCCCACCACCTACCACACCATCACGGCCACCGAACTGTCCGAAGCCGGCGCCAAGATGGTGATCTACGCCAACCACGGCCTGCGCGCGGGCATCGCCGCCGTCACCGAGACCTTCGCCTCGATCCTGCGCGACGACCGCACGACCGGCATCGAGGACCGGATCGCCCCGCTGGCCACCGTGTTCGACCTCCAGGGCATGCCGCTCCAGAAGCAGCACGAGGCCGCGTACATCACCCCGTACGCGAGCCGGGCGCGCGCCGTCATCGTCCCCGGCCCGCCCACCGCACCCGGCGCCGGCCTGCTGGCCGAGCAGAGCACCGCGCTGCGCCGGGCCGACATCGAATCGGTGTCGGCCACGGCGGGCGCCCACGGTCACGCGCAGGAGGCCCCGCAGGACGTCGTGGTCCTGCCCGCGCAGGCGGACGCCGCCGGCGCCGTGCTGGCACTGGACGACACCTATCTCGCCGGCACCGTGCTGGTCTCCGACGACGTGTTCGTGGAGGGCGAGCCGCTGCGCCGGCTCGTCGCCGCCGGCGCCGACCTCGCCGTCCTCGTCGACGTGTCCGCCGGGCCCGGCACGCCGCGCCGCACCGACGCCCTCCCGCTGGCCCTCGACTCCGAGGCCCGCGACGGCCGGCGCATCGGCGGCGCCGCGGGCAGCGCGGTCCTCGCCGCCACCGGCCCCACCGCGGACGGCGAGTTCGCCGGCGCCGCGGCCTGCTCCGCCGAGGGCCTCACCGCGCTGCGCCAAGTCGCCGAGAAGCGCCGCGCCAACGGCTCCGAGGCCACCCTGGCCGACCTGCTCACCGACCTGCTCGCCGCCGGGCACCGCGTCCGGGCCGTGGAGATCGGCTCCGGCTGGCTGGAACTGCGCACCCCGCAGGACGTCAGCCGCGCCACCGAGCTGTTCGCCACCCGGGAGACCGGCCGGTGAGCACGCGGACCACGCGGCCCACGACGGCCGCGCCCGGCGTCCTGGAGCCGCGCACCCTGGTCGAACTGCTCCAGCGGCACGGCCACGGCCCCTTCACCGGCGTGCCCTGCTCCTTCCTCGGCCCCGTCATCTCCTGCCTGGAGGCCGAACACCCGAAGGAGTACGTCATCGCGGCCAACGAGGGCGAAGCCGTCGCCCTGGCCGCGGGCGCCGTCCTCGCCGGGCGCCGGCCGGTGGTCATCCTCCAGAACTCCGGGCTGGGCAACACCGTCAACCCGCTGACCTCCCTCTGCCACACCCTGCGCCTGCCGGTGCTGCTCCTCGTCACCTGGCGCGGCCGCCCCGGCCTCCCCGACGAGCCGCAGCACGAGCTGATGGGCCGGATCACCCCCGACCTGCTGACGTCCATGGACATCCGCAACGAAGTGCTCCCGGACGACCCCGCGCTCCTCGCGCGGCGGCTCGACGCCGCCGCCGAGCACATGGCCGCCACCGGACTGCCGTTCGCCTTCATCGTGCCCAAGGGCGCCATCGCCCCGTACGAGGCCCCCGGCCGGACCGCGACCGCGACCGCGGCCCCGGCCGGCCCGCCGCTGATGAAGCGGGCCGAGGCGATCGGCCACATCGTCTCCGCCATGGACCCGCGCACCCTGCTCGTCGCCACCACCGGCAAGACCGCGCGGGAGCTGGAACGCGACCGGGACCGCCCCGAGAACCTGTACGTCGTCGGCTCCATGGGCTGCGCCTCCAGCGTGGCCCTCGGCGTGGCGATGCACGCCCCGGACCGCCGGGTCGCCGTCCTCGACGGCGACGGCGCCGCACTCATGCGGCTGGAGGCGATGGCGACCATCGGCCGGCAGCCGGACACGGACCTGTGCCACCTCCTGCTGGACAACGAGTCCTACGAGTCCACCGGCGGCCAGCCCACCGCCTCCGCCGGGGTCGACTTCGCGGCGATCGCCACGGCCTGCGGCTACCGGGCCGCCCACGACGTCGCCGACGCGGACGCCCTGCGCGCCGCGGTGCTGCGCGCGCAGCGGGACGGGGGAGCCCAGCTGATCCGCGTGCGCATCGCCCCGGGCTCGGACCCGAACCTCGGCCGCCCGGCCCTCGCCCCGCCCGCCTCGGCAGCCCGATTCAAGGAAGCGATCGCCCGATGAACGACAGCACGCCGGCCCGCCCGGAGCGGCTGGTCCTCATGAACCCCGGCCCGGTCATCACGGACGACCGGGTGCGCACGGCGCTCGCCGGCCCCGACATGTGCCACCGCGAGCCGGAGTTCTCCGACCTGCTCACCCGCGTACGGCACAAGACCACCCTGGCCGCCGGCGGAGACGAGCGGCACACCTCCGTCGTCCTCACCGGCTCGGGCACCGCCGCCGTCGAGGCCGCCGTCAGCTCCGCCGTACCCCACGACGGCGCCCTGCTCGTCATCGACAACGGGCACTACGGCGAGCGGTTCCGGCACATCGCCGACGCCCACGGCATCCGCAGCCGGCGGCTCGAACTGGGCTGGGCCACACCCGTGGACCTCGACGCCGTGGACCGGGCCCTGGCCGCCGACCCGGGCCTGACCCACGTCGGCGTGGTCCACCACGAGACCAGCAGCGGAATGCTCAACGACGTGGCCGGCGTGACCCGGATCGCGCACGCGCACGGCCGCGAGGTCGTCGTCGACGCCGTCAGCAGCATCGGCGCCGAACGCGTCTCGCTGGCCGCCGACGGCATCGACTGGCTGGCGGGCTCCGCCAACAAGTGCCTGGAGGGCGCCCCCGGCCTCGGCTTCGTCAGCGCGGCCAGGACCGCCTTCGAAGGGCTGGCCGGCGCCCCGCGCCGCAGCTACTACCTCGACCTGCACCGGCACCACACCGCCCAGGAGAAGGCCCAGGCCCCGGCGTTCACCCCCGGGATCCCCGCCTTCTACGCCTTCGACACCGCCCTCGACCTGGCCCTGGCCGAGGGCTGGGAGGCCCGCCACGCCCGCTACTCGGCCCTCGCCGGGCAGCTGCGCGACGGCCTGGAGGCGCTCGGCCTGGAGATCCTGCTCCCGCCGGAACAGCGGGCCGCCTCCCTCACGGCCGTCCGCATCCCGGCCGGCACCGGCTACGCCGCCCTGCACCGGGGCCTGCGCGCCGAGGGGTTCGTGATCTACAGCGCCCAGGAACAGCTGGCAGCGGACTTCTTCCGGCTCTCGACCATGGGCCGGATGACCGGGCAGGACATCGAGCGCTTCCTCGCGGCGCTCGCCCGCACCCTCCCGGACCGGGACTGACCCGCCCTCCCGGACCGGGACTGACCCGCACCCCGCCACACCGGGGCCGCCCGTACCCCGGCCGATCCGTTCCGACCACCGAATGAGGCGCCCGTGACCACCCCCCGAGCTGACGCATCCGGCCGCCCCGCGGCGACGGCAGAGCCCTACCGGCTCGCCGTGGTGGGGGGCGGCCCCAGGGCCACGTACGCCCTGGAGAGGCTCTCGGCGACGATCGACCGGCTCGGGCAGGGGCACCGCCTGGAGGTCCACCTCTTCGAGCGCACCGGCGCGTTCGGCGCGGGCCGGGCCCACAGCCCCGACCAGGCGCGCACCAGCTACCTCAACCGGATCGGCGCCCAGGTGGGCTTCGCCGCCGACGAGACGGTGACCGGCGCCGGCCCGCTGCGGCCCGCCGCCGAACGGCCCACCCTGCACGAGTGGTGCCGGCGCCGCTTCGAGGAGACCGGCGACCCCGACCTCGACCTCGGCCCGGAGGACTGGCCCAAGCGCTACGTGCACGGGCTCGCCCTGAGCGACATGTTCCGGGCCTTCGCCGCGGACCTGCGCCGCCACCCGGGCGCCGAACTGCACCTGCACCACGCGGAGGTCGTGGACCTCGACCCCCTCCCCGACCACCGGTTCGAGGTCGTCACCGCCGACGGCGAGCGCCGCCCCGCGGACGAGGTGCTGCTGCTGACGGGCCACTCGTACCACGATCCGCGGCGCGTCGCCGGGGGCCGCCGCACGGCCCGCCCCGCCGCCGGCGGGACCCGCCACGTCCCGCACCCGTACCCGCTGGACGCCCGGCTCGACGCCGCCGCGTGCGGACCGGAGTCGGTCGTCGGCTGCGCCGGCATGGGCCTCACCGCCATCGACACCATCCTGCACCTGACCGAGGGCCGCGGCGGCACCTTCCACGAGGACGCCTCCGGCCTGGTCTACCGCCCGAGCGGCCGGGAGCCGGCGGCCGTCGTGGCCTTCAGCGGCTCCGGACTGTTCACCTTCGCCCGGCCCGACAACCACAAGCCCAGCGACGGCTCCGGGGACCACCCCGGCACCTTCCTGACGCGCGAGGCGGTCGACCAGCTGCGCGCCCACGCCGGCCGGCCCCCGGCCGGCGGCGGGCCCGGGCGGGCGCAGCTGGACTTCGAACGGGACCTGCTGCCCCTGGTCGTCCTGGAGATGGCCCACCTGCACTACGTCACCCTGTTCGGCCCCGCCGCCGCGCTGCTGCTGACCCAGCGCGCGCTGCCGGGCTACCTGGCCTTCGTGACGGGCACGCCCGCCGACGGCCCCGGCCACCTCCTCGCCCCGCTGGAGCGCGCGGTGGAGGAGATCGCCGACGTGCTGGAGTCCGTCCTGCGCGGCAAGTCCACGCTGTCCACGGCCCAGGGCACCGTCTCCTGGCAGGTACGGGACGTCCTGCTGCACTGGACCCGGACCGTGTACGGCACCGTGGCCGAGGCCGAGGTGCGCTACCGCGTCGACCACTCCCTGTCGCCCGGCCCGGTGACCGACGCCCTGTCCTCCGCGTGGGGGCTGGAGACCTACCTGCACGGCAACCGCTTCGACTGGCAGCGCGCCGTCTCCCCGGTGCCGCCGGCCGGCTCCGCCGGGGAGTTCCGCGCGTCGGTCCGCGCGTTCATGGCGCGCGACCAGCTGTGGGCCCGGCAGGGCAACGTGCGCAACCCCCACAAGGCGGCCGCCGACGGCGTCTGGCGCGACCTGCGCCAGGTGCTCTCGTACGCGGTGGACCACGGGGGCCTGACCGCGGCCTCCCAGCGGCACTTCCTCCAGCGGTACGTGCGCCACCACAACCGGCTGGCGAACGGCGCGGCCCCCGAGATCATGGCCAGGATGGCCGCGCTGATCGACTGCGGGCTGCTGGACGTGGGCGCCGGACCGGACGCCCGGGTCCGCCTCGACGAGGGCACCGGCAAGGCCGTGGTGGAGGGCCCGCACACGGGCCTCTCGCGCCCCGTCGACGTCCTGGTCGAGGCCCGGATGCACGGCTTCGACCCGCGGCTCGACGTGCTGCCGCTCTACCGGAACCTGCTGGACCGGGGCCTGGTACGGCTGTGGCGCAACGAGTCCGCGGACGGCGAGGTCTTCCAGCCGGGCGGCCTCGACCTGACCCCGGAGTTCCACCCCGTCGACTCGGACGGCACACCGGACCCGCGGATCACCGTCCTGGGCGTGCCCTCCGAGGGCGCCCGGTCGTTCCTGCTGTCCGCGCTGCGCCCGAACGCCGACCACTACGTCATGCGGGACACGCTGGTGTGGCTGGACCGCTTCTGGCCGAGGGCCACAAGCCGCTGACCCCGCGGGCCGCCGACCCCTCCCCGGCGGCCCGCGGAAACACCGATGGGCCCCCGCGTGACGCGGGGGCCCATCGGCATGCCGGTGCGGCGGATCTAGAACATGTCCTTGTCGATGCCGACGGCGACCAGGCCCGCCGCCACCAGCACACCGATGGCGACGAGCCCGGCGCGGCGCCAGGCCGGCACCGCGCACACGCCGACGAGCGCCGGCCCCAGCGCCAGGGCGATCAGATTCGGCGCGTTGGTGCCGGGGACGTCGCGCGGCGCGAACGGGCCGATGATGGCCAGCGCGTACATCTGAAGGGCGAGGGAGGCCGCCGCCGCCGTCTTCCGCGGCCGCACCCCCACCAGGGGCAGGGCGACGGCGAAGACGACCGCGGCCAGAACCACCCACGTGAGGATGCCGGTCAGCGGGTAGTACGTGAGACAGACCGACGTGCTGTCCGCGCAGGTGCGCTTGTCCTCGGCGTCGGCCCACTGCCACAGGCCCACTGCCAGCCACCCGGTGAGGGCGCCGGTGAGGGCGGCGCCGGCAACGCCGTAAGCCTTGTTCATGGAGGGAAGCCTTTCAGAAGAACAGGCAGGGGCCCTGAGTACGGATACTCAGGGCCCCACCAGTGGGAGGCCGCTACTTCATGGCCTTCCACGGAGCGCTGTTCATCGTGGCCTCCATGGAGTTGGCGTACAGCCGGGCTCCCGCGATCTTCGGGTGGAAGGACTGGGCCGAGGTCGGCACACCGTCCTCGTCACCGGGGGTCTTGTCCGCGACGATCCCGTGGATCGACTCGGGGTTGCCGCAGATGGCCTTGCCCTTGAAGTCGTCCGTGGGGTCGGAGAACTGGACCTTGATACCGGCCGCCCTGGCGTCGGCGGCGGCCCCCTCCATCTCCTTGACCAGCAGGGCGCCGATCCCGTTGAGCCAGGAATGCTCGTCCTCGTTGATGCCCGGGATGCAGACCATGCCCTCCAGGAGGGGCGGGTAGCCCATCAGCACGATCTTGGCATGCGGTGCCCGCTCGGCGATCTCCCTGAGCGTGGTGACGATCGAGGGCCGCACCTTCTCCTTGATCAGCTTCGGCTCGGTGTCCTTGAGGTCTCCCGTCTCGCCGTCCAGTGAAGCGTGCTGGCAGTTGAGGAGTCCCGCCGCGTAGATGCATTCCTTGACGACGTCGGTGAACCGCGAGTCGTTGCCGCCGATCGACATCGTCACCAGGGTGGTGTTCTGGTCGAGGTAGCCCTTGTCGAGCTGCGCGAGCTCGCCGTAGGAGGACTGACCGAACTGGCCGTCGGCGTTCTTGGCGTCCCGGACCACCCCCTTGTCGTCCTTGGCGGAGAGGATGTTCTCCGTCTGGGCACCCGAGCAGGCGATCAGGTGGTAGTCCATGTTGGAGTCGCGGTCGTCGGACAAGGCGCCGATCGACTTGGCGTACCCCGGCAGGGTGGCCTGGCGCGACCACGCGTACTTGGACCGGTGACAGGCGTTGCGGAGCTTCTTGTCCTTGCCGAGGACGTCGGTCTCCTTGTAGTAGTCACCGCCGCCGGAGGCGGAGGCGCCTTCGCCCGAGGAGTACGAGTCACCCATGCCGACGACGAAGTTCGCCGGCTTGGCAGCGAGCGGCTGGAAGCCGACGGCGTCCCAGGCGATGTCCTCGGAGCCGTCCCCGTCCTTGCTGTGGTTGTCCAGGACCACCTGCGGGGTACTGGTGAAGTTGAAGACGCCGAGGTCGGCCCACTTGTTCTCCATCACCCGCTGCGGCTGTACGCGCACTGCGCTGGTGGAGTCGGTGCCCTTGACCTGGTAAGCGGCCTGGCGGGTGTGCGCCCCGTGGTCCGGGATGTGGACCCAGACGCGCATCCAGCCCCGGTCCGGCTTGTTCAGCGTCCAGGTACCGGAGGTGAGCAGCCTGGCGCCCTCGGCCGTGAACTTGTCACGGGTGTGCGTGAACCAGAAGTGGTTGCGGAAGCCCGCACCGATCTGGTGCGTGTCGATCTTGCCCGGGTAGGCACCGCCCGACCCGGTGAAGGTGAACTGGAACGTTCCGGCCGAGACGTTGTTGGCACAGTTGCGTGCTCCACCCGCTGGGGAGGACCCGTTGGGCAGGTCGTCGATGACGTGGGTGCCCTCGGGGAGCCCGATGGTGCAGCGCGGCGGGTACGAGGCCTCGTCCGGCTGCTCCGGGTAGGTGTCGTTGAACCGGTGGACGGGCGTGCCGCACTGCGCGTCCTTGCAGTTCTTCCAGGTCGCCGGCTTGTTGTACCAGCACTTCAGGTACAGCGGGTCCGAGGTGTTCGGGTCGCCGGGAAGCAGGCAGGCGCCCTGACCCGTCTTGTTCGAGTCGGTGTCGCTGATCTTGGAGCGGTCGCAGTTGTTGGACGCGTCGCAGAACAGCCCGATCGGCGGCATCGCGCGGGTGCGCTCACCCGGGTTGAGCCACCAGGCCTCGCGGAAGCCGGCGCCGAAGGTGCCCGGCTTGGTCATGGCCTCGATCGGGCGGGCCGCCCAGCCGATCACCTTCTCCTGGTACGGCCAGTGCTGCGGGGCGGCCGCGTGGTAGTACGCGTTGCCACCGCTGGCGTCCTCCAGGAACGGCGTGCGGTTGGCCTTCCACAGCGGGTTGGCCGGGTTGTTGGTCCAGCCCACGCCCCACTTGCCGCTGTTGGAGCCCGCGGTCGACTGCGGGTGGTAGCCCGCGTTGTACGCCCACAGCGCGTACGTCCAGTTCTCGATCCACTTGGGGTGGCCGTCGTTGATGACCAGCCCGTCCCGGCGAGTGGAGTTCCACTTCTCGATGAGGATGTTGACGCCGGACGCGATGTTGGCCGCGTAGTCGAGCGCGACGGCCTCCTGCTGGACGACCGTCTTGGGCTTCTCGTCCTTCTTCTCGTGGCCGTGCATGCGCATGCCGTCGGTCACCTGGGTGATGCCGTAACCGCAGTCCGCGTCCGCCCAGTCGATGGCCCACGGGTCCTGCTGCTGGCCGTTGGAGGCGTACTTGACCCCGTAGAAGTTGCCGATCAGCGAGTTGGCGGTGACACCGGGCACGGCGTAGCGCGTGGCCTGCCACATGTTCGACTCCTGCGCGGTGATGCCGAGCATCACCTGCGAGGGCACGTGCCACTCGTCACCGCGGTCCGGAGTGTTGTTGGGGTCGCCGTCCAGCGTGGTGAGCGGGAAGAGGGACTGCGGCGCGTAGGCCGCCATGCCCGTGTTCTTCCAGTTCGCCGGACGCGTGGCACCCTTGTTGAGCTGGCCGATGACGGTCTGGTTGACCGCCCACTCGACCTGCCGCGGCGTGGGCTGGAAGGCCTGCTTGCGGGGGTCGTTGCGGGGGACCGAGCAGAACCGGTCGGCGTCGACGGTGTCGTTGGCCGGAGCCGCCGCCGCTGCCGAGGAGACGCCGGACGGCGCGTTCTTGGCGTTCGGCTTGGCGGCCGGCTTGGCGCCGCCGGCGTTCTCCAGGGCGGGCGAGGTGCTCTGGCCGTCCTGGAGGGACTTTCCGCCACCGATCGGGTCGGCGGTCGGGAGGGCGTCGAGCTCGACGGTCTTGCCCGTGTCCATGGCCTTGATCGTGGTGCGCGCGGCGCGGGCGCTCAGCGCGTCCTCGGGGCGCAGCCGGGAGTCCTTGCCGTCGGCCCAGCGGGTCATGACGGTGGCCTGGCCCTCGCTGGAGACCGTGGCCTCCTTGGCGATGCCGCCCGGGTTCTTCACCGGACCCGGCAGCTTGCCGGTGTTCGTCGCCGTGCCGGTGACGAACACGGTGCCGGACGGGGTGCGGGCCAGGTCGAAGGCCTCCAGCTTGCCGGTGGCCACCTGGGTGCCCGCGGCCTTGCCGTCGGCCTTCTTGACGTCCGCGGAGGTGACCCGGTTGACCTCACCCGTGGCCTCCGGCGCGGTGGGGCCGCCCTTGGCCGAGGGGGCGAGCAGGCCGCCGGGCTTCCCGGCGGGCTTGGCGCCGGGCTGGACGCGGTCGATGAAGGTGACGCCGCCCTCGGCGTCGGCCATCAGCTGGAACGGGATCGCCGAAGTCCGCTTGATCGGAAGGACCTTGGCGTCCTTGCCGTCCTTGGCCACCTTGACCAGGGTGGGACCCTGGGCGGCGACGATCTCGCCGTTGACCGGGATCGCCGAGGTCACCTGGCCGGGCACCGTCAGGAGGTCGGCCTTGGCGGTGGGCGCGTCGATGCTGACGAGCCGCGTCTCGTTCTTCGGGGCCGTCTCGTCGGCGAACTGCGAGAAGACGGCCGTGTCGCCCGTGCCGCAGCCCGGGGAGAAGTAGCCGAGGCTGGCCTGCACCGGCAGCTTGGTGATCTGGCCGGTCCGCAGGTCGACGATGGCGGTGAACGCGCCGCGCGCCATCAGCTCCGGCTTGTTGGTGAACGTACGCGGCGCGTACGCGACGGCGGCGTGCGTACCGGCCTGGGTCAGGCAGGCGTTGCCGATCCAGGTGTCGGTGTCGAAGCCGGGCTCGGACAGCGTGGCGGCGGTGCGCCACTTGTAGCCGTCCTTCTCGTCGGCGAGCAGGACGTGGAAGCCCGTGCCGTCGCCGGACGTGGTCCACGCGCGGTCCTTCGACCCGCGGTAGTCCTTGCCGAGGGCCGCGGAGCGGTCCTGCTCGGGAACGGCCTCGGGCTTGGGTGCGTCACCGCCGGGGGTCTTGGCGCTCTGGTCGGCCGTCGCGTTCGTGGGCGGGGTCGGCGCCGGGGCGGCGAGGGCCTGCGACGTGGCGATTCCGGCGGCCATGGACAGGGTGAGGGCGGCGGTCACGGGTATCCGTGCCCGCCTCAATCTGTTGCGATTCACTCTTCGCTCTCTGGATTGCAATGTACATGTCACGACAACGCGCGTCGGCGGCTCCGCTTTCCGGCTCGGCGTGCTGCCGGACCGGAGGGGTGCCGCCGGACGGTGAGTCGGTGAGTGGGCGAGCGGGGCGGCTAGTTGCAGGCGCCGACGCCGCGCGTGTGGTCGATGACGACCTGGCCGGCCTTCTTCATGTAGGAGTAGACCGTGCCGCACCAGCCCTTGTTCTGGTACACGGGACCGGCGTAGGTGGTGAAGGTGCCGAAGTCCTGGGTGTCCGGGGTGCTGGTGTAGTTGTCCTTGAGGCGGACGCCCATGTACTGGGCCGAGCCGGTCTCGTTGTGCAGGACGGCGCAGGTCGGCCGGTCGTTGAGCCGCGGGCCGGTCTCCTGGCCGTTGGTGTAGACGTAGATCGTCGCGTAGCGGCGGGCGTCGGGCAGCCGCTCGGCCAGGACGATCTGGTCGTAGCCGGCGCCGCACACGGTCGAGGCCGCGGCGGCGGCCTGCTTGTTCGCCTGCACGAGGGTCTTGGTGGACGCCGAGGCGTCGGCGGCGACGGTGAAGTGCTGCCCGGGGGTGTCGGCGATGGCCGCCTGGGGGGCGACGAGGCCCAGCGCCGCGAACGTGGTCGCCGTGGCGAGCGTGATCCGCAGCGAGGTCTTCATGGACATGGGGTGGTCACTCCTCTGAATTGCCATGATGTGGCGCGAGCGAGGAGGAGCGGTCCCGCCGTTTGCTCAGTGTCGGCCCCCCCGACGATCGCTTGGGGAAGCTACCAAGGACGATTCCGGGAGGAATGTCACAAAGAGCCGATACCGCCGGGGACCGGAAGGAATTTAACCCCGGTGCACGAACCGGCTTTAGCCAGAGGAAAGGTGCGGTCAACCGCATTCAGGCCACGGGCGCGGGAATGGCCGGAGTCACGCTGTCGCGCGACTCCGGCCAGGTGTAAGGGCCCGGTGCCTAGGGCCGGGTGATGCGGACCTGGTAACTGCCGTTGCGCAGCTGTCCCACCACCGAGACGCTGATGCCGGCCTTCTCGTCGGTGAAGGTCTCGCCCGGCCGGAACGGGGCGTCCGACAGCTCGGCGTGCACATTGGGCCGCCGCGTGCAGCCGCCGCTCGCGTTCGCGCTGTCGGACACCGTGATCGGGCCGTGCCCGGTGTCCACGTCGGAGTCCACCTTGTAGACGAGGACCCCGGGCTTGCAGACGGCCTCGTCGTTCCCGGCCCGGGTCCGCACCTCCACCGCGTACCCGGCGCTCTCCGAGAGCGGGACGAAGGCCAGCTTCGTGCCGCCCCGCACTCCCAGCGGGGACAGGGTGTGGTCGCTGGTGCCCGGCTTGGACGCGCAGCTGATCTGCGTGCTGTCCAGCCAGCCCAGCTTCCACTTGTGCCAGCCCATCAGGTCGTTGTTGGCTCCCCAGTCCTCGCTCATGATGTCCCAGTGCCCGACCGTGCTGCCGCCGTCGACGGTGTAGAGGTCGGGCAGCCCGAAGACGTGCCCGTTCTCGTGCGGGAGCACCCGGTAGCCGGTCTCCCGGTAGGTTCCGGAGCCGTCGTCCTGCCGGCTGTAGACGAAGGACGTGTTGGCCAGCGGCACCCCGTCGGCGACGGGGGCCTCGCCGTTGCCCGAGAAGGTCACCGACAGGACGGTGTCCAAGGCGGACGGCCCGGCGTTCGGCGTGACCAGGATGTTGATCAGGTCGTACCGGCTGAAGTCCACCTCGGGGTCGGCGGCCTTCGCGATGTGCTCGACGAGCTGCCGGTAGCCCGGCTCGTACGGGGACCCGCGCTCGATCCCGTACGCCGCGAAGGGCATCGGCATCCGCAGCCACGTGCTTATCGGGGCCTCGGGCCGGTACGTGAGCCGGCCGTACGAGCTGGTGCGGAACCAGTCGGCGGTCTGGGGGAAGAACTCCGCCAGCCGGTCCGCGGCCGTGCCCTCGCCCTTGGCGTCGGGGAAGTCGACCATCAGGTTCAGGGCGCGGACCTCGCCGGTGGAGCGCGAGTACCCGGGCGGCGTCGGCAGGCCCTCGGACATCTGCACGCCCATCGTGCCGGCGATCCGGCACGGCGCGAGAGCCGATTCGACGGTCGTGGCCACCGGGCCGGCCGCCGAGTGCCCGCGACTGGATATCCCGGTGCTGGCGGTCGCGGAGACGCCGAGGGCCAGCGCGGTGAGGCCGATGAACGCGCTGGTGCGGCGGGGCTTGCGTATCCGGTGGCGGGTCTGCGGCATGGAGATCGCCTTCGGGTCCGCGGCAGCCGGCCCTGTCCCGGTCTGCGCTCTGTGCGATCACCCTCCGACGGGCGCGGCGCGCCCGCGCGCCGGGAGAGGCCGAACGTGAACGGTGTTATGACTCAGGTCACACGGGCGAGTGAAATAACCGGGGACGGGTTCCCCGTTTGTACGGGAGTCCCGCAAAGCGGGGACCGGCTCCCCGTTTTGTGTGGGCCGAACGAGCTGTCCGTACGGCGAGCCGTCCGTACCGCGTGTCACCGTGCCAGGGAGGCCCCGGAATGAAGCGCCCCACCGCCACCGCCCCGGCGGCCCCGTCCGCCCTCGTGGCGGCCGTGGACCTGGCCCCGGCCGGGACCTCGAAGCCGGCGCGCGGACGGAAGGGAGCCTGCGCCCGGGCGACGGGTGCGTCGGGCGCGTCCCGCGCGGACGGCGTCCCGCGCCCGCGCGCCGACGCCGTGCGCAACCGCGAGCGGATCCTGACGGCGGCCCGCGAGGTCTTCGTCGAGTTCGGCTCCGCGGCCCCCTTCGACGAGGTGGCCCGGCGGGCCGGCATCGGCAACGCCACCCTCTACCGGCACTTCCCCGACCGCCCCACCCTGGTCCGGCAGGTCGTGCTCTTCGTGATGGACCGGGTCACGGCCTCCGCCGAGGCCTCCCTCGCCGAGGAGCCCGACGCCTTCGCCGCGCTGTGCCGTTTCACGCACGCCGCGGCCGACGAGCGGATCGGCGCCCTGTGCCCGATGCTCGCCGAGGACTTCGACCGCGAACACCCCGAACTCCTCGCGGCACAGACCGCCTTGCAGACGGCCGTCGAGACGCTGCTGGCCACCGGCCAGGACGCCGGAGTGATCCGTACGGACATCGGCGTCGGCGACCTGATGGTCGCCCTGTCCCAGCTCAGCCGCCCGCTGCCCGGTACCGCCTGCCTCGACACCGACCGCTTCGCCCACCGTCACCTCCAGCTCTTCCTCGACGGGTTGAGGGCTCCGGCCCGCTCCGAACTGCCGGGTTCGGCGGCCACTTTCGACGACCTCCGGCAAAAAACCATGTGACGCGCACAAAGCTTGCAAATTAGCCTTTTCAGTCATTCCGCACAGTGAAGTGGGTACCTCCATGTCAAAAACAGCCGCGACACCGCCGCTGGCTGCCGATCCCAGCCGCTGGAAGGCACTCGTCTTCATAGCCCTGGCCCAGCTGATGGTCGTCCTCGACGCGACCATCGTGAACATCGCCCTGCCCTCCGCCCAGACCGACCTCGGGATCTCGGACGGCAACCGCCAGTGGGTCATCACCGCGTACGCGCTGGCCTTCGGCGGACTGCTCCTCTTCGGCGGCCGCATCGCCGACAAGTGGGGCCGTAAGAACGCCTTCGTCGTCGGCCTCATCGGCTTCGCCCTGGCCTCCGCGCTCGGCGGCGCCGCGAACAGCGAGGCCATGATGCTCGGCGCCCGCGCCCTCCAGGGTGCCTTCGGCGCACTGCTCGCACCTGCGGCCCTCTCCCTGCTCGCGGTGATGTTCACCGACGCCAAGGAGCGCGCCAAGGCCTTCGGCATCTACGGCGCGATCGCGGGCGGCGGCGGCGCCGTCGGCCTGATCCTCGGCGGCTTCCTCACCGAGTACCTCAACTGGCGCTGGACCTTCTTCGTCAACATCCCCTTCGCGATCGTCGCGGCCGTGGGTGCCTGGATGGTCATCCGCGAGCCCGCCGGCGGCCGCAACCGCGCGCCGCTCGACATCCCCGGTGTGATCCTGTCGACCACCGGCCTCGTCGCGCTGGTCTACGGCTTCACCCGCGCCGAGTCGGCCGGCTGGTCGGACACCCTCACCGTGACGATGTTCGTCGCCTCGGTGGTGCTGCTGGCGGCCTTCGTCCTCGTCGAGTCCAAGGTGAAGTCCCCGCTGCTGCCGCTGCGCGTCCTGCTGGAGCGCAACCGCGGCGGTGTCTACCTCTCGCTCGGCCTGGCCGTCATCGCCATGTTCGGCCTGTTCCTCTTCCTGACCTACTACCTCCAGGTCGTGAAGGGCTTCTCGCCGGTCAAGACCGGCTTCGCCTTCCTGCCGATGATCGCGGGCATGATCCTGGGCTCCACGCAGATCGGCGCCCGCCTGATGACCCGGGTCGCGCCGCGCCTGCTGATGGGGCCGGGCTTCCTGCTCGCCGCCGTCGGCATGCTGCTGCTGACCCAGCTGGAGGTCGGATCCTCGTACCCGGCGCTGATCCTCCCGGCGCAGCTGCTGCTCGGCCTCGGCATGGGCACGGCGTTCATGCCGGCCATGTCCCTGGCCACGCACGGGGTGAACCCGGCCGACGCCGGAGTCGCCTCCGCCATGGTCAACACCTCGCAGCAGGTCGGCGGCGCCATCGGCACCGCGCTGCTGAACACGATCGCCGCCTCGGCGACGACCGCGTACCTGACCGACCACGCGGCCGAGGCCGCGGCGGGCGGCCCGGCCGGACAGCTGATCCAGGCGCAGGCCATGGTCGAGGGTTACGCCTCCGCCATCTGGTGGGCGGTCGGCATCCTGGTCGCCAGCTCGGCCATCGCCCTGACGCTGATCAACACCGGCCGTCCGAACGCCGGCGGTCCGGTGGCCTCCGGCGCCGGCGAGAGCGCGGACGCCGAGCTCAAGGTTCCGGTGATCGCCCACTGACGGCGGTCCCCGCACGGGAATGACTGAACACCCCGCTTGGTTCAAATTTGAACCAAGCGGGGTTAGTCTTTTGGGGCAGCCCTGCACCGACGACGGAGGAGCGCCCCATGACCCCGGCCACTGCACCCCAGCCCCCCACGGCGCGGGGGACCCGCATGCCGGCGCTCTACCTCAGCCACGGGGCGCCGCCGCTCGCCGACGACCCGGTCTGGCCGGGCGAGCTGGCCGCCTGGTCCGCGGACCTGCCCCGCCCCACGGCGATCCTGATGGTCTCCGCCCACTGGGAGGAGGCCCCCCTCGCCCTCGGCGCCACCGAACCGGCCCCGCTCGTCTACGACTTCTGGGGCTTCCCCGAGCACTACTACCAGGTGCGCTACGACGCCCCGGGCGCCCCGCGGCTCGCCGCGTCGGTCCGGGCGCTCCTCAAGGCCCCCGGCACCCCGGTCCAGGACGTACCGGACCGCGGCCTCGACCACGGCGCGTACGTCCCGCTCGTGGAGATGTTCCCGGAGGCCGACATACCGGTGCTCCAGATCTCCCTGCCCACCCTGGACCCGCGCCGCCTGATGGACATCGGCCGCAAACTGGCGCCCCTGCGCGACGAGGGCGTCCTCATCGTCGGCAGCGGCTTCTTCACCCACAACCTGGCCGCCCTGCGGCACGCGGGCGTCCCCGCCTGGTCCGCGGAGTTCGACGCCTGGGGCCACGAGGCGCTGGCCTGCGGCGACGTCGACTCCCTGCTCGACTTCGAGACCAAGTCCCCCTCGGGCCGTCTCGCCCACCCCCGCACGGAACACTTCGCCCCGCTCTTCGTCACCCTCGGCGCAGCCGAAGCCACCGGCGACCTCACCACCCGCCGCGACCCGGTGGACGGCTTCTGGATGGGCCTCTCCAAGCGCTCCCTCCAGTTCGGCTAGGCCGGCCGGCCTGCTCCGGTGATGGCCTCCCCGATGGTGAAGCCCTTGGCGGGCCCGTCAGGGACGGTCGTGCCGGCCCGGTAGCTCGCGCGGACCTCGTCGCCGTAGACGGCGTCGACCGTGTGCGGTGAGCGCAGCACGGTGATGGTGCCGCCCTCGTCGAAGTCGTCGATCAGGATGTAAAGCGGAATGCCCGCGCGTGCGTACTCGCGCCGCTTGCGGGTCCGGTCGCGCGTGATGCTGTCGCTGCCGGGCGAGACGACCTCGATGATCAACTGGACCGCGGACGCCTGGACGCCGATCCCGTCCTCGGTGCCGTGATCCTCGACGTTCTCGGGTGCGACCAGGATGTCCGGGATCCACACCTTCCGTTCGTGGATGACGTTCGTGTCCTGGAAGGCGGCGAAGTCGCCCCGGTCCAGGAACTTGTCCAAGGCGCGGCGCAGGCGGTTGGCGATCTGGCTGTGCGACAAGCATCCCGTCGGTGACACCTCGATGAACCCCTCGACGATCTCGGCGTGGTAGCCCTCGGGGAGTTCCATGGCTTTCCATGCCTGCCACAGGACGTCGTCCAGGTCCGACGGGGGAGTCGCGACCTCCGGCATTACGGCCTCCAGCGTCTCGTGGGCGAGAGCGGTCATGTGCGGCACCTCCTCTCAGTGTGGGCGTCGCCGGCCGGGCGGCACAAGCGCCTCCCTGACGCCAGGGAGATGTAGGCCTGTGCCGCAGGAATATGCCCGACACCTCACTCGGAGGGGTGAGGGGGGTTTCGGGTAGAACAGGCTACTTGTGGCGTATCCGGCCATTCCCTCAGTCGGGCAGGCAACCAGAAGCCGGCAGGGACCGTCTTCAGGGTGGGAGTGCGGCCAGGGGCGGCGTTGTTCCGGAGTGACGGCCGTCTCACGGGCGCAGGGGGGCAGGGATCGTGGAGGTCCGTGAGCACCGTCGGATCGGCCTCGGTTCCGGGCCTGACCTGCGCCTCTTCGAGTTCCCGCGGGATTCGGCCCCCTCTCGTGGCGGGGCAGGATACTGCATGATCTCGAAGAAGAGGGAGCGGCGTGGGAATTCTGTCCCGATTCCAGTCGTTGTTTCCTTCGGAAGCGGGCACTCGGGAGAGTGTCCGAGGACGCACCACCCCACCACGGTGGCCGTCCGGCAGCCGCACCGCGACCGAACTTCATCGCAAGGGAGCACGCATGGCAACCCGCGCCGTCGCCCGTCGTCAGTCCACGAGCAGCGCCCGCGCTGTGGGCGGGGAGATCGCAGACCGCGACCTGGTCGGCATGTACCTGGACGAGATCGCGCGCACCCCGCTGCTCGACGCCGCCAAGGAAGTGGAGCTCTCGCAGATCATCGAGGCGGGCGTCTACGCCCGGCAGATCCTCGACGGCGAGATAGACCGTGAAGGCGAGTCCCCGGCACGCGAGGAGCTGGAGGCGCTCGCCGCCGAAGGCGAGCGCGCCAAGGAAGTCTTCATCCGCTCCAACCTCCGCCTCGTCGTGGCGGTCGCCCGGCGCTACCCGCGCAGCGGCCTGCCCCTCCTCGACCTGATCCAGGAGGGCAACGCCGGCCTGGTCCGCGCGGTCGAGAAGTTCGACTACGCCAAGGGCTTCAAGTTCTCCACGTACGCCACGTGGTGGATCCGCCAGGCCATCACCCGCTCCATCGCGGACCAGTCCCGCACCATCCGCCTCCCCGTCCACCTGGTCGAGGAGCTCGGCCGGATCCGCCGGGTCCAGCGCGAGTTCAACCGCGAGAACGGCCGGGAGCCGGAGCACGCCGAGATCGCCGCCGAGCTGGACACGACGGAGAAGCGCGTCGGCGACGTACTGGACTGGGCGCGCGACCCGGTCAGCCTCAACATGTCGGTCGACGACGACGGCGACACGCAGTTCGGCGACCTCCTGGAGGACACCTCCGCGATCTCGCCCGAACAGTCCGTGCTCTCGCTGCTGCGCAGCGAGGAGCTGGAGGACCTGCTCGGCAAGCTCGACCAGCGCACCGCGTCGATCATCAAGATGCGGTACGGCATCGACGACGGCCGCGAGCGGACCCTGACGGAGGTCGGCAAGCAGCACGGCCTCACCCGCGAGCGGATCCGCCAGATCGAGAAGCACGCCCTGCTGGAACTGAAGCGGATGGCGCGCGACACCGGCTTCGACGCCGTGGCCTAGCCCGGCCCGGCCTGCGGCCAACCCCCCTGTACGAGCCCCGGTGCCTATCCCCCCCAGGCGCCGGGGCTCCCTCTTGTCGTTCTCAGCCCCTCCGGCGTTTGAGGAGCGGGGGTCCGCGGGCGGAGTCCTCAGGGAGTCCGGGGCGGAGGTCCGGTTACGGCGCGGCCGTCGCCGACGTGAGCCGCGCGGCCAGCGCACCGGCCGCGGCCCGTAGCGCCGCAGGCTCACGCACAGTGAACGGCAGCCCCGTCAGCGCCAGCCGCGCCACCACCCACTCCGGAGCGTCCGCACTCTCGAAGCGCACCGAGGTCTCCCCGTCACCGCCACCCCCCGGGAGGGCCCCGCTCCGCAGCCACTCCGGCAGCTCCGCCGCCCCCGCCGCGAACGCGACCTCCACCACGTACCGCTCCGCACCCCGCGGCCCGAGCCCCCGCCGTACGAACTCCTCCGCGTCCACCGGCAGGGCCCGCGCCGCGAACCGCGCCCCCGTCGCGAACGCCTCGGACACCCGGTCCACCCGGAAGGTCCGCCAGTCCTCGCGCTCCAGGTCGTAGGCGACCAGGTACCACCGGCTCCCCGTGCTCACCAGCCGGTACGGCTCCACCAGCCGCCGCGACTCGGCCCCGTCCCCCGCCCGGTAGGCGAACCGCAGCCGCTCCGGCCCCGCCACCGCCGACGCCATCACCGTCAGCGTCCGCGGGTCCACGCTCGCCCCGTCGCCCCGGGTCAGCGCGATCGTGGCCGACTGCAGCGCGCTCACCCGGTGCCGCAGCCGCGACGGCAGGACCTGCTCCAGCTTCGCCAGGGCCCGTACGGAGGCCTCCTCGACCCCCTCGATCGCGTGCCCGGCCCCGGCCCGCAGCCCCACCGCGATCGCCACGGCCTCCTCGTCGTCGAGCAGCAGCGGCGGCATCGCCGCCCCCGCCACCAGCCGGTAGCCGCCCTCCGAACCCAGCGTGGCCTCCACCGGGTAGCCGAGGTCCCGCAGCCGCTCGATGTCGCGCCGGATGGTCCGCGCGCTGACCCGCAGCCGCTGCGCCAGCTCGCTCCCGGGCCATTCGCGCGGGGTCTGGAGGAGGGACAGCAAGGACAGCAGCCGTGCCGGGGTGTCGGTCATGCAATCCAGGTTGCCAGCGAAATAGGACACCGACTGACCTACATGGGGTCTACGTTTCTCTCCATGACCACCGAGACGTCCAAGACATCGCCCGAAAGAGAGAACGGGCCCGTACGAGAAGAGCGGAACGACGTAGCCCACGACGCACCCAGCTCACCCGCCGACCGCCGCCGCTGGCTGGCGCTCGCCATCGTGATGACCGCGGCCTTCATGGACCTGGTGGACGTCACGATCGTCAACATAGCGATACCCAGCCTGCGCGAGAACTTCGGCGCGTCCCCCAGCGCGATCCAGTGGATCACCGCCGGCTACGCCCTCGCCTTCGCCGCCGGCCTGATCACCGGCGGCCGTCTCGGTGACATCTACGGCCGCAAGCGCCTCTTCCTCCTCGGCATCGCCGGCTTCACCGCCGCCTCGCTGCTCTGCGGCATCGCCGCGAACCCGGGGATGCTCGTCGCCTCCCGCATCCTCCAGGGCGGCATGGCCGCGCTGATGGTCCCGCAGGTGCTGGCGATCATCCACGTCACCTTCCCGCCCCAGGAGCGCGGCAAGGTCTTCGGCATGTTCGGCGCGATCGTGGGCCTCGGCGCCGTCTCCGGCCCGATGCTCGGCGCGCTGCTCACGGAGTGGAACCTCTTCGGCCTCGAATGGCGCCCGATCTTCCTGATCAACCTGCCCGTCGGCATCGCGGGCGTGATCCTGGGCCGCAAGTTCATCAGCGAGTCCAAGGCCCCCAAGGCCCTGCGCCTGGACCTCGTGGGTGTCGTCCTCGCCACCCTCGCCATGGTCATGCTGATCTTCCCGCTGACGGAGGGCCGGGAGAACGGCTGGCCGCTGTGGGGCTTCGTCTGCATGGGCGCGGCGCCGGTCGTCTTCGCGGGCTTCATCGCCTACGAGAAGTACAAGATCAAGAAGGATGGCTCCCCGCTCGTCGAGCTGTCCCTCTTCAAGGTCAAGAGCTTCGCCGGCGGCATCGCCGTCCAGCTCACCTTCGGCATCGCGACCGGCATCTTCTTCCTGGTCTGGACGATGTACATGCAGATGGGCCTCGGCTGGAGCGCCCTGCGCGCCGGCACCACCGGCATCCCGTTCTCGATCGCGGTCTCGGCCGCCGCGGGCATCTCCGTCGGCAAGCTCGTCCCGCGGTTCGGCCGCAAGGTGCTCCAGGCGGGCGCGCTGATCATGGCCGCCGGTCTGCTCCTCTACATCTGGGAGTCGGAGCACTACGGCATGGAGATCGCCTCCTGGCAGATGGCCGCTCCGCTGGTCCTCATGGGCATCGGCATGGGCCTGATCGTGGCCCCGCTCAACGACACCACGCTCTCCGAGGTGCCGCGCCAGGACGCCGGCTCGGCCTCCGGGCTGATCAACACCACCGGCCAGATGGGCAACGCGCTCGGCCTCGCCCTGACCTCCGTCGTCTTCTTCGGGCTGATGGACGACGACAAGGTCTACGGCCCGCCGTACGTCGAGGCCTTCCGCGGCGCGCTGTGGTGGGTCGCGGCCGTGCTGCTCGTGATCTTCGCGGTGATGTTCCTGCTGCCGCGCAAGCCGATCCCGATCGACGAGCGCGAGGGCGCCGCCGAGCACGCCGCCGAGCAGAGCGGCCCGGCCGCCGAGAAGGTCCCGGTCGCCTAGGCCCCGTCCGGACCTCACCGCGCACGTCCCACCGCGAGGGACACCCCACGGACATGCCCACCCCTCCTGGGCGGGCATGTCCGTTTTCCTCTGTTCCGTCTCGCGACCGGCGTACGGCCTCGGCCGTCGCCCACGGCGCGGCCGCGGTCCACCTGCCCGGCAGGGCCATGCCGACGCCGGCGGGCGCTCAGCCGGCCGAGGCCGGAACCTCCTTCATCCGGTCGACGACCGCCCGGGTCATGACGGCGGTGGTGGACACGACCGTACCGGGCTTGATCAGGCCTCCCTCGCCGGCCTCGCCCTGCACTTGGACGGTGCGCTCACCGAGGAACGCGAGGGTCTGGCGGTCGAAGATCCACTCTTCGCGCTGCCCGGACCTGTCGTCGAGCCGGGCGACCGCGAGCCCGTGGCGGCCGGCGGCGTCGACCGCGTCGTCCACCGTCACCACACCGGGGATCTTTGCCGCGGCCTTGTAGAGGGCGGCCGTGAGGGCGGCCGGCGGGTGGCTCGCGCGCAGCAGGTCACCGATCGTGGTGAAGGCCTCCTGGTCGGGGGAACCACCCATGCCCCTGGTCTCGGCGTAGATCTTCTGCAGCAGCAGGTCCGGGTCGGTGGGCAGCCCGGCGAGGTAGTCGTAGGTGGGCGCGTTGAGGTACGCCGTCGGGGCATTGCCCTTCTCGTCGGGCCCCGCCAGGGTCACTCCCGCCGGGCCGGTGTTGCCGGGCTCGATCAGCCAGCCCTTGCCGCCGTCCGGGGAGTTCCACTGGTGGCGCATGTGCAGTTCTTCGCTGACCAGGGTGCTCTTGCCGTGGTCGGTCCTCACGTAGGTGGTGGCCGTCTTGCTTCCGATGTAGATGAACTGGTCCGCGCGCACCGCTGCCGGGTCGGAGGGGGAGGAGGCGGCGACCAGGGAGATGCGGTCGAGGAGCTGCGGCGCGCCGTGGGGGTCGGCGGCGCCGATCCGGGTGGTCAGCGCCGGGCCCGTGGCCATCGTGGAGCCGGGACCGTCCGCCGCGCCCCGGTCCACGTAGACGAGGAAGCCGGCGGCGAGCACGCCGGTCAGGGCGAAGGCCGCGGCGGGCACGAGGAACGCACGGCGCAGGAACGGGTTGCGCGCCCTGGCCGCGCGGGCGGGAGCGGTGGTGGCGCCGGCGTCGGCGTCGGCGGCTCGGAGGTCTTCGTGGATCTGGGCCATCAGGCGCTCCTTGTGGAACCGGTGGCGGCCCGCGGGCAGTTCCCGTTCGGCGAACGGCAGGAGGAGCGGGTTCTCCTCCCGGCCGGCCGGGTGGCGTCCGGAAAGGTCGGCGTTCATCAGATTCCCTCCTGTGCGGACCGGACCGCGTTCGTGCGGTCGCCATATGTCTGTCGGGGCAGAGCCGCGAGTTCCCGTCCGTTCTTCTTCAGTTCCGCGTCGGCGAGCTTGCGGAGCTTCGTCCGGGCCCGGGACAGCCGCGAACGGACGGTTCCCACCGGGATGCCGAGGACCCGGGCGGCTTCGGCGTACTCCAGGCCCTCGCACAGGCACAGCAGGAGGACCTCCCGCTCGGGTCCGCGCAGCGCGCTCAACTGCGCCAGCGTGGCCGCGATGTGCCGCCGGTCGTCCAGCCGGCCGGCCACCTCGTCGGCGTGGTCGGGCACGGACGCGGCACCCGCGGCCGCCGTGGCGGCGGCAGCGGCGGCCCGGTAGCGCCGGTTGCTGCGGCAGTGGTTGCGGGCGACGTTGGTGGTGATGCCCAGGAGCCAGGGCCGGAGGGAGCCGCCGTCGGGGTCGACGGTGCCGCGCAGCCGCCACGCCTCCAGGAAGGCCGCCGACATGACGTCCTCCGCGACGGACCAGTCCCCGGTCATCCGGAAGGCATGGTTGTAGAGGGTGCGGGCGTAGCTGTCGAACAGCTCCGCGTAGGCGTCCGGATCCCCGGATCGCACCCGGGTTCGCATCTCTGTGGTCACACCTGTCGGCTGTCCGGCATCCGTGGGCGGGTTCCCGTGACCTGGGTCACGTCCGGCCCGTAGTCCGTACCGGGTGGGACGCGCCGGACGACGGGCGTGGGGCGGCGGGGGCAATGGCCGGCGAAGGCCGCGCCGCCGCCGAAAACCAGGCCGTCTCACCCCGCCACCCCGGCGGGAGCGTCACCGCACGCGGGCCCGGTGCTCCATGGCTCCGCGCGCCGCCGCCTCGCTCTCGTACACCTCGCACATGTGCCGTCCGTCGGGCGTCGCCGTGTGCTCGACCTCCCAGAGGCTGACCTCGGTCCCGTCCAGCAGCACGAAGGCGTGCTCGTACAGGCTGAAGCCGGCGTCCCGCCCGTCCGACAGGCACTGCCGGCCGCCGAACGCCTGAGTGATCTGGTGCGCGTACGCCGTCCTCAGTAACGCCGCCACCGGCTCGCCGGGCCGGTCCCCGTTCTCCGCGCGGCGCAGCACCCGCCGGGCGTGGTCGGCGGACTGCTCCGCCGCGTACTCCCGGTGCCGCCGGGCCGGCGCCGAGGCGGCGAACAGCGCGCTCAGCGCCGCCACGTCGTTCTCCGGCTCCTCGTCGCCCGGCAGCAGCACCGGATCCGGGGTGGCGCCGGCGGAGCCCTCTCCGAACAGCCGGGACACCGCCAGGCAGGTCTCCGCCTTGCTCGCGAAGACCTCGTGCCGGACCCTGCGGTCACCCTCGGGCAGGTACGTCAGCTCCCACAGGGAGACCGAACCGCCGTCGGCCAGCAGATAGGTGTGCCGGTGGGTCTCCCGCCAGACACCCGTGGCCGGGCTGTGATGGGTGGTGTAGAGCGAAGAGCTGTGGGCGAGCGCCGTGCCGAGGCGCTCGACCAACCTGTCGGGCAGGTCGAAGGAGTTGAGGGCGCGGCCGAGGAGTCGGTCGAGGTGCGCCTCGGTTGTCTCGTACGGATCGCTCAAGGTGGGTCTCCAGGCCGTCGCAGCTTGTCACTTCGCGGAAGCTCAACGTAACCCCTGGCTCTGACATCACGTCCGGGGTTCGGTAAAACGTCCGGGAAGCATCGGAGGTTCCCGCCACCCCTTCAGGTCAACTTGCTTATGGATGGGCATGGTTAGGCCCGCTCTGTGGGGGAGCGCGGGACTATGGGCCACATGGCAACGAATACACTGGGCGTCCCGCGCCAGCAGGAACGGCCCCGCAGTGGACACGAGGGCGAACGGGACACCCCGCCCATGGGGTTGGCCTGGCTGCTGGCCCTCACCGGGGCGGCCGGGCTGCTGGCCTCCTGGGTGATCACCCTCGACAAGTTCCTCCTGTTGGAGGACCCGGACTTCAAGCCGGCGTGCAGCCTGAACCCGGTCGTCTCGTGCGGCAGCGTGATGCAGAGCGAGCAGGCGGCCGCCTTCGGCTTCCCCAACCCGATGCTCGGGCTGGCCGGGTACGCCGTCGTGGTCTGCGTCGGCGCGGGCCTGCTGGCCGGCGCCCGCTACCGCGGCTGGTTCTGGCTCGGACTGAACGCCGGCACGCTCTTCGGCGTCGGCTTCTGCACCTGGCTGATGGTCCAGTCGCTCTACGAGATCAACGCGCTGTGCCTGTGGTGCTGCCTGGCCTGGGTGGCGACCCTGCTGATGTTCTGGGCGGTCACCGCGCACAACGTCCGCACGCGCGTCCTGCCCGCCCCCGGCCCGCTGCGGGGCTTCTTCACCGAGTTCGGCTGGGCCCCGCCCGCCCTGCACATCGGAGTGATCGGGATGCTGGTCCTCACCCGGTGGTGGGACTTCTGGACCGGCTGACCGCGGCCGGAACGCCGTGCCGCGGCACGCGCGAGGGCCCCGGTGGCTGGACGCCGCCGGGGCCCTCGTCGGTTTCGGCGAGCGGAGATCAGCTGCCGGCGGAGAGGTTGCCGGACAGGACCGGGATGTTGTCCAGGATGTGCGAGAGCGGCTCGTCGCCCTTGGCCTGGGTGGAGTTCTCGGTGCACTGCTGGTTCTGCGGGTTGGACAGGACCGGGATGTCCTGGACGCCGACGTTGACGAAGGCGAGGAGCGACTGGGCGTTGACCTTCGCCGGCAGGCCGATGCAGGGCTTGTTCAGGGTGCCCTGGATCAGGCCGAGCTGCGGGCTCAGGTCGCCGTGGGTCTTCTGGTTGCCGTAGATCTGCTGGGCACCGTTGCCGTTGACGGTGGTGACCCCGCCGTCGTTGCCGATGGCCATGGCCGGAGCCGCGGCGGCAGCGCCCGCGCCGACGGCAACGGCGGAGACCGCGGCTGAGGTCAGGAACTTCTTGAACATCTTGATCCTTTTGTCGCACGAGTGCCCGCTGATGGAGCGCCCTGGTCAACTGCCCTGCCAGGGGGTTGGTTCCGCTCCTTCACTCAAACGGCCTGCGCGTGTCGAATTTTTCCCCGGCCCGGGTGAGTGGCCTGCGGACGCGTGCGCGAAGCCCGTACGCAGCCCGCATAGGCACAGGTTCCGGTTGCGCTCCGTAAGAGGTGTTCGCACGGTGGGTGAGGAAGCGGATCGCTCGGGTCCGTTTGTGTGCCACCACCAGAAGGAACGCTCATGCACCGCACGAAGCCGTCCCGCGCCCGCCTCCTCGTTCCGTCGGCCCTCGCCGTCGTCATACTGTCCGGCGCGGCCGCCCCCGCGGGCGCCGCGGACGGTGACGGCTCCGCGGCAGTCAACAGGCGGGTGGCCTCCGTCCAGCAGCAGGTCGACAAGATCGAGCGGCGCGCGGCAGCCGCCGGTCCGATCGACGACTTGCTCGCCGGTCTCAACAAGACCCTCCAGGACCTCCTGAAGACCGTGACGGGCCTGCTGCCGGCCGGGGTGACACTGCCGCCGATCGAGCTGCCGAAGCTCCCGGAGCTTCCGGACCTGGAGCTTCCCGACCTGTCCGGTCTCATCCCCGAGCTGCCCGCGATCCCGGCGGTCCCCGCAGTACCGGCGGTCCCGGCGGTCCCGGCGGTCCCGGCGGTTCCGGCGGTCCCGGCGGTTCCGGCGGTCCCGGCGGTTCCGGCGGTTCCGGCGGTTCCGGAACTTCCCGCGGTCCCGGAGCTTCCGGCGATCCCCGAGATCCCGGACGTCCCTGACCTCCCCGCCCTGCCGTAGGGCGTGGAACGACCGGGAACCTGCCGCATGGTTACGACAATTAAGCCGAACAGGTCTCTTCGTGCGCTTGGCCGTGTCGTCATGGGAGGGTGGACCGTTTCGCTCGGTGTGAGCCCCGGATCGGGGCAGAACATCGAACAGAAGGTGCACTTCCCATGAACTCTGCCAAGAAGGCCGCCCTGGTCCTGGCCACCGCTGGTCTCGCTGCGGCCGGTGCCGCCGGCTCCGCCGCCGCCGACTCGTCGGCCGAGGGCGCGGCCGTGGGTTCCCCCGGCGTCCTGTCCGGCAACCTGCTGCAGGTGCCGGTGCACATCCCGGTCAACGTCTGCGGCAACACCGTGAACGTCATCGGTGCGCTGAACCCCGCGTTCGGCAACCACTGCTTCAACGACTGACGTTCACCGCACGACCGACTGTGGGCGCCCCGGCCTCGCCGGTGGCGCCCACAGTCGTGTCGGTACGCGTTTCAACCCGGGCGGTTCAGCCCTGGCCGCCGTTGAGCTTCACTCCGCCGAGCAGCGGGGACGCCTGGGTGGCGCCGTTCGCGAGGCCGAGCACGGTGGCGGGCACCTCGTTGCGGACCTTGTTGACCCGCTGGACCGTGTCCACGGCCTTGTTCACGCCCTCGCCCTGCTCGGCCAGCGCGTTGCCCACCGTCTGCGGAGCCGACTCGGTGAACGGCCCGACGGCGTTGAGCGCGTCCGTCGCCCCGCTGGTCAGGCTCATGGGGGGCATCGCGGCCGGGGCGTCGGCGGCGAACGCGGGGGCGGAGGCGCCGAGGGCGGCGACCGAGCCGGCGACGACAGCGGCGACCTTCGTGAGCTTCATTATCGAAATCCTCTTCCTTTTCGTGGGCAGCGGCATCAGCGGCGACCGTCGCACCGCTTTCGCCCTGGGTAACGATTCCCCGCCGCTGCGGAAACGCGGACGACTGCGCGGTGCGGAACGGGTTCATGACAGCGGCCGGAGAATCCGACGAGGGATTCTCCGGCCGTTATTTCTTCTGATTACCGGTATTGCCCGTCAGGAGATACGGGACCGCCGGTACAGAATGGCGCCGCCCAGGATGAGGGCCGTGGCGAGGGCCGCCGCGGCCGCGGGCTGACCCGCGCCGGTCTCGGCCAGCGCGGGCGCACTCACGTGCGCCGGAGCGGGAACCGGCGCGGGAACGGGAGCCTGCGCCGGGACCGGCGCGGGAGCCGGCGCGGGAGCCGGGGCCGGGGGCAGGTGGACGGGGGTGTCACCGGCGGGGGCGGCCGGCGGCTGGTCCGCGGGAGGTACGACCTCGGGCGCCGGAGCCGGGTGTTCCACGGGCTGGCTGCCGTGCGGCGGCCGGGGCTCGGGGGCCTCGTCCACGACGGGCGCCGGGCCGGGGGCCGGAGCCGGCAGCGTGTGCGGGGCCTCCTCGTCGGGAGCCTGCGGTGCCGGGGCCTCGGGGGCGGGGGTCTCCTCGGCGGGCGGTGCGGGCGGCGCCTCCTGGACCGGCTCCGGCGCGGGCAGCGGGGCGGGCTGCTCCTCCACGGGCTCCGGCATCGGGTGCGGCGCCTCGGGCCCGGGCGCGTGGTGCTCGGGCGCGGGCGGCGCGGACTCGGGGTGGTCGTCGCACTCCTCCTCGCCCTCCTCCTTGCCGGGGCCGCCGTAGCCGCCCTCGTGCCGGGGCTCCTCGTGGCGCGGCTTCGCGTGCCGGGGGCCCGCGGGGCGGGGCTCGTCGGGCCGGGACGCCTCGTGCCGCGCCTCCCCGTGCCGAGGTCCTTCGTACCGCGCTTCCTCGTGGCGCCGCGACTCCTGGCGCTGCCCGGGCACCGCGTGCCGGCCACCGCGCTCGTCGAGGTACCGCTCGAAGGCCTCGGCGTTCTCGGGGCTGAGATGACGCCCGTAGTCGTAACCGTCGTGGGCGCGCGAGCCGGTCGAGGTGGCGCACGTGTTGCCCATCGCAGGGTTGAGCGCCGCACCGCCGTCCACGCTGTTGCCGCACACGTTCGGCGCGAAGGTGACCGGTACCGAGACGCTGTTGCCGGCCAGCACACCCGGCGAATGCGAGACCTCGGCCGTCGCCCCGGGGTGCGCGTACGCCGCGCCGGTCGCGATCGACAGCAGACTCGATGCGGCCGCCGCCGTGAGCATCCCCTTGCCCAGTACCTGTCGGCTCAGTACCTGTCGCATGGGTCCTTCCCTGTCTACCGGCGCTGCGGCCGGTGCTGAATCGAAGGTGGCCTCGGAGTGCACCGCCGTGCACTCCGAGGCCACCCCGAGGAGGTGCGCCCTTGCGGGCAGGCGCTTCGTCAGGCGTTGACGCAGGTGTTGCCGAACGCGGGGTTCAGCAGCGCGATGACGTTCACGGTGTTGCCGCAGACGTTGACCGGGATGTGCACCGGCACCTGCAGCAGGTTGCCGGACAGGACGCCGGGGGAACCCACGGCCTTGCCCGCGGCGTCCGCGTCGGCCATGGCGGGGGAGGCTGCACCGACTGCCATCAGGGCGCCGGCGGCCAGCACCACTGCCTTCTTGTACGTCATTTTGATTTCGATCCTTCCCGCAGAGGCGTATCCACTGCAGAATTAACAACGAGCGGCGAGGGGAAAAGAAACCGCATATTTTCGGCGGGTGGCCGGCAATTCACTCCGATGCTCGGGGTGAATTCGGGGTGCCGGCGGATTTGTGTCGCGTCGCGAATTCCTCGCGCGGTGAAGCGCGAAGACCGGCTTCACATGCGGCGAGGCCGCCGCGACCCGAAGGTGCGACGGCCTCGCTGGCGCGGGCCTCGGTCAGCTGCCCTGGGAGACGTTGCCGGACAGGACCGGAATGTTGTCCAGGATGTGCGAGAGGGCCTCGTCGCCCTTGGCCTGGGTGGAGTTCTCGGTGCACTGCTGGTTCTGCGGGCTGGACAGGACCGGGATGTCCTGGACGCCGACGTTGAGCAGGGCCAGGACGGACTGGACGTTGGCCTTCGCGGGGAGCGCGATGCAGGGCTTGTTGAACGAGCCCTGGATCAGCGCCATCTGCGGGCTCATGTTGCCGTAGGTGGCCTGGTTGCCGTAGATCTGCGCGGCCCCGTTGCCCTGGACGGTGGTGACGCCGTTGTCGTTCCCGACCGCCATCGCCTGCGGCGCCATGGCGGCACCGATGCCCACGACCGAGGCGGCAACCGCGGCCGAGGCCATCATCTTCTTGATCATTGTCGTCCCTTTTTTGCAGGATTGCCCGGTAGTGAAGCACCCGGATCAACGGACCGGCCCCGGCTCGGGTTGCGTGCATTCACCCGGATGCAGCCGTTTCGGGCGGCGCGGTTGACGGTCAGGCGTTCACGCAGGTGTTGCCGAAGGAGGGGTTCAGCAGGGCGATCACGTTCACGGTGAGGCCGCAGGCGTTCACCGGGACGTCGACGGGGACCTGGAGCAGGTTGCCGCTCAGGACGCCGGGGGACCCGGCGGTGACCCCGTTGGCCGTCGCACCGTCGCCGCCGTGCGCGGAGGCGAGGCCCGCACCGCCCATCAGCATGGCGGCGCCCGCGACGGCGATGGTGGTGCCGCGCACCAGCCTCTTCTTCATCCCCGTATTTCCTTTCGGTTCGAACAATGGTGCCCGGATAACGACCCGCCCGTTCCGAGGGTGCGTGCCATCGCCCAAAAGGCCGTACGAGCGAGTCCGGCGTGATTTCCAGCCCGATTTCTGACAAAGTTCACTCCTGTTTTGTCCCCTTGATCGAAAATGGAGACAGGGTCATGGGTTCCTCCCGCAGAATCCTCGGCACGCTCGGTCTGCTGTCCTGCCTCACCCTTTCCGCGACCGCCCCGGTGGCGTGGGCGGCACCCGGCCCCAAGGAGCTGCCCCGCGTTCCGTTCACCCAGCGTTACCAGGCCGTGCAGCACGGAGGGCTGGTACGGGCCTCCAATTCCGGCATCAGCTGCCGCAGGGAGGAGTCCCCGCAGGCCGAGCCGTGCGCCGACGTGAAGCGCGGCGCGGCCGGCGTCAACAGCGACTTCGAGATGTTCTACAGCGAGGTCGACAAGGACCCGGACACCTACAACTCCACCCGCGCCGAGCTCAAGGTCCCGCAGGGCGCGAAGGTCTCGTACGCCCGCCTCTACTGGGGCGGGAACCTGCGGGTGGGCGAGCAGAAGCCGCCGGAGGACAACGGCCGGGTACTGGTCGCCGAGCCCGGCGGCGCGTACAAGGAGGTCCTGGCCGACACGGTGATGGGCCACCGCACGGACGCGGGCAGCGATGCCTACCAGGCCTCCGCCGACGTGACCCCGCTCGTCCGCAAGGGCGGCGCCGGCATGTGGACGGTGTCCCAGCTCAACATCGCCATGGGCCACTCCGAGGTGGGGGCCTGGGGCGGCTGGACGCTGGTCGTCGCCTACGAGCACCCGCGGGAGCCGGTGCGCCGGATCTCGCTGTGGGACGGCTTCGAGGGGCTCGCCGCCCGCGCCGGGGACGGAACGGTCGAGATCGAGGGCCTGGACGCGCCGGCCGGGTCCGCGGGCCGGGTCGGGGTGGTCGCGTACGACGGGGACCGCGGCACCCTCGGGGACTCACTCACCGTGACGGCCGACAGTGGGCGCCGGGTGAGCCTCAGTGACGGAGAAAATCCTTTTAATGATGTTATGAATTCCACGATCACGGAATTCGGCGATCAGTCGTTCGTGCGACAGCCCGAACATGTGAATAACCTCGGATATGACGCGGACGTCTTCGACCTGAGTCCCGCCCTGTCCGGGGGCGCCCGCAGCCTGAACTTCAGGTTCACGGGCGAAAGTCAGGGTCATTTCCTCGGTGTGCTCTTCGTTCAGACAGACGCGCGCCGCTGAACGTAGGAGACCACTCCACGTGCCCACACAACCTCGGGCGGCACAGCCCACGACCGTCCTCCATCTCGTACAGCCCGTCGACGGCGGTGTGGCCAGGGTCGTCACCGACCTCGTCCGCGCCCAGACCGCCGACGGCCTGCGCGCCGTCGTCGGCTGCCCGCCCGGCGGCACCCTCGGCGCCGCCGCCCGTTCCGCCGGCGCCGAGGTGCTCACCTGGCGGGCCGGGCGGGCCCCCGGCCCCCGGCTGCCCGCCGAACTGCTCGGCGCCCGGCAGCTGCTCCGCCGGGTGCGGCCCGACGTGCTGCACGCCCACAGCGCCAAGGCCGGACTCGCCGGGCGGCTCGCCGCGCGCGGCACCGTGCCCACCGTCTTCCAGCCCCACGCCTGGTCCTTCGACGCGGTCGGCGGGGCCACCGGCGCGCTCGCCCTGCGCTGGGAGCGGTACGGGGCCCGCTGGGCCGACCGGGTGCTCTGCGTCAGCGAGGCCGAACGCCGCGCGGGCGAGACCGAGGGCATCACCGCCCGCTGGTCGGTGATCCGCAACGGCGTGGACCTGGACCACTTCCGCCCCGGCGGACCGGACCCCGAACAGGACCGGGCCCGGGCGCGCGCCGAACTCCCGCTGCCCGACGCCTTCCGGGGCGGCCTGGCGGACGGGGGTCCGCTCGCCGTCTGCGTGGGCCGGATCTGCCTCCAGAAGGGGCAGGACATCCTGCTGCGGGCCTGGCCGGAGCTGCTGGGCACCGTCCCCGGAGCCCGCCTCGCCCTCGTCGGCGACGGCCCCGACACCGAACGGCTGCGCCGAACGGCCCCACCCGGCGTGCTCTTCGCCGGCGCCGCCGCCGACATCCGACCGTGGCTTCGGGCCGCCGATCTCGTTGTACTGCCGTCGCGGTGGGAAGGCATGGCGCTCGCCCCGCTAGAAGCCATGGCCTGTGGTCGGCCGGTCCTGGTCTCCGATGTCAGCGGCGCCCGGGAGAGCCTGCCGCCCGGCCAGGGACGCCTGTGCCTGGTGCCGCCGGAGGACCCGACGGCGCTGGCCAAGGCCCTGGGGCGGCTGCTCTCCGAGCCGCCGCTCCTCGCCGAACTGGGAGAGCAGGCCCGGCAGCACGCCCGGACCGACTTCGACGTGCGGCGGACCACGGAAGCGGTCACCGGCCTGTACCACGAACTGCTGGGCAGGCCCCGGCCCTTGAACCAGGAGCGCATCAGCCGATGACGATGGACAGCGCACCCGCCCGGCACACCGGGCAGGGCGGCACGGGGCCCGCCGGCGGCAGCGCCTTCGCGCCCGCGCCACACGCGGCAGGCCGCCGTTCCGCGACCGCCATCCACCCCCCGCGCGGGCCCAGGACGGACCAGGCCAGGTCCGCCCTGCGCCCGCGGCGGGTCCGTCGCCGCAGCCGGGTGCTGCCCCTGCTCACCGCCGACGCGCTGGCCGCCGTACTCACCGCGACCACCCTGCCCGGACCGGCGCTGCCGGCCCCGGTGGCGGTGCCGGCCGTCGCCGCCCTGCCCCTGCTGCTCGCCGCGCTGCACGCGCAGGCCGGGCTGTACCGGCCGCGGCTCGCGCCCTCCGCGCTCCTCGAACTGCCCGCGCTGGCCGGCCGGTCCGCCGTCCTGTGGTGCGGGGCGGCCGCCGTACTGGCCGCCGCGGACCCGGCCCGGTCCCTGGGCTGGCACGTCCTCTTCACCGCCGTCTGCCTCCAGGTCTTCCTGGCCTGCGCGGGACGCGGCCTCGTCAACCAGCTCCAGCGCCGCGCGGCCGTCCGCCGGCCCGCCTCCGCCCTCGTCGTCGGACCCGGCGCCGGAGCGGGCGCGGTGGCCGCCGCCCTGCACGGCCGCCCCGAGTTCGGGCTGCGCCCCGTGGGACTCGCCGACACCTCGGCCGGTGCCGAGGCCGACAGCGGCGCCCTGCCCTACCTCGCCACGCACGAGGACATCCGGCGCGCGGTCATCCAGAACTCCGTCCGGCACGCGGTGTTCACCCGCCCGCCGGAGGCCGACGAGCGCACCGCCTCCCTGGTCCGGCTCTTCCACGACCACGGCTGCCGGCTGTGGCTCGCCGACCCGGCCGGCACCGCCAAGGTCACCGGGATGCGCCTCGCGCACCCCGCCGACCAGCTGTGGGGGTACGCAGTGCAGCCGCTGCTGCCGCGCCCGGCCCGGCCGCTGGAGCGCTGGGCCAAGCGGGGCATCGACTCGGTGCTCGCGCTGGTCGCGCTGATCGCCGCCGCACCCGTGATGGGGCTGTGCGCGCTGGCCGTACGGCTCTGGGACGGGCCGGGGGTGATCTTCCGGCAGGAGCGGGTCGGCCTGTACGGGCGCCCCTTCACCCTGCTGAAGTTCCGTACCCTGCGCGCCGACGAGCACGAGGCCGCCACCCGCTGGACCGTCGCGGGCGACCGCGGGATGAGCCCGGTGGGCTCCTTCCTGCGCAAGTCCTCGCTGGACGAGCTGCCGCAGCTGTGGAACGTCGTGCGCGGCGACATGAGCCTCGTCGGCCCCCGCCCCGAACGGCCCTTCTTCGTCGCCAAGTTCTCCACCGTCCACCCCGGCTACGAGGCCCGCCACCGGATGCCCGTCGGCATCACCGGCCTCGCCCAGATCAACGGTCTGCGCGGGGACACCTCCATCGAGGACCGGGCCCGCTTCGACAACCACTACATCGACACCTGGTCGCTGTGGCAGGACCTGTGGATCCTCGCCCGCACCGCGGCCTCCTTCTTCCGCTTCCGGCTGGGGGGCAGCTGATGAGCCTCGTCGTCCCCGGTCACCGGGCCCTGCCCGGCCTGCCGGACCTGTTGCGCCGGCACTGGCCGCTGCTGCCGCTCGCCGCGACCGTGCTGTTCCTGCTCGCCCCGCTCCCGGCGGGGGACGCGACCGCCTCCGGGAAGGTCGGCCCGGCCGACGCCGCCTCGCTGCTGCTGGCGTTCGTCTGCGCGGTGCAGGCGCTGCGCGGCCGGGTGCGGGCGCTGACCCCGCTGGGCGTGCTCGTGCTCGGCACGCCGGCCGTGGGCCTCGCGATCGCGACGATGACCGCGGGGGATCCGTACGCCGCCCTGCCGGGCTTCGTGCGCTACCTCCAGGTCTTCGTGCTCGTCCCGGCGGCCGTGGTGCTGCTGGTGCGCGATGCCGCGGAGTTCCGGCTGGCCGCCGGGTGCTTCGTGGTCCTGGCGCTGGTGCAGGGCGCGGTGGGGGTCGTGCAGTACGCCACCCACACCGGGGCCTCCTACCAGGGCCAGGACGTCCGTGCCGTGGGCACCTTCGGCCCCGGTGACGTCATGGGCATGGCCACCGTGGTGGCGTACGGGCTGATCGTGGCGACCGCGGCCGGGCTGGCGCCCGGGCTGCCGCGGCGGGTCCGGCGCATCGGCGGAGGCGTGGCACTGGTGCTGGTGCTGCCGCTGGTGCTGTCGTTCAGCCGGGGCGTGTGGATCGCCACCGCCGGCGCCGCGGTACTGGTGATGCTGCTGGCCGGGATCCGGCGGGCGCTGAAGGTGCTCCTCGCGCTCGCCGCGGCGGGGGTGGTCCTGGTGGGCGGCCTCGGTGTCGGCTCCGACATGGTCGCCGAGCGGCTGACCTCCATCACCCAGGTCTCCAGTGCCCCCGACCAGTCGGTGACCGACCGCTACACGATGTGGGCCGCGGCCGAGTCGATGTGGCGCGAACGGCCGGCGGTGGGGGTGGGGCTGAAGGGATTCCCGGCCAACCGCGACGGGCACTCCTCGCTGGGGCTCTCCTCCGGCAGCGACACCGCGGGCGCGGGACAGGCCTACCTCCGTCAGCCGCTGCTCTCCCCGCACAACATGTACCTGCTGATCCTGAGCGAGCAGGGCCTGATCGGGCTGATCGCGCTGGCGGGCGGCTGGGCCGCGCTGCTGGTGGCGGGGCTCCGGAGGCTCGCCGCCGGCGAGGGCATGAGGGACTGCGGGCTGATCGCGATCGGGCTGTTCGTGTGGCAGCTGACCGACTTCCTGTACGCGGACATCGGGGGGCCGTCCACGGTCCTCACCGGGGTGATCATCGGCCTGGCGGCCTGGTGGGCGCTGCCCTCCCCGCAGGACGCGGGTCCACCCCGCGGGGCGGCCGCGGTGTCCGGGGCCGTCGGCGGTGCGGGCGCACGGGGTAGGGCCCCCGGGGTTGCGGCCCGCCCGTGACGGACACCACGCCTTGGCGGCCCGCCTCCGGCCCCCCGGCCGGGGCGGGCCACGCCCGTGTCCCGGGCGCCCCGGACTCCCGCCCCCCGCGGGCGGCCCCCGGCTCCGCCGGCACATCCCGCCCGGCCGCGGCCCCCGGGAACGCCGCCGGCGCCCTCCCGGGCCGGAACGGCCTTGCGGCCGGGTCCGGTGCGGCCGGCGCCCCCGCCGCCCAGGGCGGCCCCGGCCCGGCCCGGGGCCCGGTCCTGCCCGGTACGGTCCCCGGCTCCAACGGCCCCGCGGCCGGACGCCACACGGGGCAGGGCCCGACAGGGGCTGCGGGCGCGGCGAGCCCCGCGTCCCCCGAGTTCGCGGCGGAGGCCGTGCCGGGCGGTGAGCCGGCCGTGCGGGAGGGCCTGTTCGGGTCCGGCGGGTCCAGCGCGTCCGGCGGGCCCAGCGGGTACGCACGGAACGTGACCGTGGCCGGGGCACCCGGCGGCGGGACGGATCCGACGGCCCCCGGTTCTGCTGCCGGGGGCGGCCCGGGCCGCAACCGCCACGGGGCGGCGCCCCGTCCGGCAACCCCGGCGGATCCGGCCGTGCCGGTTCCGGCGGACCCGCGGTTCGTCGCCGGCGGCCGTCCCGGCCGCAACGGCGCGGTGCCGGTTCCGGCGGACCGGGGTTTCGTCACCGGGGGCCTGCCGGGTGGTGAGCACACCGTGCGGGAGCCCCTGTTCGGCTCCGCCGGGTATCCGGGCGGGGCCTCGGGCAAGCGCAGCGTGCGGGTGGCGGCGCGAGCCGCGAGCGGCTCCGCCGACGCGCCCGAAGCCCAGGCGGCGCCCGCGGGCAGCAGGCTGGGCCACGTCCGGCGCGCCGCTGAGGCATCCGTGCCCACCGCCCCCGGTGGGAGCCGGTCCGGCCGGGTCCGGCAGGCGAAGCAGGCGGGGCAGAAGGCCGGCTCCGCCGGCCCCCGCGGCAGCCGGACGGTCGGGTCCGCCGAGCTCCCCGACCCCGCCACCCCCGGCGGGAGTCCCCCGCTCGGGCGGTTCCTGGCGAAGGCCGCCGCGGTCACCGCCGGGCTGACCGCCGCCGGCGCGGTGTTCGGGCTCGTCCGCGACCAGACCATCGCGCACCTCTTCGGGGCCGGGCACGACAGCGACGCCTTCCTGATCGCCTGGACCGTGCCCGAGATGGCCTCGACGCTGCTCATCGAGGACGCCATGGCGCTGCTGATGGTGCCCGCGTTCAGCCACGCCCTGGCCCGGCGGGCCGCCAGCCGGGCCGGCCTCACCCGCAAGGAGGCCCGCGCGCAGGACCCCGTACGGCTGCTCGTGGGGGCGACCCTGTCCCGGCTCGCCGTGTTCGTGGCCGCCGTCGCCTCCCTGCTCATCGTGGCCGCGCCGGCGGTCGTCGCCGTGCTCGCGCCCGGCCTGCCCGACCCCGGACTGGCCGTCCAGTGCACCCGGATGACGGCGCTGACCGTCATCTCCTTCGGCATCGCCGGATACTTCAGCGCCGCGCTGCGGGCCCACCGCTCCTTCGTGCCGCCCGCCGCGATCTACGTCTCGTACAACGTCGGGATCATCGGCACCATGGTCGCTCTGAACGCCGTGTGGGGCGTGCGGGCGGCCGCCGCGGGCGTCGCCGTCGGCGGGCTGCTGATGGTCCTCGTCCAGCTGCCCGCCTTCATCCGGAACGTGGGCTTCGGACCGCCCCGCGCCAAGAGGGCCCCGCGCAGCCAGCGCGACCGCGACCGCCCCACCCTCATCGCCTTCGGGGTCATCGCACCGGTGATCTTCTTCGCCGTCTTCCGGCAGTCGCAGGTGCTCGTCGAACGGTTCCTGGCCGCCTCGCTCCCGCCCGGGGCGATCTCGCACCTCAACTACGCGCAGAAGGTCGCGCAGATGCCGATGGTGCTCTCCCTGATGATCTGCACCGTCACCTTCCCCGTCGTCGCCCAGGCCATGGCCGGCGGGGAGCTGGAGAAGGCCCGGCGCCGCGTCGAGCAGGACCTCGCGCTGGCCTCGCTCGCCGTCCTCATGGGCACCGCCCTCGTCATCGGCTACGCGCCCCAGATCATCCAGGTCCTCTTCGAACGCGGTGCCTTCACCCACCAGGACACCCTCGCCACCGCCTCCGTCATGCGGGTCTACGGACTCGGACTCCTCGGCCACTGCCTCGTCGGGGCACTGTCCCGGCCCTTCTTCTCGACCGCCCGGCCCACCTGGTTCCCGGCGTTCGCGATGGGTGCCGGACTGCTCGTCAACATCGTGGCCGGAGCCTTCGCCGTCGGCTGGTGGGGCACCTACGGGATCGCCGCCGCCAACGCCGCCGGCATCTCCACCACCGCCGCCCTGCTGCTCACCGGGCTCGGCTCGCGGATCATCGCCATCCAGGTCCGCGGGGTCGCCGTCAGCATCGGACGGCTCGCCGTGGCCGCCGTCGCCGCCTGCGCCACCGGCTGGATCGCCGGGCCGATGATCCCCGACCCGATGCTCAGCGCCGCCCTCGGCTGCCTGCTGGTCCCGGCCATGTTCGGAGCCACCGGCATGGCCATACGCGCCCTCGAAGTCACCGCCCTGCCCGGTCAGATCTCCCAGTTCACGCAGAGGTTCCGCAATGTCCGCTGACATCGACACGGCCCCCGCCGCCGTGGTCCCCGCCCGCCGGACCGCTTCGCCGTGGGTCCTGATGTACCACTCGGTCGCCGAGTTCACCGACCCCGCCGAGGACCCGTACGGGATCACCGTCACCCCGCAGGCGCTGGAGGCCCAGCTGCTGTGGCTGCGCTCCCGCGGACTGCGCGGGGTCTCGGTCGGCGAACTCCTCCGGGCCCGCGCGGCCGGCCGCGGCGCCGGGCTGGTCGGGCTGACCTTCGACGACGGCTACACCGACTTCCTCACCCACGCGCTGCCGCTGCTGCGCCGCCACGACTTCACCTCCACCCTCTTCGTGCTGCCCGGCCGGCTCGGCGTGGACAACGCGTGGGACCCGCTGGGCCCGCGCAAGTCCCTGCTCACCGCCGAGGGCATCCGCGAAGTCGCCGACGCCGGACAGGAGATCGGCTCGCACGGGCTGCTCCACCAGGACCTCACCGCGGCCCCCGACGACGTCCTCCAGCAGGAGCTCCGCGGCAGCCGCGACCTGCTGCGCGAGCTGACCGGAACCCTGCCCGAGGGGTTCTGCTACCCGTACGGGCACCTCGATGCCCGGGTCGTCGACGCCACCCGCGCCGCCGGTTACGCGTACGCCTGCGCCATCGACCCCGGGCGGCTCGCCGGCCCGCACGCGCTGCCCCGCACCCACGTCAGCCAGGCCGACGGCGGCGCCCGGCTGCGGATCAAGCAGCTGCGCCACCAGGCGCAGGAACTGCGTCGCCGGGCGGTGCGCCGGTGAAGGCCCTGCACATCATCACCGGCCTCGGCGTCGGCGGCGCCGAACAGCAACTGCGGCTGCTGCTGAGGCACATGCCGATGCAGTGCGACGTGCTGACGCTGACCAACCCCGGGCCGGTGGCCGAGGGGCTGCGCGCCGACGGGGTCCGGGTCGTGCACCTCGGGATGCGGGGCAACCGGGACCTGGGGGCGCTGCCGCGGCTGGTGCGGTTCATCCGGCGCGGCGAGTACGACCTCGTGCACACCCACCTGTACCGGGCGTGCGTGTACGGGCGCCTCGCGGCCCGGCTCGCGGGCGCCCGGGCGACCGTGGCCACCGAACACTCCCTCGGCGAGGGCGAGATCGAGGGCCGGCCGCTGTCCGGCGGGGTACGGGCGCTGTACCTGGCCTCCGAACGCCTCGGCGCGGCGACCGTGGCCGTGTCCGACACCGTCGCCGCCCGGCTGGAGGGGTGGGGGGTGCCGGCCGCGCGGGTACACGTCGTACCCAACGGGATCGAGGCCGTCCGCTTCCGTTTCGAGGAGGGCGTCCGGCGCTCCACCCGCGCCCGGACCGGCCTGCCCGAACGTGCCTTCGTCGTCGGCGGGGTCGGGCGGCTGGTCCCGGGCAAGCGGTTCGACGTCCTGGTGCGGGCCGTGGCCGCGCTGCCGGGGGCGCACCTGCTGCTGGCCGGGGACGGGCCGGAGCGGGCGGGGCTGCGCCGGCTGGCCGCCGAGCTCGGCGCGCAGAGCCGGATCCACCTGCTGGGGGAGCGGGACCCGCTGGGCGACAGCGCGGACGGCCGCACCCCCGGCATCCCGGCGCTGCTGGCCGCCATGGACGTCTTCGTCTCCCCGTCGCGGGAGGAGGCCTTCGGGCTGGCGGTCGTGGAGGCGCTGGCCGCCGGACTCCCCGTCCTGCACGTGACCTGCCCGGCCATCGACGACCTGCCGGCCGCCCAGGCCCCCGGGGCCCGCCGCATCGGCACGGGCACGGAGGAACTGGTCGCGGCGCTGCGCGGGCACATGGAGGCGGGAGCGCGCCGGCTGCCCCCGCCGCCGGTGGTCCGCCGCTACGACATCGCCCGCAGCGCGCGGCAGCTGCTGGACGTGTACGACCTCGCCCTCTCGGCCGCGCCGGGCACCGCCGGGGCCGCCCGCGGCCCGGTCACTCCGGTCACTCCGGTCACTCCGAGCGCTCCGGGCGCTCCGGGCGCTCCGAGCCCGTCGGGTCCGCCGGGCCCTGATCCGTCCGGCCCGGATCCGTCGCGGGCCGAGCCTTCGGTACCGGGCGCGGCCGTGCCCGAGCGCGTGCCCGGCGCCGCAACCGCCACCGGAACCGTCGTCGGTGCCCGGCGCAAGCCGGTGGGCCCGGGTCCGGCGGAGCCGACCGGAACCGGCTGAACCGTCCCCTCCCCGAACCACCCTCCACCCAGGAAGCGAGCACGCTCATGGCCGATACCACCGATCAGAAGAAGTCCGACAAGAAGTCCGAGCAGAAGTCCGAGCAGAAGCCCGAGCAGAAGTCGGAGCGGAAGGCCGCCGAGCGGAAGCCGGACCACCGCTCCGAGCGGAAGTCGCGGCGGCGGCTGCCGAAGCCGCCCGCGTGGTGGCCACTGCCCGTGTGCGCCGTGCTCGGGCTGGCCGCGGGCGGGGCGTACGGGGTGCTCAAGACCCCCGAGTACGCCGCCACCAGCTATGTCGTCGCCGTGCCCGACGAGACCACCGAGCCGGCCACCGCCCTCGGCTTCGCGCAGGCGTACGCCCGGATCGCCACCAGCAGCTCCACCCTCGGCTACGCCCAGCCCCGCGCGGGCATCACCGCCCGTCAGCTGCGCACCCAGGTACGGGCCGAGACCTCGCCCGAGTCCCCGATGATCGCCATCACGGGCACCTCGAAGAGCCCGTCCGAGGCCGCCGACATCGCGAACGCGGTGGCCGACGCCCTGTCGCTCAGCAGCAACCAGGCCGCCAAGAACACCGGGGTCCAGCTGCTCCTCTTCAACCAGGCCGTGGCTCCGACCGAGCCCGCCTCCCCGTCCGCCGCCATCAGCGGGGCCGTCGGCATGTGCGCCGGCGGGCTGCTCGGCGGGCTGTGGCTGCTCGCCCGGCCGGGCCGTGCGCGGCGCTCCGAGGAGCACGGGGACGGGCCCGCGGTCCAGGCCCCGGCCCGAGCGGTGGCCGCGGCGCCGGCCGAGCCCGCGGTGGCGTCCCCCGTCGAGGAGTACGCCTCGCTCCCCGCCCAGGGTGAGCCCACCTCGGCCAAGGAGAAGGAGTCCGTGCGATGAGTTCGGGCTCCGCCGGGGCCCTGTCGGTGACGCTGTGCCGCGACCCCCGGCAGTTCGCCGCGCTGGAGGAGCCGTGGAACCGGCTCTTCCGCGGCTGTCCCACCGCCACCCCCTTCCAGAGCCACGCCTGGCTGCACTCCTGGTGGCTGTCGTACGGGAAGGACGGCCGGCTCCGGATCGTCCTCGTCCGGCGCGGCGAGGAACTGGTCGGCGCGGCCGCGCTGATGCTCGTACACCGGCCGATGCCGCTGCTGGTGCCGCTCGGCGGCCCCATCACCGACTACTTCGACGTGCTCGTGGCCGCGGAGCAAGCCGGGCAGGTCGTCCCGGCGCTGGCCCACGGGCTGCACCGGGCCGCCCGGCGGGCCGTCGTCGACCTGCGGGAGGTGCGTCCCGGGGCGGCCGCCGAGGAGCTGTACCGGCAGTGGCCCGGGGTCTCCGCGCGGCTCGCCGACTCCACGTGCATGGAGCTGCCCACGCTGCCCTTCGACGAGCTGGTCAAGCGGATGCCGGCGTCCGGCGCCCAGCGGGTGCGGGCCAAGCTGCGCAAGACCGACGCGGCCGGGATCGAGGAGCACGAGGTCACCGAGCAGGAAGTGCCGCGTGCCGTACGGACCCTGCTGCGGCTGCACGAGAAGCAGTGGCGCGGCCGCGGGGTGACCCCCGAACACCTGAGGCCCCGCTTCGCCGAGCACCTGACCCGGGCCACCCGGCGGATGGTGCGGGCGGGTGAGGGCCGGCTGACGGAGTTCCGGCTGGACGGGAAGGTGGTGGCGGCCAACGTCACGCTGCTGTCGGCCGGACTCAGCGGCGGCTACCTCTACGGGGCCGACCCGGACCTGCGGACCCGGAAGGTGGACGTGGCGACGCTGCTGCTGCGCTACGAGGCCGGGCGGGCGCTCGCCGAGGGCAGGCCGGTGGTGAGCTTCCTGCGCGGCAACGAGCCGTACAAGAACCACTGGCGGCCCGAGACGGTCGTGAACCAGCGGTTCCTGCTGGCCACCAGCGCGCTCGCGCCCCTGCTGCGGCTGCACGAGTCGCAGCTGACGGGGCGCGAGCGGGCGGTGGACGCCCTGCGGGAGGCGTTGCCGGCCGCCAGGGACTGGCGGGCGCGGCTCAACGAACTGCGGGTGCGATGACCCGTCTAGAAGGGCCAGATGCCGGAGCCCTTGACCCAGTCGAGCCTGATGCAGACCGACTGCTTGCCGACCAGCTTGGAGAGCCACTCGCCGAAGTTGAGCGGCACGCACCACTGCGAGCTGTTGACCGGCGGCTGCTGCGGCTGCGGCAGGGGCTTCGGCGGCGTGGGCTCGGGCTTCGGCACGGCGGGCGTGGGCACGACGGGCGGGACCGAGGGCGAGGGCGACTGGGCCGGGACCTCGGGGCTCGGGACCTCGGGCGAGGGCTTCGGGACGTCGGGGGTCGGGACGAGCGGACTGGGCGTGACCGGCAGCGGGACCTCGGGCTTCGGGGTCACGGGTGCCGGGGTGACCGGTGCCGGGACCTCCGGGCTCGGGCTGACGGGCGCGGGGACCTCCGGGCTCGGGGTGACCGGCGTGGGGACGAGCGGGCTCGGGGTCACCGGCAGCGGGACCTCGGGGCTCGGCGTCACGGGGCCGGGGGCCACGGGCGAGGGCTTGGGGATCCCGGGCGTCGGGACCTGCGGGGTCGGCACCTGCGGGGTCGGGATGCCGGGCGTGGGGACCGAGGGCGTGGGGATCTGCGGGGTCGGGATCTGCGGGGTCGGGATCTGGGGCGTCGGGACCGACGGCGTGGGCACGACAGGCGTGGGTACCACGGGGGTCGGGACCACCGGGGTCGGGACCACGGGCGTGGGCACCACCGGGGTCGGGATGACCGGGCCGGGCCGCTCGGGCGTCAGCGCGTCGCGGAAGACCTTCGCGGACTCCGGGTTCTGCTTGCACTGCCACACGCCGTGCGGGCAGTAGTCGGTGATGGTGTGGTAGAGCGGCTTGTGCTGCTCGATCCACTTCAGCATGCGCCGCACGTACTCCGGATTGTCCCCGCGGCGGAAGAGCCCCCACTCCGGGTACGAGATCTCCTTGCCGTGCGCCTTCGCGAAGTCGACGTGCTTCTGGAGCCCGTACGGCTGGGTGATCTGGTCGTCGAAGGTCTTGCCGGGAGCCTGGTCGTACGAATCCATGCCGATGATGTCGACCACGTCGTCGCCGGGGTAGCACCGCGTCCAGCCGATCGCGTCCGTACCCCGGTTCGGGGCGAAGTCGAACTTGAACTCCTGTCCGGGCACCGCGCGCATCGTGGTGACGATGCGCCTCCAGTACGCCTTCCAGTTCTCCGGGTCGGGCGCACAGCGGTGGGTGTAGGTGACGCCGTTCATCTCCCAGCCGAGCACGATGACCGTGTCCGGGACGCCCAGCGACACCAGCCGCTGGGCGAGCTTCCTGAAGTGCCGGTCGTAGTCCCCCTCGGCGCCCTCCCTGATCAGCTGTGCCACCTCGTAGTCGGGCACCCGGCCCTCGTTCCGTTCCTGCATGGGCACGTTGAGGACGAACATCCGGTCCTCCTCGGCCTGGCGCCATTCGGCCCAGTCCTCCAGGAACGAGACCCTGCCCTCGATGCCGGCCCACTGGTCACCGGGGAGATAGGTGTGTCCGACCCGGATCTCCCTGCCGCCCAGCCAGTTCGACAGGTGCGGGATCCGGGCCACTCCGGGCGGCCCGAAGTCGAGGTAGGCGCCCATGGCGATGTCGGAGCCCGTGGACCGGTCCTCTCCGGGAGCCGCGAGCGCGGCTCCGGTGGCGAGCAGTCCGGCCGTGACCGTACCGATGCAGGTGCTCGCCAGTCGGCGGCGTGGTCTGGGCATGGCGTCTCCCGAGCTTTCCTGAATCGGTGTGCCTTCCCAAGACGTTAGGCATCAGATCTGACGAATGGCCTGTCCGGTGACTGCCGCGTAGGCCATTAGCAGGTGCACACCACCCCCGCTTGGTCCGACTAGGTGAAAGACACCGTTGCCATGCACGCGTATCTCAACCATGTGCCCGCCGTAGTGCTCAGACTCGATCGGAATCCGTTCCACCACGGAACCCTCGGCGCCGTCAGATCCCTTGGCCGCACGGGTGTGGAGGTCCATGCCGTCGTCGAGGCCGGGGGAGGTCCCATGGGGCGTTCGCGGTACCTGCGCGCCGTGCACGCCGGGCCGGCCGGCGGGTTGGACCCGGAGGCGCCCGAGGCGCTGCTGGAGTGCCTGACCGGGGTGTCGGATCGGATCGGCCGTCAGGCCGTGCTCATCGCCATGGACGACCTGAGCGCCATCGCCGTGTCCCGGGTCGCGCCCATGCTGTACGAACGGTTCCGGATCCCCCATCAGCCCGACAACCTGCCCGCCCGGGTGGCCGACAAGGCCGAGCTGTCGCGGCTCTGTTCGCGCTGGGACGTCCCGCACCCGGAGACCGTGATCCCGGCGAGCGGGGCCGAGGCCGCCGAGGCGGCCTGGCGGCTCGGCCTGCCGGTGGTCGCCAAGTGGAGCCGGCCCTGGCTGCTGCCCACCGGGGCCGACGGGCTGCGGAGCACCACGCTGGTGCACACCGCCGCAGAGGCGCGCCGGCTGTACGAACGCTCCGCGGAGGCCGGCAGCCGGCTGCTGCTCCAGCGGTTCCTGCCGGCGGGTCCGGACACCGACTGGTTCTTCCACGGCGCCTTCGCCCGGGGCGGGCGTCCGCTGCTCGCGGGATCGGGCCGCAAGGAGCTGTCCTGGCCGGTGCGGACGGGGCTGACGGCGGTGGGGCGCTGGCTGCCGGATCCGGCGGTGGAGGCGGCGGCACTGCGGCTCGCCGAACGGCTGGGCTACCAGGGGATCCTGGACCTGGACTTCCGCCGGGACGAGCAGGGGTGTTTCCGGCTGGTGGACTTCAACCCCCGTCCGGGCGCGCAGTTCCGGCTGTTCACGGACGCGGCCGGACTGGACGTGGTCCAGGCGATGTACCTGGATCTGACGGGCCAACGGGTCCCGCAGCCCTCGGGCGGTCCGGGCCGGGTGTTCGTCGCCGAGAACTACGCGCTGCTGGCGGCGGTCCGGGGCGGTGCGCTGCCGCGCCGCCGGGCGGCGGAGCACGGGGTGGGTTCCGCCGGTCCGGCAGCGGCAGCGGCGGCGGCGACGGCCGGCCGGCCGGACGGCGCCGCGGAGCAGGTCCCGCCGCTGGTCGCCGGCCAGCGGACCGGCCCGGGGCGGGCGACGGAGCCGGAGCCCGGCCCGGACCGCGCCGCGGACCGCCAAGCCGCGGACCAGCAGGGCGCGGCGGCCGGTGCGCGGCCGGTGCCGGCGGGCCGGCCCGTGCGGCCGGGGCGGGGCGGCGGGGTCGAGACGGCCTGGTTCGCCGCCGACGACCTGCTGCCGTTCCTGGCGATGCTCGGCGCCTTCCTCGGGCGTGGTGCGGGCAAGGGCGTACGGGTCCTGCGCGGGGTCCCGGCGCAGGGCCGCCGCACGGCGCGCGCGGTCGTCCGTACGCCCCGCCAGCGCGGGGAGCAGCCGGCCGCCGCTCCCCCTCCCCCTCCCCCTCCCCCTCCCCCTCCCGCGCCCGCCTCCGCCCCGGCCGCCGGGTCCGCCTCCCGTCCCGTCCCGCCGGAGGCGTCGGCCGAGCCGGACGAGCTGGTGACGCGTTGACCACGACCGGCGCGGCCGGCCGGGCCGGGCCGGGCCGGTGACCATCGAGCTGGAGGAGCGGCCGTGACGCGGATCGACGATCTCGTGGTGATCGGCGCGGGCCCGTACGGGCTGTCCATCGCCGCCCACGCGGCCGGCGCGGGGCTCGGCGTACGGCTGCTGGGCCGGCCCATGGCCTCGTGGCGCGACCACATGCCCGACGGCATGTACCTGAAGTCGGAGCCCTGGTCCTCCAACCTGTCCGCGCCGGACGGGCGGCACACCCTCGCCGATTACTGCGCCACGCGCGGACTGGCCGCGGAACACGGCACTCCGCTGCCGATCGGCACGTTCAGTGCGTACGGGATGTGGTTCGCCCGGCAGGCCGCACCGGAGGTGGAGGAGGTGACCGTCACGGAGGTGACCCCGCAGGGCGACGGCTTCCGCGTCCGCACCGCCGAGGGACCGCCCCTGCTCGCCCGTACGGTCGCCCTCGCGGTCGGGGTGATGCCCTTCGTCCACCACCCCGAGGGGCTGCGCGAGCTCCCGCCCGCCCACTACTCGCACAGCAGCGGCCACCGCGACCTGACCCGCTTCGCCGGCCGCGAGGTCGCCGTGCTCGGGGCCGGGCAGGCAGCCCTGGAGACCGCCGCCCTGCTGGCCGAGCAGGGCGCCCGGCCGTGCCTGGTCGCCCGGCGCACCCGGCTGAACTGGAACACCGTCCCGCAGCCCCTGGACCGGCCCGCGCTGCGCGCCCTGCGCGATCCGCACAGCGGCCTCGGCACCGGCTGGCGCAGCTGGGTGTGGTCCGAGCTGCCCTGGGCGGTGCGCCGGCTGCCCGCGCCCACCCGGGAGCGGATCGCGGCGACCGCGCTGGGCCCGGCGGGCGCCTGGTGGCTGCGGGACCGCTTCGAGCGGCGCGTGCCCGTCCTGCTCGGGCACCGGCTGCACCGGGCGGTCGCGGTGGGCGAGCGGACCCGGCTCGGGCTGTCCAGCCGGGCGGGGGAATCCGTGGTCCTCGACGTCGCGCACGTCATCGCGGCCACCGGCTTCGTCCCGGACCTGGCCCGGCTGGAGCTGCTCGACGCGGGGCTGCGGGCGGGGCTGGAGACCGTGGGGCACAGCGGGGCGCCCGAGCTGAGCCCCTGCTTCGAGTCCTCGTGGCCCGGGCTGTTCTTCGCGGGGCTGCTGACGGCTCCCTCATTCGGCCCTTCCATGCGATTCGTGCACGGCGCGGGCTTCACGGCGGGGAGACTGGTGAGAGGAGTCCGCAAGAGCCTCGGCGCCCGGGGTCCGCGGCCGGGCTCCACCGGTGTCGCCCGGTTCGACAGGGCTGCTTGCCCCGGGCGTCCTCCGGGGGTACCCCCAGGGCATCCGACGACGTATCCGCGGTGAGATCCGCGGTGAGAGGGGTCCGTGATGAGCGCGGAGCGAGCACAGGGCCGCGGCTGGGTGCGCATTCCCGCCAGCCGCGCGGAACAGCCCGCCACGACGGCCAGGGCCGGCGGGTTCGAGCGTGCCCCGCACGCGGCTCCGTACGCGGGCCCGTACGGGGGGCCGTACGCGAGCGCCCCGGCCGCCGACCAGGCCACCATCTACCTCTCGGTCGTCAAGCGCTGGCGGGAGGCCGGGCGCACCCTTCCGGGGCATCCTGACGAGGAGTGGGAGCGGCTGATCTCGCAGCCGTGCTGGCCCGGCCGTTAGGTGGTGTGGAAGGTGGCAGCGGCGGAGCGCGAGGGACCGGAGCCGGTCCGGCGGGCCCCCGTGACCGCGCCGGGGGAGCGGCTCGCGCTGAACGGCATGGGCAGCTTCGAGTGGGACCTGGACGCCGGGACGGTGGAGCTGGACGAGGCCGCGATGGCCGTCTTCGACCTGGGGCCGGAGGAGTTCGACGGCACCCCGGAGGGGGTCTCGCTGCACATCCGGCCCGAGGACGGGGTCCGGCTGACCGAGGCCATCGCGGGGGTCCTGGAGAGCGGCGGGGACACGTACGGCGCGTACTTCACGGTGCAGAGGCGCGACGGCCTCGACCAGTGGACCCACACCTCGGGCCGGATCCTGCGGGACGGCGAGGGGCGGTCGCGGCGCATCGTGGGGATCGTCCGGGACGCGACGGCGGAGCTGGCCCACGCGACGCTGCTGCGCAAGCTGGAGGCGGCGCGCGCCCAGCAGACGACGATCGTGCAGCGGACCACGGAGGCCCTGTCGAGGGCGGTGACGGTGGACGACGTCACGGCCGCGCTGACCGGGGCGGGCGCGCTGGAGCGTCTCGGTGCGGACGGGCTGGCCCTGGGGCTGGTCGAGGGCGGCACCATCAAGATCATCGCGCTGAGCGGGGAGTCGCTGGAGATCCTCAGCGAGCGGCGGTTCACCCGGCTGGACGGTTCGCTGCCGCTGTCGCACGCGGTGCTCACCCGGCAGGCACGTTTCGTCACCTCGCTGTCCGAGCTCGGCGGGGAGTTCCCGCTCCTCGCGGACTACCTGAACCGGATCCGGTTCGACGCGGCCGCCTACCTGCCGCTGATCGCGCAGGCCAAGGCCATCGGCGGGCTGGTCCTCTTCTACCGGCGGCGCAGCGAGTTCAGCCCGGAGGAGCGCAACCTCTGCCTGGGCCTGGCCGGCATCGTGGCGCAGTCCCTCCAGCGGGCGCTCCTCTTCGACCAGGAGCGGGAGTTCGCGACGGGCCTGCAGGCCGCCATGCTGCCGCGCCGGATTCCGGACATCACCGGCGGCGAGATCGCGGTCCGCTACCACGCCGCCTGGAGCGGGCGGGAGGTCGGCGGGGACTGGTACGACGTGATCTCGCTGCCCCGCGACCGCGTCGGCATCGTGGTGGGCGACGTACAGGGCCACGACACGCACGCGGCGGCCATCATGGGCCAGCTGCGGATCGCGCTGCGGGCGTACGCGGGGGAGGGCCACCCGCCGTCCACGGTGCTGGCGCGGGCCTCGCGCTTCCTCGCCGAACTGGACACCGAGCGCTTCGCCACCTGCATGTACGCGCAGGTGGACCTGGAGACCGGAGGCGTGCGGGCGGTCCGCGCGGGCCATCTCGGACCGCTGATCCGGCACACGGACGGGCGTACCGGCTGGCCCAACGTGCGCGGCGGCCTGCCGCTGGGGCTGGCCTCGGTCTTCGAGCAGGAGGAGTTCCCCGAGACCCGGCTCGACCTGGTCCCCGGGGAGACCCTCGTACTGTGCACGGACGGCCTGGTGGAGGAGCCGGGCACGACCATCACCCAGGGCATGGAGGCCCTGGCGCAGGCGGTGCGCAGCGGCCCGCAGGCCCCCGAGGCACTCGCCGACCACCTCTCGGACCGGCTCTGGGAGCGCTGGGGCTCCGGCGACGACGTGGCCCTGCTGGTGCTGCGCCGGGCCCCCGACCCGGGCACCCGCCGGGCGCCGCGCATCCACCAGTACGTCCACCAGGCCGACCCCGAAGGCCTCTCGGAGGCCCGCTACGCCCTGCGCCAGGCCCTGCGCGACTGGGGCATGCCGGAACTCGCCGACGACGTGGAGCTGGCGGCCGGGGAGCTGCTGGTCAACGCCCTCCTGCACACCGACGGCGGGGCGGTGCTGACCATGGAGGTGCTGCCGGAACCGGTCCGGCGGATCCGGCTGTGGGTCAAGGACCGCTCCAGCGTGTGGCCGCGCCGGCGCACTCCGGGCGAGGCGGCCACCACGGGGCGCGGGCTGCTGCTGGTGGACGCGCTGGCCACGCACTGGGGTGTGGAGTCCCGGGGCGACGGCAAGGCGGTGTGGTGCGAGTTCACCGTCGGCGGCAGCCCGCGGAGCGTGGAGTGAGCGGCCGGTCACCCCGGGTTGTGGGGTGCGGGAGGTGGGGTGATGATGCCGTCCATGGAACGGATCGTGTTGTGCGCGGGCTGAGCAAGGCCGCCGTGACGGGAGTCCTGGCCCTGGTCCTGCTGGCGGCCGGAGCGCCGACCGTCGTGGACTGGACGACCGGGCGTCCGCACGCGGACGCCGAGTGCCGCTCGGTGGCCTTCATGTCGATGACGGACGTCGCCCCGGAGTGCCGCTGACGGTGCCGGGCGCGGCGGGTGTCCCGGCCCTGCCGGGTGTTCGGGGCGTGTGCGGCCCCGGGCGCCCGGCCCCGGCAGCGGCGGCTACCGGGCGGGCGCGTGCCACGCGCCCGTCGTCGCGCGGTGGCTCAGTGCCCCTCGCGGACCTCGACGTCCTTGCTGTCCTGGGCGACCGTGGTGACCGATCGAGGCATGAAGCCGGAGAGCCGGACCTCCTGGATCTCCCCGGTGACCCGCGCGTGACCCGGCTGCACGTGCACGAAGGAGACCGGCGCGTGGGCGACCCACGTGCGCTCCGTGCCGTCGCAGACGACCTCGTCCGCGCCGAGGCTGAGCCGGATGCCGTCCTGGACGAGGGTCGCCTTGATCTGCATCGCCCCCACGGGTGACGCCTGCTCGCAGTGGTAGCTGCCGGAAAGGGTGACGCTGCCGTCCTGCGCGAGGTGAGCGTGCGGGTGTACGGAAATGCCCTGGTTGAAAACGGTGGCCCCGGCCGGGACGGTGAATACCGTGGTGGCGGCCAGTGCGGAGAGGGCTGCCAGTGCCATTCGGCGGCCGGACATGCGCATTCTTCCTCCAGATGAGATCGGGGTGACGGGAATCCGCCGGAACGCATTGTGCTGGCAGTTGGCCGCAACCGGCCGCACGCACTCCCCGTGCGCACTCGTGTCGGTGAGTGCAATTGCCCGCTCGGGCGCGTGAGACTGACCGAAATACATCCCCGAAGGGATCCCGAATGCGTCAGCCCGCCGCCCGTCGCCACACGCCCGTCCTCGCCGCCGCCCTCCTCCCGCTCCTCCTCTTCGGTGCCACGGCCTGCCAGAGCGCTCCCGGGGAAGCCGCGCTCGCCCCGGCCGTGGCCCCCGCCGTCCCGGTGGACGACGGGGCGCCGGGCGGGGAGGCACCCGAACGGCCCGCCGTGAAGGCCGCCCATGTGGGTGACTCCGTACGGGTGGACGGTGCGCAGGTCGGCCGGCACCTCCAAGCCGTGCTGACCGCGTACGTGGACCCGGCGATCAGCGTCGAGAAGAACTACGCCCCGCCCGCCGGCAAGCGCTGGGTGGCCGCCCGGATGTCCTTCGTCAACGTGGGCGGGGCCTCGTACGGGGCGCTCGGACGCGTGTGGGCGCACGACAGCGCGGGGCAGCGCCACCCGGTGGTGCCCACCGGCGAGCTGACCACCGGCAAACCACTCGTCTTCGATTCCCTGGAGGTGGGTGAGCGGGCCGAGGGATGGGTGGTGTTCGAAATCCCGGAAAACGCGCGCATTGTGCGCCTCCAGTACCAGGACGCGAACATGCAGACGAATTCCGGAGGGGGATTCTGGGAGGTCTAGCCCGCCCGGGTGAAAGGCCGTGAAAGGCCTGGGGGCGGGACCACTAGGGTGCGGCGCATGACTTCTACTCAAGCCGAAATCGACCGGTCCCAGCTCGGCACCCTTTCGGTGCTCGCCTGGATCGGCGACCCTTCCGAGGCGCACGACATCCCGTACCTCCTCGCCTACACCCTCGGCGACGGCCCCAAGGGCCGGGAGGCCGGCGAGGCGGCGGCCCGCGGGCTGCTGGAGGAGATCGGCCTGCCCATCGGCGACGTCGTCATGGACGGCACCCGCAACCCGGCCGCCTTCCCGGTGCAGATCCTGCTGGAAGGCAACCAGATCGCGCTCACCCTGCCCGGGATGAACGCGCAGTGCACCGCCCCCGACGAGTGGGTCGCCGCCGCGGACGAGAGCGGGCAGGCCTACTTCCTGTTCGCCACGCGCGCCTGGCCCGAGGCGGTCCCCGGCAAGCCGGTCGACGCGGAGACCCTGCAGGCGTTCGCGGGCGACGAGTCCGTGCTCACGGGCAGCGCCCACTGCGTCCTCGCCGTGCGGCGCCTGCAGAAGTAGCCGCGTCCCGGGTGCCGCCACCACCCGCTCCGGCCGCCGGGCTCCCAGCCTGCCCGGTGGCCGGTCCCGCTCCTTCCCGGGCGGCGTCAGGGGCGTTCGAAGGCGAACTTGAGCGAACGGACCCGGTTGTCGAAGTTCGACCCGGCCAGGTCCGGCAGACCCACCGCGCGCAGCCCGACCGGCCGGGTGAGCAACTCGCGGAAGAGCGCCTTCATCTCCACCCGGGCCAGGTGCGCGCCCAGGCAGAAGTGCGGGCCGCCGCCGCCGAACCCCAGGTGCGGATTGGGCGAGCGGGTGATGTCGAAGGCGTCCGGATCGGGGAAGACCGCCTCGTCGCGGTTGGCGGACGCGTAGTACAGCACCACCTTGTCGCCCGGCCGGAACACGTGCCCGTCCATGGTGTGCTCGGCGGCCACCGTCCGGCGGAACTGGATGATCGGCGTCGAGTGGCGGATCATCTCGTCCACCGCGCCGTCCGCGTACTTCTCGAAGTCCGAGAGCAGCAGGTCGCGCTGGTCCGGGTGGTCGGTGAGCAGCGTCAGCCCGTGGGTGATCGCATTGCGGGTGGTCTCCACCCCGGCGACCATCAAGAGGGAGAAGAAGGCCCCGAGTTGGCGGGCCCCGAGGGCCTGGCCGTCCACGTTCGCGCAGACCAGGGCCGAGATCAGGTCGTCGGTGGGGTTCTTGCGCCGCTCCCGGCCGATGCCCGCCACCATCCGCTGCATACGGGCGAGCGCGCGCAGCCCGCGCCCGGGCATCCGCAGCCGGGCCGTCAGGCCCCGCTCCACGCCGATGTTCTCGGAGGCGTGGTTGACGCGGTCGGCGATCTCGGCGCGGTAGTGCTCCGGGATGCCCATCATGTTGCAGATGACGTCCAGGGGAAGCCGGGAGGCCACCGCCGAGACGAACTCGTCCGGTTCGTCGGCGAGCACGTCGTCCACGATGCGGGCCGCCACCGCGTGGATGTCCTCCTCGGCCGCGGCCAGCAGGCGGGGCGTGAACGCCCGCTGGACGATCTTGCGGAGCTGGGCGTGGTCGGGGCCGTCCAGATTGACCATCGAGTCACCGAACAGCGCCCGCACCCAGCGCGCCGGTTCGGGAGTGGTCACACCGGGGGCGCTGGCGAAGACCTTGGGGAGGCGACTGGCCTCCTGAACCTGGGCGTGCCGCACGAGGGCCCAGTGCCCGGCCCCTTCGGGGACGAAGACGGGCGAGCCGACGGCCCGCAGGCGGGCGAAGGCGGCGAGGCGGTGGGCGGGGGGCCGCTGCCAGAAGCCGGGCTCGGCCAGTTCCCTGCCGGGGTCTTCGCCGGGGCGTTGTGGGGGGAGTGTCATGGCCTGGAAACGGTGACGGGGGCGCGGGGGTGACGGCCGGGCCGCGGCCCGTCTGCCGGGGCTCCGCCCCCAGACCCCGCGCATCAAACGCCGGCGGGGCCGAATCGGCTGGACCGTGTCGACAGGGTCACGCCGACCGCCACGGCCGCGGTCGACACCAGGCCCGCCCAGAGCACGGCGTACGGCCCCGTCCACATACAGGCCAGTACGGCGAGCGCGGCGACCGGCAGCACCAGCTGCTCCGCGAGGCCGCGCTTGAAGTGCCGCGAGTGCAGCAGCCACACCATCAGCAGGAACAGTGCGGCCGGCACGGTCACGGCCGCGTTGGCGGCGACCTGGGAGACGTGCGCCTTGTGGACCGCGTGCTCCACCGCGACCTCGATGCCCGCGCCGATCGCCGCACCCGAGGCGAAGATCAGCAGGTGGCCGTACCCCCACGGGATCGCCTCGCGGTTGGAGTTCAGGTGCTCGTGCATCGGTACGGCGAAGTAGATCCACCACGCGGCGAACACGATCAGCAGCCCGCCCGCGGCGATGGGCAGCAGCAGGTCGAGGGCCTCGTGCTCGTCGAGCGCCGACTTGACCGCGACCGTGCTCGCGGCGATCGTCTCGCCGAGCACGATGATGGTGAACAGGCCGTACCGCTCCACGATGTGGTGGGCGTGCCAGGGGGTCTGGTGCCCGCGTTCGGCGATCACCGGAACGAGCAGCTCGCAGGCGGCCACGACCAGGAACAGCCACCGCTTCCAGTCGTTCGGGACGAACAGCAGCGCCACCCAGCCGAACTGGCAGAGCACCAGCCCGGTCGCGTACTTCAGGGCTGCCGTGCGGGCCGTGCCGGTCTCCCCGGAGGCCGCCCGCAGCCACTGCGCCGTCAGCGCGACGCGCATGATGATGTAGCCGACGACGGCGACGGTCCAGTCGTTCCCGTCGAAGGCCCGGCTCACCCCGGCCGCGTAGACGAGGACACCGGCGATCTGGACGAGGGTCGCGATCCGGTACGGCACGTCGTCGCAGTCGTAGGCGGAGGCGAACCACGTGAAGTTCATCCACGCCCACCACACGCCGAAGAAGACGAAGAAGTAGCCGATCACCCCGGTGACGGGATGCCCCTCGGCCAGCGAGTGCACCAGGCGCTGCCCGCACTGCGCGATCGCCACGACGAAGCAGAGGTCGAAGAACAGCTCCAGGGGGGTGGCCGCGCGGTGGTCCTCGTGGCGGCTGCGCGCGATCATGGGGGAGTAGGCCATACCGGCCAGGAGACCAGAGGGACCGGCCACCGGCAGGCCGGACGCGCTACCGGCGCCGCCCGTGTGCCCCGGGCGGCGGGCGCGGCAGCGACCAACGCGCCGGGGACGACGGGATCTTGTCCCGTGGCCCTGAGCGCCTTCTCCTCTGCCCCGGGGTGCCCCCGGGACCGGAGCCCGGATGGAGGTCAGCACCCTTCTCGCAGTTCAGGACCATGCCATGAGCTCGTCGGTACGGCACGATGGTCGCGATCGCCGCGCTGTGCGGCATCGGCGGCGCGAAGGCTTCTACGCCAGCTGCCTCGCGGTGTGCTGGTGGTTCTACGCCCGCAAGGGCGCCGAGGCCCCCAGCTGAGCGGGGCCGCGGCCAGGGGCGGCCGTACCCTGGAGACATGAGCAGCGCCCCCGCCTCCGACCCGCAGTCCTCGCGTCCCGCCCCCGCCGCCGGGGCCGACCGGCCCCGGCCGAAGCCGAAGCTGGTCTTCGACGACCCGCTGGACCGGCAGTCCTCGGACGACACCGACCGGGGCTGGGGCGAGCGGCCGCCCGCCGGCGGAAGCGCGGCCGACCTGGCCCGCTTCCTCGACGAGAAGCCCCCGCACCACATCTGACCGGCCGAGGCCGCCGGTGCGACAGGGCCGACAGGGCCGACAGGGTCGGCAGCACCGGTCAGAACGCGTCGCGCGTACCCGACCGGCCGCTGCCGCCGCCGTTGGCGCGCTGCGCGACCAGCTCGTCCCGGATCTCCTTGAGGACCTCCAGCTCGGTGATCTCGACGAGCTCCTGGACGCCCTCCCGGGCCTTGCGGCGGGCCTCCTGCTTGGCCAGGTACTTCGCCATCGGCAGCACCATGAGGAAGTACACGACCGCCGCGGTGATCAGGAAGGTCAGCGTGGCGTTCAGCACCGAGCCCCAGAGGATCTCGACACCCGTCGGCTGGCCGTTCGGGCCGACGCCGCAAGGGCTCTTGAGGCAGGACTTGTAGCCGTCCAGGCTCTGCGTGCCCACCGCGCCGATCACCGGGCTGATCAGCCCCTTGACCACAGAGTTCACGATGTTCGTGAACGCGGCGCCGATGACCACGGCCACCGCCAGGTCGACCACGTTGCCGCGCATCAGGAAGGCCTTGAAGCCTGCCAGCACGCTCTCCTTCTTCTTCTCGCTCACGACTGAGCCTCTCTTCACATCTGCCGAACACGGAGCCAACGGTTCCGAAAGCTACGGCAGTCCGGGCGCGCCGTGTCCAATCGCCCCCCACGTCAAGGTGAATTGACCGGCCGCGTGTGCGGATCAACACAGCGTCACCGCCAGCCGCGTCACGGCGCCCGCCCCCACGAGATCCCGCGCGGTGTCCCGGGGCACGGACAGGACCACCAGCGCCCCACCGTCCCCGACACCCTGCTCGTCACGGGGTACTTCGGCGACCCGGGCCCCCGCGGCCACCACCCTGGTCGGTCCGGCGCGCTCCGCCGCGACCACGTCGACCCGGTCCCCGGGCCGCAGCAGCCGCACCGTCGCGGCGTCCGCGATGCGCACCGGGGCCGACACCATCCGCACCGCCGCGGGCGGTGCGCCACCCTGTACGGCCCGGGCCGGCGGCGGCGCGGCGCCCCGGAAGGCCTGCGCCTGCGCCCCGCCCACCGCCAGGGCCGCCGCCACGACGGCCAGTGCGGCCGAGGCGGCCCGCCGCCTGCGCCGCAGGGCCCGGCGCAGCCGGTCCCCGCCCCGCCCCACGCGAAGCGGCGGGAACGGCGGGACCGGGCGTGCGGGGGGACACGCGGAGGAAATCGAAGAAGCCGTGGAACAACGGGACATGACGAACACCACCAGACCGAGTGAGTCGCTGTGCCCGGACCCGTCGCCCGGACACCACTCACGATCCGGCCTCCCGGGGAATCCCGCCGGAGCCTGTGGACGATCCCCAGCCTGTGGACAACCTCCTCACCCGCAGGAGTTAACAGGCACCCCGGGCCCGCCGCAGCGCGGCCCCCGGGTCGGCGGCCCGCGCGATCGACCGGCCCACCACGACGTGCGAGGCCCCGGCCGCGAAGGCGGCCCGGGGAGTACCCGGCCGCGCGTGCCCGCCCGTCGCCCCGTCCGGCCCCAGGGTCACGCCCGGCGTGACGATCAGCCGCTCCGGACCCAGCAGCGCGCGCAGCACCCCGGCCTCCCGCGGCGAGGCGATCACCCCGTCGCATCCGGCGCCCACCGCCAGCCGGGCCAGCCGCAGCACCTGCTCCTCGGTGTCCGCCTCGATGCCGATGTCGGCGAGGTCGCCGGCGGTCATGCTGGTGACCACCGTCAGCGCGAGCACCCGCAGGCGCGGGAACTCCCGAGCCGCCTCCACCGCCGCGGCCATGATCCCCGTACCGCCCATGGCGTGCACGGTCACCAGGGACGCGCCCAGGGCCCCGGCCGCCCGGACGGCGCCGGCGACGGAGTTCGGGATCTCGAAGAGCTTCAGGTCGAGGAAGACCTCGTGCCCCCGCTCGACGAGGTCCCGTGCGAGCCCGGGGCCGGCGGCGGTCAGCAGCTCCAAGCCGATCTTGTAGAAGCCGCACGCGTGGCCGAGGCGCTCGACGAGCTCCTCGGCGGCCCGGCGGTCGTCGAAGTCGAGGGCGACGATGACCTCGCGGTCGGCGAAGGGGAAGTCATTGTTCACGCCGTCATTGTCGAGGCCGCCGCCCGGCCGGGAGCCGCCCGGCCGGGAGCCGCCCGGCCGGGAGCCGGCGACACGAGCGCCGGCACACCCGCACTCGCTGCGCGCTCTCCGCAGTGGCTACGCCTTTTCCTCGCCCAGCGCGGTGGGGTCCACCCCGAGCGCGCCGAGGAGCCGGTTCGTGAGGTCCTCCGCGAAGGCCTCGGAGCCGGTGAGAGCGGCCCGGATCCCGTCCGGGTCGGCGGTCAGCCCGGCTGCGGCCGCCCAGTCGAGCGCGCCCGCCAGGGCGGCCTCGACGGGGAACCGGTCGACGGGTATCTCGTAGTCCTCGGCCGTGTTGCGGTTGAGCAGCGCCTTCCAGTGGCCCGCGGCGAAGGTGGCGCCCTCGACGAAGCCGACATCGCTGTCGAGGTAGGCCACCGTGAGCACCGGCGCCCCGGTCCGCCGCGCCAGGGCTGCCGCGGCGCCCTCCGGCTGGTCGGGGTAGTACACGGCCGACCAGCCACCGCCCAGGTTTGCGTCGCCGTCGACGTCCGCGCACCCGGCCCCGGCCGCGAACTCCCGCAGCTCTGCCACCGTGGCATGCGCCACGGCCATCCCGCCCCGATTTCCCATGTGGGGAGGTTAGGGGCCGTCACCGACAACGCTGCGGCGAGCCCGCGGCGCGGGGGGGGGCTAGGGCAGCTCGATGCCCAGGTCCCAGCCGTCGTGCGCGTGCGTGCACAGGCAGGCACGGGACTCCGTCACCGGCAGGGCCGCCACCGCGTCGAAGAGCACCTCGCGCAGCCGGCCGACGTTCTCGCCGAACACCTTCAGGACCTCGGTGTGGGAGACGCCCTCACCCGTCTCGGCGCCCGCGTCCAGGTCCGTGACCAGGGCCATCGAGGTGTAGCAGAGCCCCAGCTCGCGCGCGAGGATCGCCTCCGGGTGCCCGGTCATCCCGACGACCGACCAGCCCGCGGCGGCGTGCCACTGCGACTCCGCCCGCGTGGAGAAGCGCGGCCCCTCGATGACGACCATGGTTCCGCCGTCCACCGGTTCCCAGCCCCGGCCCCGGGCCGCCGCGATCGCCACGGACCGGCCCACCGGGCAGTACGGGTCGGCGAAGGTGGTGTGCACGACGTTCGGCACCGAGCCGTCCGGCAGCGGCTCCCCGTCGAAGAACGTCTGCGCACGGGACTTCGTACGGTCGACCAGCTGGTCGGGAACGAGCAGCGTGCCCGGTCCGTACTCGGTCCGCAGGCCGCCGACCGCGCACGGCCCCAGCACCTGGCGGACGCCGACCGAGCGCAGGGCCCACAGGTTGGCCCGGTAATTGATCTTGTGTGGCGGGACGGTGTGGCTGCGTCCGTGCCGGGGGAGGAAGGCCACCTGCCGGCCGGCCAGCTCACCCACGTACAGCGAGTCGCTCGGGGGTCCGTACGGGGTCTCCACCTGGACCTCGGAGACGTCCTCCAGGAAGGAGTAGAAGCCCGAACCGCCGATGACACCGATCTCTGCGTTCACCATGCGGCCCACCCTAACCGGGCATGCCAAAGGCCCCGCTGCCCGGTCAGGGCGGGCGGGGCCTCAGGGTGAAACGGTCAGGCGGCCGACGTGGAGCTGCTGCTCGAGGACGACGAGGACGACGAGGAGGACGAAGCGGCGGGCGCGGCGGCGGTCGACGTCGTGGACGAGGACGAGCTCGACGCCGGCTTCGAGGCAGGGGTGCTGCTCGACGAAGCGCCACGGCTGTCGTTCCGGTAGAAACCGGAGCCCTTGAAGACGATGCCGACCGCGGAGAACACCTTCTTCAGGCGTCCGTCGCAGCTCGGGCACACGGTCAGCGCGTCATCGGTGAACTTCTGCACGGCCTCAAGGCCCTCACCGCACTCGGTGCACTGGTACTGGTAGGTCGGCACGAATTTCCTCCTGGCACTCTCACTCAATGAGTGCTAACGACGCTCCATGGTGACGTATTCCGGCGGATCAGTCCACCGTCACCGGCACGCGGTGACCCATCCCACGCTCGTTCACCCGGTTACGGGCGGCCGGCGCGGAGGCGTTCGGGCCCGCCGTTACGGCCGGAGCGGCGGCCGGAGCAGCGGCCGGAGCAGCGGCCGGAGCGGTGGCCGCGGCCGCCGGCCCGGACGAGTGCACGATCCGGCTCGGGGCCTTCGGGGCCAGCTTCCCGCGCAGCGCCAGCAGGGTGGCCAGCGCGAGCGCGGTGGCGGCCAGGGGCACCAGGAAGCCGTACGAGGAACCGTGCGCGTCCGTCAGGCGGCCTGCCAGCGTGACCGCGACGGCCTGACCGAAGGCGATCGAACCGGTCAGCCAGGTGAAGGCCTCGGTCCGGGCGCCCGCCGGGACCAGCTGCTCGACCATCGTGTAGCCGGTGATCAGCGCCGGGGCGATGAACAGGCCCACGACCAGGCCGAGGGCGCCCAGCAGGATCATCGAGTGGGCGGCCCACAGGACGGACGCGGCGGCGGTGAGGCCGATGTAGCCCAGGATCAGCCGGCGACGCGGGCCGATCTTCCAGGCGACGGCGCCCATGGCGATGCCGGCGATCATGTTGCCGGCGGCGAAGACGCCGTAGAGCAGGCCGTTGGCCCCGGGGTTGCCGATCTCGTTGGAGAAGGCGGCGAGCGAGACCTGCATGCCGCCGAAGACGGCGCCGATCCCGAGGAAGGCGAAGATCAGGACGCGCAGGCCCGGGTAGGACAGTGCGAAGGCGCGCTTCTCACCGGTGGCCGACGGGGCGTGCGGCTTGGGCTGGGTGGCGCGACGGGCCGCGAAGAGCAGGCCGCCGAGCAGCGTCAGCGTGGCCTCGGTGACCAGGCCGGCCGCCGGGTGGACGCCGGTGCACAGGGCGGTCGCGAGGACCGGGCCGACGACGAAGGTGAACTCGTCGGTGACGGACTCGAAGGCGGCGGCCGTGGGCAGCAGCGGCGAGCCCTCCAGCTTGGCGGCCCAGCGGGCCCGGACCATCGGGCCGACCTGCGGCACCGAGGCGCCGGTGGGGATGGCGGCGACGGCCAGCGCCCAGACCGGAGCGCCCAGCAGGGCGAGTGCGGCCAGGCCGCTGACGGCGGCGGCGTGCGTGAGGACCACGGGGAGCAGGACGGCGCTCTGGCCGAAGCGGTCGGTGAAGATGCCCATCAGGGGGGCGGAGAGCGCCATCGAGACGCCGGTGACGGCGGCGACGATGCCGGCGCTGCCGTAGGAACCGGTGGTGTGCTGGACCAGCAGCAGGATGCTGATGGTCAGCATTCCGAAGGGGAGGCGCGCTGCGAAGCCGGGAAGTACGAAGCCGAGGGCACCGGGCGTGCGCAGGAGCTGTCCGTAGCCGGGGCGGGCGGAGTTTTCGGTCGTGACCGCGGATGTCACGGCCTTGCCTTTCCGCTGCCTGGTAGAGCGTCCCCGTCTGCGGACGGTGCTTCGCTTTGTGAGCGGCCGCACCCGTACATGTGGGAGCCCCGAGAGCTGTCCTCTTGCGCAGAACCGAGTGATACCTGGGCGCCCACTGCGGGAGGGAGCCACGGCCGCTTTGCGGTCGCGCCAGCTCTGCGTCAGGCAGAGTTGGTTCGATCTGTTGTGCCTTCATCGTACAGGCGATCCCACTACCACGCCCTGTGATTGCGCTGACAACCTGTGTCTTCACCTGCGATTAACGGGAGTTTCGCACGCAGGAGGTTGGGAAATGGGGATGAAACCGGGCAGATCGCACTGAAGATACGGAATTAGAACGTCGCTCTAACGCGGCCCGGTCCCGTTCCCCGTCCCCAGCCACCCCGCCAGTTTGCCGCCCCGCGCCACCGCGCGCAGCCGTGCCTCGGCCGCGTCCCGGACCGGATCCGTGGCCACCACCAGCAGCTCGTCCCCGCGCCGCAGCACGGTCGACGGCAGCGGTACGAAGCTCTTCGCGTCCCGGACCACCAGCGTGACCGAGGCCCCGGGCGGCAGCCGCAGCTCGCTCACCTCCACGCCGTGCATCCGCGAGGCCGTCGGGATCTCGAAGGAGAGCAGGTGCCCGCGCAGCTTCTCCAGCGGCGCCGACTCGATGCCGAGGTCGGCGGCGCTCTCCTCCCCCGTCCCGAGGTTCAGCTTGCGCGCCAGCCAGGGCAGGGTCGGCCCCTGCACCAGGGTGTAGACGACGACCAGGACGAAGACGATGTTGAAGACGCGGTCGCTGCCCTCGATCCCGGTCACCATCGGGATGGTCGCCAGGATGATGGGCACGGCGCCGCGCAGGCCCGCCCACGACATCAGGGCCTGTTCCTGCCACGGGATCCGGAAGGGCAGCAGGCTGATGAAGACCTCCAGGGGCCGCGCCACCATCGTGAGCACCAGCCCGATGACCACGGCGGGCCAGAAGTCGTGAACCAGCTCGTGCGGGGTGACCAGCAGGCCCAGCAGCACGAACATGCCGATCTGGGCGATCCAGCCGAGCCCGTCCGCGAACCCCCGGGTGGCCGGCCAGTGCGGGAGCTTCGCGTTCCCGAGCACCATCGCGGCCAGGTACACCGCGAGGAAGCCGGAGCCGTGCGCGATCGCGCCGGCCGCGTACGCCGTGATGGCGATGGCCATGACGGCGATCGGGTAGAGGCCGGAGGCGGGCAGTGCCACGTGCCGCAGGCCGTACGCGCCCAGGAAGCCCACGGTCAGGCCGATCGCGACGCCGATGACCAGCTCCAGCGCGATCTTGCCGAGCAGGACGTACCACTCGTCCACCGGGCCGACGGCGGCGAAGGCCACCACCAGGATGACGACGGGTGCGTCGTTGAAGCCGGACTCGGCCTCCAGGACGCCCGTGATCCGGGCGGGCAGCGGGACCTTGCGCAGCACCGAGAAGACGGCCGCCGCGTCGGTCGAGGAGACGACCGCGCCGATCAGGAGGGCTTGGCGCCATTCCAGTCCGACCAGGTAATGCGCTCCCGCCGCCGTCACGCCCACGCTGACCGCGACGCCCACCAGGGAGAGGACGATCGCCGCCGGCAGGGCCGGCTTGATCTCTTTCCACTTCGTGCCCAGACCGCCCTCGGCGAGGATCACCACGAGTGCGGCGTAGCCGATGACCTGGGTCAGCTCGGCATTGTCGAATACGACGTTGCCTATGCCGTCCTGGCCTATCGCGACGCCTATGCCGAGGTAGATGAGCAGGCTGGGCAGACCGCTGCGTGACGAGACGCGAACCGCCGCCACGGCGACGAGCAGTACGAGCGAGCAGACCAGCAGAAGCTCATTGAGCGTGTGGACAGTCAGCGGGCGGCCCTCCTCAATGCACCCGGCGGATCGATCCTCCCGGCGACAAGTTCGGCAAGTAGTTCGTTACCTTACCTAATCTTTGACGCGCCCTTTACGCGATACCCACATTGTGAAACGCCTGTTCGCCCCTGTCGTTCGGACCTCTACCCCTGGAGGATCAACGAAGGCGGTCCTGCGCCTATGGTTGCTCCCAGCACTCCCAGGACCACCCTGCCCCTCTAAGGACAGCGATGCCCGCCAACGAAACCGCTCCTCCCGCCAAGAAGAAGGGACGACGCGCCCGTCTGATCGTGCTCGTACTGGTCCTGGCGCTCTTCGCGGGCCTCGGCTACGGGGCGTACTGGGGCGTGGACAGCGTGCGCGCCTCCTTCCCCCAGACCACCGGCTCCCTCAAGGTGCCCGGCCTGACCGGGACCGTCGACGTCAAGCGCGATGCCCACGGCATTCCGCAGCTCTACGCGGACAACGACGACGACCTGTTCCGCGCGCAGGGCTTCGTGCACGCCCAGGACAGGTTCTGGGAGATGGACGTACGCCGCCACATGACCTCCGGGCGGCTCTCGGAGATGTTCGGCTCCGGCCAGGTCGAGACCGACGCCTTCCTGCGCACGCTCGGCTGGCGCCAGGTCGCCGAGGCCGAGTACGAGAACAAGCTGTCGCCCGAGACCAAGAAGTATCTGCAGGCCTACGCCGACGGGGTCAACGCGTACCTGAAGGGGAAGTCCGGCAAGGACCTCTCCGTCGAGCACGCGGCGCTCAAGCTGAGCGACGACTACCAGCCCGAGCAGTGGTCGCCGGTGGACTCGGTGGCCTGGCTCAAGGCGATGGCGTGGGACCTGCGCGGCAACATGCAGGACGAGATCGACCGCGCGCTGATGGCGAGCAAGCTCTCGCAGGCGCAGATCGACGAGCTGTACCCGCCGTACCCCTTCGACCGCAACAAGCCGATCGTCGAGGGCGGAAAGGTCGAGGGCGGCAAGTACGCGCCCCAGACCTCCGGCTCGACGGGCTCCACGGGCACCGGCTCCAACGGCACCGGCTCGGGCAGCGGCACCGCCCTGGGCTCCCAGGCCTCCACGGGCCAGGCCGCCACGGGAGCCGGCACCGGAACGGCCACGGGAACCGGCCTCGCCGACAACGTCACCGCCCAGGGCGCGACCGTCGGCCTGCGCGACCAGCTGACCGCCCTCGCCGCCACCCTGGACAAGGTCCCCGCGATCCTCGGCCCCAACGGCAGCGGCATCGGTTCGAACTCCTGGGTCGTCTCGGGCAGGTACACGACCACCGGCAAGCCGCTGCTCGCGAACGACCCGCACCTGTCCCCGCAGCTGCCCTCGGTCTGGTACCAGATGGGCCTGCACTGCCGCACCGTCTCGGCCCAGTGCCAGTACGACGTGGCCGGCTACACCTTCTCCGGCATGCCCGGCGTGGTCATCGGCCACAACGCCGACATCGCCTGGGGCATGACCAACCTCGGCGCCGACGTCACCGACCTCTTCCTGGAGCAGGTCAAGCCGGAGGGCTACGTCTACGACGGCAAGGTGCTCCCCTTCGCCACCCGTGAAGAGGTCATCAAGGTCGCGGGCGGCGACAGCAAGAAGATCACCGTCCGCACCACCAACAACGGCCCGCTCGTCTCCGACCGCAGCGAGGAGCTCGCCACGGTCGGCACCCGCGCCCCCGTCGCCAGCTCCGCCCCCGACCGCGGGGACGGTTACGCCGTCGCCCTGCGCTGGACCGCGCTGGACCCGGGCAAGACCATGGACTCGGTCTTCAAGCTCAACCGCGCCAAGACCTTCGACGACTTCCGCAAGGCCGCCGCCGACTTCGACGTGCCCTCGCAGAACCTGATCTACGCCGACAACAAGGGCCTCAACGGCAACATCGGCTACCAGGCCCCGGGCCGCATCCCGATGCGCGGCCAGGGCGACGGCCGGATGCCCGCCCCCGGCTGGGACTCCAAGTACGCCTGGAAGGGCGGCAAGGACGGCAACGCCGGTTACATCCCGCAGAGCGAGATGCCCTTCGACTCCAACCCGTCGCGCGGCTACATCGTCACCGCCAACCAGGCCGTCGTGGAGAGCGGGACCGGCGCGGGCAAGTACCCGTACCTGCTGACCACCGACTGGGGCTACGGCGCCCGCAGCCAGCGGATCAACGACCTCATCGAGGCGAAGATCAAGGACGGCGGGAAGATCTCGACCGATGACATGCGCACCATGCAGATGGACAACAGCAGTGAGATCGCCGCGCTGCTGACCCCGATGCTGGCGAAGATCCAGGTCTCCGACCCGGGCGTGCGCGCCGCGCAGAAGCTGCTGGACGGCTGGAACTACACCCAGGAGCCCGACTCGGCGGCCGCGGCCTACTTCAACGCGGTCTGGCGCAACATCCTCAAGCTGTCCTTCGGCGACAAGATGCCCAAGGAGCTGCGGATCGAGGGCAGCTGCATGAACGTCCTCGGCAACGGCACCGGCCCCGCCGACGACCTCGCCAAGACCGTCCGCGAATGCGGCACCCGCGGTTCCGACTCGGCGCAGCCGGACGGCGGCGACCGCTGGTTCGAGGTGGTCCGCCGCCTGGTCAAGGACGAGAAGTCGCAGTGGTGGAGCTCGCCCAGGACCCTGACCCAGCCCGCGACCGCCACCCGCGACGAGCTCTTCGCCCGGGCCATGAAGGACGCCCGCTGGGAGCTCACCGCCAAGCTCGGCAAGGACCAGTCCACCTGGAGCTGGGGCCGGCTGCACCAGCTGAACCTGAAGAACCAGACGATCGGCACCGAGGGCCCCGGCTTCATGCAGTGGCTCCTCAACCGCGGCCCGTGGAACCTGGGCGGCGGCGAGGCCACCGTCAACGCCACCGGCTGGAACGCCTCCAGCGGGTACGGGGTCACGTGGGTGCCGTCGATGCGGATGGTCGTGAACCTCAACGACCTCGACAAGTCCCGCTGGATCAACCTGACGGGCGCCTCGGGGCACGCGTACAACTCCCACTACACGGACCAGACGACGATGTGGGCCAAGGGAGAGCTGCTGGAGTGGCCCTTCGGCAAGGACGCCGTCGAGAAGGCCACGGTCGACACCCTGACCCTCAAGCCGGCCGGTTCATGAGCTGAAGCGGCGCACCCCCGACGGGGTCGCCACCGCTTGTACGGGGTGGTCGTGCGGTTCCTCCGGGACCCGTGCGACCACCTCGTCGTCGTAGAGGAGCACCACCAGCGCGGGACGGGCCCCGGCGCGTTCCAGCCGCTCCAGCACGCGGTCGTACGAGCCTCCGCCGCGGCCGAGCCGCATGCCCCGCCCGTCGACCGCGAGCCCGGGCAGCAGCACGGCGTCGGCCGCGGTGACCGCGTCGGGTCCGAGCGCCGGCCCGGTGGGCTCCAGCAGGCGCATCTTCCCGGCGTGGGCGGCCTCGGCGAGGCCCTGCGGGCCTTCGTACGCCGCCCAGTCGAGGTCGTTGTCGGGCAGCAGCAGGGGCAGCAGCACGCGCTTGCCGGCCGCGCGCAGGGCGTCGAGGAGCGTGCGGGTGCCGGGTTCGGTGCCGACGGAGACGTACGCCGCCACCGTCTGCGCGTCGGCCAGTTCGGGCAGTTCGAGTGCCCGGACGGCGAGTGCGGCGGCCGCCGTGCGGCAGGATTCGGGGGACAAGGCGCGGCGGGCGGCGAGGAGTTCGCGGCGCAGCCCGGCCTTGGCGGACGCGGTGGGCGGGTTCTCGGTCACGAGGAAATCAAATATCCTTGCGAATCGGGTCATACGTGGATCTACCTACTGCGCTCTCGTCTGGCGTTCGGCGGGACCCACTATCGTTCGGGGCATGACTATGTTGCACCCCGTGATCAAAAAGGCCGTGATTCCGGCCGCTGGCCTCGGTACCCGCTTCCTTCCGGCGACCAAGGCGACCCCGAAGGAAATGCTCCCGGTTGTGGACAAGCCGGCCATCCAGTACGTGGTGGAGGAGGCCGTCGCGGCCGGGCTCGACGATGTCCTCATGATCACTGGGCGTAACAAGCGTGCCCTGGAAGACCACTTCGACCGGAACTACGAGCTGGAGTCGGCCCTCATCGCCAAGGGCGACGACGACCGCCTGAAGAAGGTCCAGGAATCCAGCGACCTCGCGACCATGCACTACGTCCGCCAGGGCGACCCGCGGGGCCTCGGCCACGCCGTGCTCTGCGCCGAGCCGCACGTCGGCCGCGAGCCCTTCGCCGTCCTGCTCGGTGACGACCTCATCGACCCGCGCGACCCGCTGCTGCGCCAGATGGCCGACATCCACGCCCGCACCGGCGGCACCGTCATCGCGCTCATGGAGGTCGACCCGGCCAGCGTCCACCTCTACGGCTGCGCCGCCGTCGAGGCCACCGACGAGCAGGACGTGGTCCGCATCACCGGCCTCGTCGAGAAGCCGGAGCCCGAGGACGCGCCCAGCAATTTCGCGGTGATCGGACGCTACGTCCTCAACCCCGCGATCTTCGACATACTGCGGGAGACCGAGCCGGGCCGCGGCGGGGAGATCCAGCTCACCGACGCCCTGCAGAAGCTTGCCGCCGACGAGAGCGTCGGCGGCCCGGTGCACGGCGTGGTCTTCCGGGGCCGTCGCTACGACACCGGGGACCGCGGTGACTACCTGCGGGCCATCGTCCGCCTCGCGTGCGAGCGCGAGGACCTCGGCCCCGAGTTCCGCACCTGGCTTCACCGTTACGTCACGGAGGAGATGTAGCACCTTGAGCAGTTCCGCACCGCAGCATCCACGACCGGCGGGCGGCCACCGTCTGTGGTCCGTGGACGAGCACCTCGCGGACGTCCTCGCGGCCGTCCGGCCGCTGGAGCCCATCGAGCTCCAGCTGCTGGACGCCCAGGGCTGTGTCCTCGTCGAGGACGTCACCGTGCCCGTCGCCCTCCCGCCCTTCGACAACAGCTCCATGGACGGCTACGCCGTCCGCACGGCCGACGTCCAGGGTGCGAGCGAGGAGTTCCCCGCGGTGCTGACGGTCATCGGGGACGTCGCGGCGGGCAGCGGTGAGCTGCCCACCGTGGGCCCCGGCGAGGCCGCCCGCATCATGACCGGCGCCCCGCTGCCGCCCGGTGCGGAAGCCGTCGTACCGGTCGAGTGGACCGACGGCGGCACGGGCGGCGGCGCGGCCGCCGGGATGACCCCGGCCAGCGCCGCCCCCGAACACGCGGGCGGCGAGGTGCGGGTGCACCGCGCCGCCGAGGCGCGGGCGCACGTCCGCGCGCGCGGCAGCGACGTACAGGCCGGCGACCTGGCCCTGGCGGCCGGGACCGTCCTCGGGCCGCCGCAGATCGCCCTCCTGGCCGCCATCGGCCGCGGCACCGTACGGGTACGGCCGCGGCCGCGCGTGGTGGTCCTGTCCACCGGCAGCGAGCTGGTCCAGCCCGGCGAGGCGCTCACCTCGGGCACGATCTACGACTCCAACAGCTTCGCGCTCGCCGCGGCCGCGCGGGACGCCGGCGCCATCGCCTACCGCGTCGGCGCCGTCGCGGACGACGCCGACATCCTGCGCGCCACCATCGAGGACCAGCTGATCCGTGCCGACCTGCTGGTCACCACGGGCGGGGTCAGCGTCGGCGCGTACGACGTGGTCAAGGAGGCGCTGTCCTCCGTCGGCTCGGGGGACGAGACCTCCGGGGACGTGGAGGGCGGCGGGATCGACTTCCGCAAGCTCGCCATGCAGCCCGGCAAGCCGCAGGGCTTCGGCACGATCGGCCCGGACCACACCCCGCTGCTGGCCCTGCCCGGCAACCCGGTGTCCTCGTACGTCTCTTTCGAGCTGTTCGTGCGCCCCGCGATCCGCACCCTGATGGGCCTGCCGGAGCCCGAGGTCCGGCGGCCGAGCGTCCGGGCGGTGCTGACGGCCGACAAGGCGCTCGGCTCCCCGGCCGGCCGCCGCCAGTTCCTGCGCGGCAAGTACGACGCCGAGAGCGGAACGGTCAGCCCGGTCGGCGGATCGGGGTCCCACCTGATCGCCGCGCTGGCGCACGCCGACTCGCTGATGGTCGTACCGGAGGACGTCACCTCGGTGGAGCCCGGCACCGAGCTGGAAGTGGTCCTGCTCGGCTGAAGTGCGGCCGGTGCGGGTAGCGTGTTGCACCACACAGGCCCCCCGGGGGCCCGGACGGAAGCGACGCGCAGAGTATGAGTACGCAGAGCAGGCTGACCCACATCGACGAGGCCGGCGCGGCCCGGATGGTCGACGTCTCCGAGAAGGACGTCACCACCCGGACGGCCCGGGCCAGTGGACGGGTTCTGGTCTCCCCCCGGGTGATCGAGCTGCTGCGCGGCGAGGGCGTCCCCAAGGGCGATGCCCTCGCCACCGCGCGGATCGCCGGGATCATGGGGGCGAAGAAGACCCCCGACCTGATCCCGCTCTGCCACCCGCTGGCGGTCTCCGGCGTGAAGGTCGACCTCAAGGTCGCCGACGACGCCGTCGAGATCCTCGCCACCGTGAAGACGACCGACCGCACGGGCGTCGAGATGGAGGCGCTGACCGCCGTCGCGGTCGCCGGCCTCACCGTGATCGACATGGTGAAGGCCGTCGACAAGGGCGCGGTCATCACGGACGTCCGGGTGGAGGAGAAGACCGGCGGCAAGTCCGGCGACTGGGCGCGCTCGTGAACGCCCCGCGCGGCGGTGAGGTGCACAGCCACGTCGGCCACGTCCCGCAGACCCCGGAACCCGCCACCGCACCGGCAGCCGCACCCGCCGCCACGGGCCGGGCGCTCGTCGTCACGGCCTCGAACCGGGCCTCGCGGGGCGTGTACGCCGACAAGGGCGGCCCGCTGCTGGCGCAGGCGCTGGAGAAGCTCGGCTTCACGGTGGACGGCCCGCGGGTCGTCCCGGACGGCGACCCCGTCGAGCAGGCGCTGCGCGAGGGCGTGGCCGGCGGCTACGACGTCATCCTGACCACCGGCGGGACCGGGATCTCGCCGACGGACCGCACCCCGGACGCCACCGCGCGCGTGCTGGACTACGAGATCCCCGGGATCCCGCAGGCGATCCGGGCCGAAGGCCTGGCGCAGGTGCCGACCGCGGCCCTGTCCCGGGGCCTCGCGGGAGTCGCCGGGCACACCCTCATCGTCAACCTCCCGGGTTCGACGGGCGGGGTGCGCGACGGCCTCGCCGTCCTCTCCCGCATCCTTCCGCACGCCGTGGACCAGATCCGGGGCGGCGACCACCCCAGACCGGCGGGACCCTCCGGGAGCGAGAGCTGAACGGCCCCTCCTGGCCGGTCGTCCTCACGGACGGCGACGTGACCCTCCGGCCGATAAGACTGCGGGACCAGAAGGCCTGGCGCGAGGTCAACCGGCGCAACCGCGACTGGCTCCGGCCGTGGGAGGCGACGATTCCGCCGCCCGCGCCGTGGGGGCCGGTGATACAGCGGCCCACGTACCGCCAGATGGTCCGCCATCTGCGGGCGGAGGCGAACGCGGGCCGGATGCTGCCCTTCGTCATCGAGTACCAGGGCCGCCTGGTGGGCCAGCTGACGGTCGCCGGGATCACCTGGGGCTCGATGTGCGCGGCGCACGTCGGCTACTGGGTGGACCGCGAGGTGGCGGGCCGCGGCGTGATGCCCACGGCGGTCGCGCTGGCGGTGGACCACTGCTTCGGGAAGGTCGGCCTGCACCGGATCGAGGTGTGCATCCGCCCCGAGAACGGGCCGAGCCGGCGGGTCGTGGAGAAGCTGGGCCTGCGCGAGGAGGGACTGCGGCCGCGCTACCTGCACATCGACGGGGCCTGGCGCGACCACCTCGTGTACGCGGTCACGGTGGAGGAGGTGCCGGAGGGGCTGCTGCGCCGCTGGCACCGGGCCCGGCACTCGAAGACACCCCCGAAATAGATAACCGAATATCCGTTCGAATTAATGGGGCGGCAGGGCGGCGGGCGCCGATTCGCCCATAACCTGATCCGAAGAATCACAAAAAAAGTCCGTGATATCAGCGAGATCGCGCGACACACCGGCCCAATTGGCCGATCCCTCCGCCCGCGCCCCTCTACGGTGTGAGGTGTGAGCAGCAGCGGCCTCATCTACGCAGTCATTGTCGGGGCCTGGGCCGCCTACTTGGTGCCCATGTGGCTCCGGAGGCAGGACGAGCTGAACGAGGCCCGTCCGACGGAACGCTTCTCCACTGCCATTCGGCTGCTTTCCGGCCGGGCGGGAATGGAGCGCCGTTACGCCAAGGGGCTGCGTGAGCGCGGTGACGAGGAGGCGGGGCCCCAGCCCCACGCGGACCCGGACGCCGCGACGGAAAAGGTGAATTCCGTCGACGCCGACGCCCGGGCCGTTGTCGTGCCCGCGACCAGGGCGGAGCCGAGACCGGCCGCCGACGAGCGGGAGCAGCGCGCCGAGCGGGCCCGGCGCGAACAGCGCCTCCAGGTCCTCGCCCGCCGCCGGCGCACCACCGCGCTCCTCTTCCTGGTCTTCACGCTCGGCGCGATCGTCGCGGCGGTGGGCGGCCTGCGCTTCCTGTGGGCCCCCGCGGTGCCCGCCTTCCTGCTGAGCGCGTACATCGTGCACCTGCGGGTCCAGGAGCGACGGCGCTACGAGTTCACGATGGACCGGCGGCGTGCCGAGGCGGCCGCGCGGCACCTGCGCGAGAACCGGCCGCGCCGCCGCGACCAGGGGGACACCGCCCCCGCGGGCGCCGAACCGGACCCTGCGCCACCGGTCTCCCCGCAGGAGGCCGGGCGGCGCGCGCTCGTCGAGCAGACCGACCACGCCGAGTGGGTGGACCAGCAGCGCGAACGCGAGCGCGGCCCCGCCCGCGGTGACAGCTGGGAGCCGGTCCCGGTACCGCTGCCGACGTACGTGACGGCCCCGGTCGCCCCGCGCGCCACCGGCCCGGCGGCCCCGGACGCCTGGAGCGCGACCCGCTCCAGCACGGCCGAGCCGACGGAACCCCGCCTGCGCGCCCAGCCCGCGGCGCCCAAGCCGGAGGCGAAGCCGCAGACCACCCCGCGCCCCCGCGGCCAGGCCGGCGGCCGCACCCCGCTGTTCGACCAGTACGAGAGCGACGACCGCCCGCGCGCCGCCAACGAGTGATGGGTGACCTGCGCGGACGCTCCGGGAAACGCGTTTTGGAGCAGCCGCGCGGGGATGCTAATGTTTCACACGTCGCAAGGGCCTGTGGCGCAGTCTGGTAGCGCACCTCGTTCGCATCGAGGGGGTCTGGGGTTCAAATCCCCACAGGTCCACAGACGACTTTCTTGAGTAGCTCTCAGGAACGTTCGCGAGGTCCCGTCCGATCGCAAGATCGGGCGGGATCTTCGTCGTTTACGGGGTCGTTCGATGCCTGTTCGGGGTGATGGATGGCGGCGTGCACCGGATCACATCCCCTCCGGCAGGCTTCTGGCTGTTCTGGGGGCATGCGAAGGGGCCCCGGTTGCCCGGGGCTGGTGATCACGATGTCTGGCTGTGTCGCTGACCGATCAGAGGTTGCCCGGCGGATGTCGGCCAGTGCCCAGCGGAGCCAGGACGTGGCGTGGGTCAAGACCTGGCGGGGCTGGCACGGACTCGAACTCGGTGTCGGAGAGCCGGCTGCCCGTCCGTTCGTAGAGCCAGGTCTCCAAGATGTCGAGGTTGCCGACAGTCACCATGATGGCGACCAGGAGCGTCTGGGCGACCTGCCCTGGAGCCCGGCGATGCAGGGGCTCTCCGATGTTCAGCTCGGCGCCCTTGAGCCGTCCGTTGAGGCCCTCGTTGTGCGAGCGGATCGGCTTGTAGATCCGTTCCCAGGCCAGGCTGAGGTAGTGGCTGTCCTGCCGGAACTTGGCGGTCTTCAGATCTCCGGCGGCGTCTGCGGGCACGCTGATCGCGGATGCGCCGCAGACAGCGGGCAGTCCGTCCTTTCGCGGAGGGTCGATCCACTCGCCGTCAGGGAGTTGGACGGTCGGGCGGGCAGCCGGGTGGCTGGCGCGGGACCGTCGATCCGCGAGCCGGACCACGGTCTGTGGGGGGCCGGAAGTGCTCGGCCCTGCGGGCCGGAGGCGTTCTCGGCGAGGACAGTTCACCGAGGGGGACGGGCCGGCGGCGGGGCACTGCAGGCGTACGGTGCCTCGGGCATCGGCGTTCTGCTTGAGCTTGAGGAAGTAGGGCAGCCTCTCAGCGATCACCGGCTTCAGTTCATCGAGCCGCTGGCGAAAGGTCTTGTCGTCCATGCCGTGCCGCCTCGCACTGGACTACAAGGCAGCCGACCGCGGTATCCAGGGCAGCTGGCAGGGAGCCGTGCTGATCGACGGCTCCCTCGCATGCCCGCAGATCCCCAACGTGTTGGCCCAGGCCACCCTGGGGTAGCTCCTTGCTGATGGCCCGCCGTGTCAGGTACTCGGCGGCAGACTCCTGCCACACATCGCCGAGAGCAGCTGTACGGTCGGTCAGTGAGACGGCTGCAGATGGCCCCGAAACTGCGAGTCGCAACAGGTCGTCGAGAAGCATCAACCGGCTGCCGACGGCGATGCTGTCGTCACAGACCAGCTCGGCAAGGAACGGGACCGCCTCGACGGTAGCGTCGGTGCATGTCCCCTGATGGGCCACCGCGTTCGAGAGATCGCCGAGGAACTCGCCCGTCGTCTCATACGGCTCACCGAAGGCGAACTCTTCGTCGAGCAGCCATGTCGCGACTTCCGGAGCGTTCTCGGCCCCGCCGTAGATCCGCTCCGCAGCCGCCACCACGGCCCGGACCACCGCGGTAGGTTCACCGAGGCCGCCGTGGTTCCACGACGGACCAGCCGGAGGCCTGACGGGTTCCTCAGGCAAGGGGGCGGGAAGGGGGACCTCGGCGCCGGCCTGGTCACGAACCAGACCGTCCCGCGCGAAGACGCCTTCGAGGGTCACCGCATGCCCCTCGCTGTACCCCTGCTGAAAACCGCCATGGGCACGGGCCACATGGGCCACCCGAATCCGTTCACTGCGCAAGAACGGCTCGAGAGCCATGCGCTCGTACCCGCTGTAGACGGCCAGAGAGAAGACCTGCCACCACCCCTCCAGCTCCGGGTCCATCGACGGTCTTCCGTACCAGAAGCTCGATGGAACAGACCGGAAGTGATCGTGGACGCGCACTGCCGTCAGACGGTGCCCCATCCTGGAAAGCTCGGTTGCAGCGGTGCGGGCAGCGTCCTCACTCGGCAGGCTCAGCGTGTACTGGACTCCCCAGGCGGGAGGTTTGGCGGTCATCAGCTGCACTGCCAGGTGAACATCGCCCGCTCAACGCGCCGCTCTGCCAGGTCCTCCGGACGGATCAGCCAGTACAGCGCTCCGGCATCGCCCCACATCATGTCCGCAGCGTCCTCGCTGTCGAACTGGGCCAGAAGCACCCAACCGCCCGCCTCTTCGGACAGCCGCGGGTCGTCCCAGGACACCTCGCCGTCCAGGACTGCCTCCGCGACCTCGATCTCCACCGGGTTCTGCACGGAGTGAGCATGGCCGCCGATCTGGTGCCCGACCTCGCCGTCGAACTCCCACAGGGCGTCGAGGAACTCCTGAGAGCAGACGGGGTGGTCGTACCGGTTCCCGAGCGGGGCACCTGGAGCGAATGTGTCCCGAATCCGGAAATGCCAGGGCTCGGCCGCCGTCATCTCCAGGCGCGCGGTCAGCGGCACCACCGGGTACGACTCGACTCCGGCGGGCGTCCCATGTTCCACGACCTCCTCACCCGCTGCCACATAGAGCACACGGGCGCCCGCCCAGCTCTCCCGGTCCTCAGCAAGAACGAGGGCTTCGCCGTCGTCCATCTGGCGGTCGAAATAGAAGAACAGCAGCGTTCCCGCCTCGGGCAGGTCGATGTCCAGCGCAGCCGACGGCAGCCCGGCACAATCGATCGAGGCGATGAAGGAAAGCGGACCATGCCCATCCCACACCGGCCACTCCGAGGCAGCCGGCAAGGCTGGAAGGCCACCGAGCCGACCCACCACGTCGTCACAGCCAGTCGCTACCTCAAGACGCACGCCAGGGCGAAGCAGACCGATCCACGTCTCAGCATCCTCGGGCGACAGATGCTGCAAGGCAAGGGAGCGAAGGGCGTCCCGGGAACCATGTGTCATGTGCCCGATCATGCACGGCGCCACTGACGGAGGCATGGCAGCCCTCCACCAGCACGCGCAGCCGCTCAGTCCGTGGCCATGGACCTCCAGGCAGCGGTGACGCACCCTTCCTCCCAGTGCCACCAGCCCTCCGCCGCACCGTGTTCCAGGAGCTTGCGGATCCGCGGCAGGTCCGCCTCCGGTGGGACATCCAGCGCCACCATCCGGTACCGCTCGATGCCCTCGCCTGTCGTGCCGAGCTTGTGGAAGATCTCCAGAACGCTCTGCCGGGCGGCAGCCGAGCCGCCGTCCTTCAACACGATCAGCCGGATCGTGCAGTTCTCCGAGGATCGGACCGTCTCTCCGGAACCCGTAGATGTGGCCGTGCTCGGCGCGTCACCGCGTCGGGGGCGAACTCGTCAGCAGCGGTAGCCGTTGGGAACCTGGAGGAGAGCCACGAAGATCCAAACCATGACCGCCGCGCCGGCCGTGCCGCCCAGGAGGGCGGCCGTGAGGTTCCAGCGTCCGACGTACCCGATGAACACCCCCCACCACACAGCTGCCATGATCGCGAGCAAGGCTCCGTAGAAGATCAGCGCAAGCCCATTGGCCGCGCCGTTCACCCCTACGTCGCACGCACGCCAGGCGGCTGCCAGCAGCACCGCCCCGAGCACACCGGTGGCCAGACCGGCAACGGGGGCGACCGCACAGCCCCACTGTCCCCGCGTCACTTCCGGTTCCTGACCTGCGGGACGTTCTCGCCGTTGCGCTGCGCTTGTTCCATCTGGTCCATCGCGTCGTTGATTCCCTGCCGGAGCTGTTCCTCGGTCAGGTTGTCGCCGTACTTGTCGTAGAGGTCGATGCCGATGCGCATCGTGATCTGATCGCCTTGGTCGTCGTCTCCGGTGAGCAGCGTTTCTCCAAGGGAGGCGCCCTTGATCAAGGTGTCCGCGTCGAAGCCGGCTGCCCGGCCGACGTATCCGTAGTGGACGTTGGAGTAGATGTCGTAGAAGACTTCGCGGTTCGTTCCGGGCTGCTTGAAGTAGTAGTCGTCAAGCGTTTGGAGGTCGTACCGTTCCTGGAGCTGCGGCTTGTGGTCCCAGTCCTGTCCCGGGGCCACCTTCACGCCCCACATCGTCAGTGCTGCGTTGATGTCGGAACCGTAGTTGCGCCCGAATTCGTACCACTCGGGTTTGTCCAGCAGGGACCGCATCTGCCCGACCGTGTCCGACTTTGCGTTTCGCTTCATCTCATCGAAGATCCACTTTTCGGCGTCGGTGAACTTCTGCTCGCTCCGCGCCGACCCCGTCGGCGGGATGACGGGAGTGGCCGAGGCGTTGAACCCCCCGATGGTGCCGTCGAGGATGTTTCCGTCCACGACCACGGCTTCGAGCGCCTGTTTGACCGCCTTATCGAGCTCGTCCACTGCCCGCACCGCTGCGGCGATGTGCGCGGTCCAGGACTCCTCGACGCTCTTCAAGTCCGGGTCGCGTCGCAGGGTCCGCGCCTGCGCCGGGTCCTGGACCCGTGTGAAGTCGAAGGTGGCGCGTCCCGCCGCCGATACCGCCATGCCCGCGGCCACCGCATCGTCCCGCGCCGATTCGACCTTTTTCTTCAGGTCCGCGAAACCGGTATGCGCGTCCGTCAGCAGTTTGGCCACCGCTTTCGCTTCGGTCTGCGCGGACTTGTACTCGCGCCGAGTTGTTGCGAACTTCGTGTGCGCCGTTTCCACGCTGAGCCCGAGCCAGTTCTGGCCCAGTGTGATCTTCTGGACCGTCTCCCCGTAGCGCTCTTCAACCTTCGACAGATCAGCGGCCATGGATTGCCACTTTTCGGCAGCCGTAGTCAGGACGCTGAGATCGGTCGTCATGACTTCCTGGTATGTCAACACGTGCCCGATCCCCCTACAGTCCCTCGAGCTTGGATTTCGGGCCCACTGCGCGGAGTTGGTCACCCGTCCGCACGTCGTTCTGCATGAATAGGCCCGAGGCCCCTCGCAGGGAGGCCTTTTCGGCGCTCAGGCGTCCCATCAGCATCTTCGCTTGTTGGTCCCAGGTCTCCGTCACCTTCTTCAGGCCGGAGGCTGTCTCCCAGCCATCAAGGCTCCTTGCCGCCGCGCTCGTGTTGTCCTTCGCACCGTCCGCAGCCTTCTTGGTGTTGGGCTCCAGCTCGGTCTCGATGGTGTTTGCCGCTGCCTTCTTCTCCGCCGGCGTCGAGCCGAATACGCTCCCGCCTCCCGGAGCCAAGGGGCCAGCCGGTACACCATCCACGCCGTTCAGCCTTGTTCCGGTGCTGTTCGCGTCTCCTGACATGCCCATCCTCCCCTGTTCCCCTGGTTTGGATCATAGGCGGCCCCCGCCCCACAGCGAGAGGTGCGGTCAGGGGTGTCCCAAAGCAGCCGTCGGGCGCCCCGGAGCCCTCAAAGTGGATGTAGCACCGTACGTTGTTCAGGAGCCCGCGGTCGTGGCAACACGTCCGAGCGGTCGGATCCAATCAGCCGTCGACGGGTAGTCTGTGCCACCAATGACCGCAGCCGCGGGAGCAGAAGCGCTCGCGGCGCCGCTCGTCGGCAACCGCCAGGACTGCGATCAGCAGCCGGAACGCCTTTCGACGTTCGTCGATAGGCGTGAGACCGGCGATCTTTCCCAGTTGATCGTCGATCCGGCCGCGTGAGATCAATACCGCGGGCGTATGCGTCTGGCGCAGCCCAGCACGGCGGATGCTCTCTGGCGCATCCTCGGCGACAGCGCGCGCCTGGGCACAGTGATGACGTAGGAACAGCAGCACCTCGGACTGGTCATCCGGGACGAGGTCGTCGAACCACTTGATGCCTTCAGACATGGGGCGCAGCCCCTGCGCGAGTTCATTGAGCCGGACGTCCCGTTCGTTCACCACTGCCCCCCGGGAGATCAGGCGGCATTCGGCCGCCGCGTCGGCGCGGATCCACATCCGCCCTCGTCAGGACGCGTGCCCACAGCGTGCCGTGCGCAGCCGCTCGAGCACCAACTCATTACAAGCGGCATGGGTGCAGCCCCGTGGCCGCCACGTGCTGGGGATGGAACTCAGCTGCCCTCAGGCAGGAGCAGCGGCTTCCCACGCAGCGGTGACACAGCCTTCCTCCCAGTGCCACCACTCCTTCGCTTCACCGTGTTCCAAGAGCGTGCGGATCCGCGGCAGGTCCGCCTCAGGTGGGACATCCAGGGCCACCATCCGGAACTGCTCGATTCCCTCGCCGGTCGTGCCGAGGCGGTGGAAGACCTCCAGCACGCTTTGCCGGGCGGCGGCTGAGCCGTCGTCCTTCAGCACGATCAGCCGGATCGTGCAGTTCTGAGATGGTCGGACCGTCTCCCCGGCCCAGAGAACACCGTCGCCATCGCACTCCACCTTGATGATGTCGCCGCTGGCGACTCCGCGTACGAACCAGGGCGTGTTGTCCAGCCGCACCGTGCCGTCGCCGAGGATCACCGCCCACAGGCTCTCGACGCTTGCCGGCGGCCAGCCATCCTCATCTACGTCCATCCGGAAGTGGACCTTCACGTGGGCGTCACTGATGTTCGTCACCGCGCCATCATCCACACCGCATTCACAGGGCAGACCCGGGGAGGGTGGTCGCGCGATGTCATCGGACCTGGACAGTGGCGCAGGTGAAGGTCGTGTCCTGGAGCAGCGCCGGACTGATGGCCACGCCGGTCAGGTGCTCTGCCAGAGCGAAGGCCGCTGGTGAGGGCAGATCCGTTTCCGGAGTCTCGTCCTCGAGGTGGAAGCCGATCCGCACCATGACGTCCAGCAGCTCGTCCGGTGCGGTGCCCCACCGATCCTCCGGGAACATGGGGTCGAAGCAGAGTCGCAGGACCTGGTCCTCCGCCCAGAGGAACGTGCCGACGGCATTGATGTTGACGAAGTGAGAGACCCAGCTCGCCCCGGCCGAGGCCGGCAAGGCTCGATCTTCGGTGACTCCGATGTACCCGTTGGGTTCGATCATCAGCGTCCAGGCGCCCACAGTCGTCATGGCGACCATCTGACGGTCGCCATCCTCCAGGTCGTACTGGGCGAAGGCGGCGTCGACGACTGCGGCGATGCCCTGCAGGGGCGCTTCCGGTCGTCCCGCAAGCCGGGACACTAGCTCAGCAGGCGAGAGGTCCCGCACCAAAGTGAAGCAGTATGCCTCGGCGATGTCTGGAAAGTCGTCTTCGAACCACGCGTAGTCCGCTCCGGTCTTCGTCATGCCGCACATCCTCGCCTCTGCCTCTGACAGCGGAGGACACCTGTCGCTGGGGCGGGAAACGATCTTCGTCAGTCTGGGAAGCGATCTTTATTCGCCTCCGGAGTGCCTGGTCAGGGGTACTCGTGAACAGCCCACAGACGATGAAGATCCCGTCCGATCGCAAGATCGGGCGGGATCTTCTGCATTCCGGCGCTTTCCCGGTGGGACCGACCGTACCGGCGGGTAAACCCCCTGCGTCCCTTCAGCCACTGGTCGATAAACTCCGCCTGCCCGTAACTCCCGTGATGGTCACCGGGGTCGGGCTGGGTTGACTGGGGGGTTCATGAGCTTGCTGCCGATCGGCAGAAGACCGCGGGACAGGCGGGGGAGAGGCGCCCGCGCGGGTGTCGTCTCCGGGGCGTTGCTGCTCGCCGTCCTGACCGCCTTCACCGGACAGACCGGATCCGCCTTCGCGGCGGCCGCGCCGCCCGGGGCCGGGGCCCCGGCGCAGGCGGAGCCCGCCGCGCCGGCCGGGCCCAAGGCCCCGCCGAAGGCGGACCCGAAGGCCGACCACGAGGCCGCCGTCCGTGCGCTCGGCAAGAGCGACGCCGCCGAGGCCTGCCCGGCGGCCCTCGCGCCGCACACGACCGTCACCTGCACGGTCGACCCGTACAAGACCGCCTCCTTCACGCTCGCGCTGCCGCAGCAGAAGGACGTCGTCCTCTACCAGGTCGTCACCCAACGCTGGGCCAACTACACGCTGGTGGCCCCGGACGGCACCGCGGTCACCTGTGAGAACGTCCTCGGTTCCGGCACCGCCGGCGGCGCCCAGCGCTGCCCCACCGGCACGGCGGGCGCGTACAAGCTGGAGGTCACGGACTCCTACGGTGCGGAGAACGCCATCTCCGTGTCGTACGTCCCGCTGCTCTCCGCCACCGCCTGCAAGGCGGTCGGCGCCGCCGACCGCAAGCTCGGCGCCCCGACCGTGTTCCACGGCTCGCCGGCCGCCGGCTCGGCGGGCGACTGCTACACGCTGGACCTGGCCGCGAACGACGTGCTGCGCAGCCACGCGTCCACGTACCGGGTGGGTCAGGACGTCTACGACGCCACCGGCAAGATGGTCTGCAGCACGGACAGCCACCGCGGCGAGACCCTCGACTGCAAGCTCACCGGTACCGCGCCGTTCCGGATGTCGGTGCTCCAGGGCTCCGGCACCGCCGAGGACTACGACCTCACCGTGGCCCGGCTCTCCAAGCCCGAGGGCTGCGCGGTGGTGGAACCGCAGGCGTTCGGGGCCGCCCCGGACCTGAGCTCCACGGCCCGCTGCCGCACCCTGCGGGTGGCGCAGGCCGCGCACCACACGTTCGCCCCGGTCGCCTCCGGAAGCGTTCCGTACGGCGCGCTGTTCGACGCCCAGGGCACCGCGATCACCGCCTGCGGGCAGGGCGCCTGCGACCTGGCCCCCGGTGACCACACCTGGGCCGTCGACCCCCGGAGCACCGACGCCGCCGCGTTCGGCATGGCGTTCCACTCCGCCAAGGAGACCCGCGGCTGCACCGCGACCCACGACAACGGCCTGGTGGCCGGTCCGGCCACCGGCACCTTCGGCGGCCCCGGGCAGCAGCTCTGCCTGACCCTGCCGACCGCCGGCGGGCAGGGCCTCTACCTGCTCAACCGGCCGGCCGAGGAGGGCACCACCGCCGCCTCCACGGTCTACGACGCCGCCGGCGTCAAGCAGTGCGAGCAGGACGGCTACGCGTACTCCGTCTGCAAGCTGACCGGCACCGCCCCGTTCCGCGCGGTCCTGAGCGGCACGGCGTCCCAGGCGTTCCGGCTGGTCATCCACCGGACCGGCGACGCCGCGGGCTGCGCCGCCTGGCCGCAGACCGGGTTCGACGGGTCCTGGGGAGCCGAGGTCCCGCTCGGCGGCGAGGCACGGCAGCAGTGCCTGAGCCTGCCGGCCGACAAGCACTCCACGGCCGAGATGCTCGACTACACCAACGAGCAGAACAGGGTGAACGGCACGATCCAGGTCGTCGACCCCGCGGGCACCACCGTGTGCTCGACCGTCGGCAGCTCGACCACCACCTGCGCTTTCAGCGCGGGTGTGCCGTACACCGCCATGGTCGTCTTCACCGGCTGGGGAACGGACACCTACAAGGTCGTCCGGCGTGACATCTCGCCGACCGCGAAGTGCACCACGCCCGCCTCGACGAAGGTCGCCGGCCAGTCGACCCCCTTCGACCTGACCTCGGCCCTGGACGCCCGCTGCGTCCGGGTCACCGGCGCCGCCACGGACAAGTTCTGGCTGAGTTCGCGGACCCTCGCGGACCCGCGGTACGCACCGTCGACGCTGCTGACGGCGGTCGACTCCAACGGAAAGATCGCCTGCCGTCAGTGGGGCCTGTCCTGCCGGGTCACCGGGTCGGCGTCGTACGTCGTGATCGTGCTCGCCTCCGGCTACCAGGACAAGCCGATCCACACCAACGTGGACACCTGGCAGGTCGGCACGGCGGACGGATGGGTGCCGGAATGCACGGCCAACCCCCTTTCGGTCAAGGGCTTCCCGGCGCGTAGCGGAGTGCTCTCCGAGTCCTCGACGGGCTACTGCGGCGTGGTCGACGTGAAGCCCGGTCAGGCCTTCAAGGTCGCCGGAAACAGCAGCACGACCAACAGCGAGCACCCGTCCCTGAACCTGCACGGTGCGGCTCAGTGGACGAGTACGGGCGTCGAGTTCCAGTGCACCCAGTTCTCAGGCGTGTTCGGCGCCCGGTGCCTGACCCTCGGGAACGCCGAGGCAGGCCAGGCCGTACTCCTGATGAGCGCCGGCCGCAGCGCCACGCCCGTGGAGTACAGCATGCAGGGCCTGTGCGACTCCGAGTGCACCCTCCCGCAGCCGGGGGCCGTGCCCACGTCGATCAGCCCGGCGACGGGCGCTGCCGGCACCCGGACCCACGCCGTGGTGCACGGCACGGGGCTCACCCTGGACACCAAGCTCCACCTGGTGCGCAGTGACACGGGCGGCGATCCGAGGCCCGTCATGAAGGTGCTCTCCGTGAACGCCGACGGCACCGCGCTCGACGTACTGGTCGACACCAACGGACTGGCGCCCGGCACCTACGACGTCGCGCGTGACGGCTACGTGTCCACTCCGGGAGTGCCCTCCCCCGGCTACCTGCCCAAGGCGTACACGGTGACGGCCGCGGCGACCGCGGCCAAGAGCAGGTTCGTGCCGATCACGCCGTCGCGGTTCCTGGACACGCGTGACGGCACCGGGGCCACCAAGGCACGCGTCGGTCCCGGTGGGGTCGTGACGCTCCAGGTGGCCGGTGTGAAGGGCGTCCCCGCGAGCGGGGTGACCGCGGTCGTCATGAACGTGACCGCCGTCAACCCGACCGAGGCGGGCCACGTGATGGTCTACCCGAACGGGAAGCCGAAGCCCGCGGTGTCGAACCTCAACTTCTCGGCGGGGCAGATCGTGCCCAACCTGGTGACCGTGCCGGTCGTCAACGGGAAGGTGGACCTGCGCAACAACGCCGGTTCGGTCGACCTGATCGCGGACGTCACCGGCTACTACACCGACAAGGCGGCCACCGGTTCCGCGCTGACGCCGATCACGCCCACCCGGTTCCTGGACACGCGCGACGGCACCGGTGCCACCAAGGCGCGGGTCGGTCCGGGCGGCGTGGTCACGCTTCAGGTGGCCGGTGTGAAGGGCGTCCCCGCGAGCGGGGTGACCGCGGTCGTCATGAACGTGACCGCAGTCGGTCCGACCGAGGCCGGCCACGTCACCGTCTACCCGAACGGGCAGGCGGCCCCCGGGGTGTCGAACCTCAACTTCACCGCCGGGCAGGTCGTCCCGAACCTGGTGACCGTGCCGGTCGTGAACGGGAAGGTGGACCTGCGCAACAACTCGGGCTCCGTAGACCTGATCGCGGACGTCACCGGCTACTACTCGGCCACCGGGTCGACGTTCTCGGCCGGTTCGCCGGTGCGGCTGCTCGACACCCGCTACGGCCTCGGCGCCCGCGCCGGATCCGTCGGCCAGGGCGGCGTCGTCAGCCTGCAGATCGCCGGCGTCGAGGGCGTACCGCTGACCGGGGTCACCGCGGTGGTCCTCAACGTCACCGTCACCGGTCCGACGCAGGACGGCCACCTGATCGTCCAGCCGCACGGGGTGCCGCGTCCCAACGTGTCGAACCTCAACTTCACGGCCGGACAGACGGTCTCCAACCTGGTGGTCGTCCCGGTCGTGGACGGCCGGGTGACCTTCTACAACAACACCGGTTCCGCCGATGTGATCGCCGACCTGAACGGCTGCTTCACCTCCTGACGGACCTCCGGAAACCACGAAGGGCCCGTCCGGTCATGCGACCGGGCGGGCTTTTCGCCTTCGGTCAGTTCACCGAGTCGAGCCTGGCGCGCTGTTCCGCGGTGAGATCGAGGTTGACACGGTATTTCACGGTGGTGCCTTTCGGTTCAGGGAAGGCGAAGCGCCCCTCCTCAGCGGCCCGTTGAGGCCCGCTCGTCGAGGAAGCCGCTCCGGGCGATGAGGTACGCGAGCTGCGCGCGGCTGCGGCTGCCGAACAGTTCGGCCGCCCAGCGCATGTGGTTGGAGACGCTGCGCGGGCTCATGCCGAGCCGCGCGGCGATCGCCTCGTCAGCCGGTCGAACACCTCGTCCAGGGTGCGGACCTCACCGCTCGCCCGCGAGATCTGCTCCACGTAGGCCAGCGTGGGCTGGTGGGAGCGGACGGTGTGCTCGTAGATGGTGCGCTGGCGGACACCGCGGCCGAGCGCGGCGAGGTCGCTGGGGAGCGGGTTTGCGCCATGCGTGATCATCCTGCCTGCAGCCCGATGACTACGGGAACGCCTGGCGCCAGCATGAATTCCCGAGGGTGAACCACATCGAGGCACAGGCCCGGAAGGTGGGAAATGATGGGTTCATGGGGATCAGTGACGAACGGGACAGCGGGACGGCGGGCGCCTGGGCGGCCCTCGGAGGAGCACCGGAGCACGTCCGCCGAGTCCGCTTCGGCGGAGCCGGTGACCTCGAAGAAGGCCCGCTGCCGGTGCGGGAGTTGGCGCGAGCCACTGTGAGCGTCTGCGGACTGGCGGCGGGCGAGCTCGCCGCTGTGCGGGGCGGGGGTGCGCCGGGGGACGCGCCTCCCCTCGTCGTGGACGAGGGCGCGGTGGCGACGGCCTTCGTCAGCGAACGGCACCTGCGGGTGGCAGGCCGCGCGCCGGTGACCTTCGCCCCGCTGTCGGGGTTCTGGCGGACCGCCGACGGATGGGTCCGTACGCACGCCAACTACCCGCACCACCGGGCCGCGTTGGTGCGTGCGCTGGGGCTGCCGTCCGCGACACCGGAGGCGCTGCGCGCAGCGGTGGCGGGACGGACCGCCGTCGAAGTGCAGGAACTCGCTTACGGGGCGGGCGGACTCGCCGTCGCCGTGACGCGGGAGTACGGGGAGCCACAGCCGCTGGTGGAGTGCGTACGGCCATCCGGCGCGCGGGGGCGGACGCTCGGCGCGGCCCCGTCAGGTCGACCCGCCACGGGGGTGCGGGTGCTGGACCTGACGCGGGTCATCGCCGGGCCCGTCGCGACGCGGACGCTCGGGCTGCTGGGGGCGGACGTACTGCGGATCGACTCGCCGGGGCTGCCGGAGGCGGACGACGCGTACGCGGACACCGGCTTCGGGAAGCGGTCGGCTCGGCTGGACCTGACGTCGCCCGGGGACCGGGCGGTCTTCGAAGGGCTGCTGGCCGAGGCCGACGTGGTGGTGAGCGGGTACCGGCCGGGGGCGCTGGAACGCCTCGGGTTCGGGGCGGCGGATCTGCTGGAGCGGCGGCCGGGACTGGTGGTGGCCGAGCTGTGCGCGTGGGGGTGGACGGGGCCGTGGGCGGCGCGCCGGGGGTTCGACTCGCTGGTGCAGGCCGGGTACGGGATCGCTGCGCGCTGTGCGGGAGCGGGAGCGGGGGCGGGGGCGGGGGCCGGGGGTGTGCCCGGGGTGTTGCCCGCGCAGGCGCTGGACCACGGGACGGGGTACCTGGTGGCGGCGGGTGTGCTGAGGGCGTTGGCGGGCGGGGGTGGGCAGTGGCTGCGGTTCTCCCTGGCGGGGACGGCGTCGTGGCTGGTGCGGGATCTGTCGCGTGCGGTGGGGGCGGGTGGCGGGTATGAGGCCGGGCCGTGGCTGCGGGAGACTCCGTCGGGGTACGGGGTGGTGCGGCACGCCGCCAGTCCCTTCGGGGAGTGGGAGCGGGGGCCGTCGCGGTGGGGGACCGATGCCGCCGTCTGGCTCCCGCGGTAGGACGCCTGCGGCTTGGCTGCTGGGGGCGCCGCCCCCAGACCCCCGTGCCTCAAACGCCGGCGGGGCTGGAAGAGCGCCTCAAGCGCCGGCGGGGCTGGAAGAGTGCCTCCTCGCGCCGGCGGGGCTGAGCGAGCGCCTCAAGCGTCGGCGGGGCTGCTATTTCAGCGGCTTTGTCATGCAGCGGCTGGAGTCGTGGAAGCGGTAGTGGCCGAACTTGCGGGACAGGGCGTAGCCCGAGGAGAGGTAGAGGGCTATCGCCTCCGGCTGCTGGTCGCCCGTTTCGAGGACCATGCGGAGGCGGCCCGCCGCGCGGGCGTCGGTCTCCAGGGCCGTCAGGATGCGGCGGGCCAGGCCCAGGCCGCGGGCTTCCGGGACGACGTACATGCGCTTGAGTTCGGCGTCGCCGTCCGAGTAGCCCTCGTCGTTCTCGTCCTGGATGCGCCAGCCGCCGCTCGCCACGGGGGCGCCCGTGGCGTCGTACGCCAGGAGGTACAGGCCGCGCGGCGGGGCGAACATCGCCGGGTCCAGGAACGTCGCATCGCCCTCGCCGTCGTACCGCTCCCGGTACTCGAGCTGGACCTGGTCGTTGAGTTTGACCGCGTCCGGGTGGTCGTACGGCACGGTGCGGAGCTGGATCCGGTGAGGCATCCGAACATCGTACGGAACGCTTCCGCCGGGTCCGCGGCCCGGCGTCCGCCGTGAGACGGGAACGCCCGGCAGGGGGGCCGGCGGGTAGGCTGCCCCCGTTTTGTGCGATGTGGGGAGCTTGTTTTGATCACTGTGACGTCCGTGAATGTGAATGGGATCCGGGCCGCCGCCAAGAAGGGCTTCGGGGCGTGGCTCGAGGGATCCGACGCCGACGTGGTCTGTCTCCAGGAGGTGCGGGCCGAGGAAGCGCAGATTCCGGAGGAGGTCCGGACTCCCGCGGGCTGGCACACCGTGTTCGCGCCGGCCGCCGTCAAGGGCCGGGCCGGGGTCGCGCTCTACACGCGGCGGGCGCCCGAGCGGGTGCGGATCGGATTCGGCAGTGAGGAATTCGACACCGCCGGGCGGTACGTCGAGATCGATCTCCCCGGTGTGACCGTGGCCAGCCTCTACCTGCCGTCGGGCGAGGCCGGGACGGAGCGGCAGGACGAGAAGTACCGGTTCATGGGGGAGTTCCTGACGTACCTCGCCGCGCTGAAGGTGCGGGCCGCCGCCGACGGGCGCGAGGTCGTGGTCTGCGGCGACTGGAACATCTGCCACCAGGAAGCCGACCTCAAGAACTGGAAGACGAACCGGAAGAACGCGGGCTTCCTGCCCGAGGAGCGGGAGTGGCTCGGCAAGGTGTACGCCGAGGCCGGGTACGTGGACGTGGTGCGCGAGCTGCACCCCGACACCGAGGGCCCGTACTCCTGGTGGTCGTACCGGGGCCGCGCCTTCGACAACGACGCCGGCTGGCGGATCGACCTCCAGGTGGCGACGCCCGGGCTGGCCGCCAAGGCCGTCAAGGCCTTCGTGGAGCGGGCCGAGACGCACCCCGAGCGCTGGTCGGACCACGCTCCCGTGACGGTCGTCTACGAACTGGGCTCCTGACCGGCGGCGGAGGCCGGCAGGCGGTCCATCGCCATCGTCAGCTCGGCCTCGACCACGCTCTTCGCCAGCGGACGCAGCCGGGTGAGCGCGTCCGGTGACGGCGAGATGTGGGTGGATATCAGCTCGGTGAACAGGAGCGCCATCGCGTCCGCGTGCTCGCGGACGCGGCGCCCGGTCTCCAGGACCGCGGCCAGCGGGACGCCCTCGCGGACGAGGGCCGAGGAGACGTCCAGCAGCCGCCGGCTGACGTGGACGATCGCGTCGCCGTCGACGGCGAGGTAGCCGAGGTCCAGGGAGGCCGCCAGGTTCTCCGGGGTGACCTCGCCCTCGAAGTAGTCGGCCAGCGCCTCCGGGGTGAGCCGCACCGGGGTCTCCTCCGACCAGCCGATGCCGAGCAGCTCGCCGAGCTGGCTCACGTCGCGGCCGCTCTCGAAGGCGGCGGTCAGCTCGGCGATGCCGCCGAGCGTGTGCCCGCGCTCCAGCAGGGCGGCGATGGTGCGCAGCCGGGCCAGGTGGTGCTCGTCGTACCAGGCGATCCGCCCCTCGCGGCGTGGCGGGGGGAGCAGTTTGCGCTCGCGGTAGAAGCGCAGGGTGCGGACCGGGATGCCGGCCGCTTCGGCCAGCTCCTCGGTTCGGTACTCGCGCACCGTCTTGGCTTCCGTCTTGGCTTCCGTCGTCTCATCCTTCGCCACAGGCGCACCTTATGGCGTACCGACAGTAACTTTCCCTGCGTGACCCCTACCCATGAGTACGGGGCTGCTCTACCCTCCCGATTGTGCCAGTGATTGCTGGCAGTGTTCCGATGGTATCTGCGGATGATGCGGAAGGCGGCGGGCATGGGCGGCAGGGACGAGCGCGGACGCGAGCACGTACGGGTGGCGGTGATCGGGTCGGGCTTCGGCGGGCTCGGCGCGGCCGTACGCCTGCGGCGCGAGGGGATCACGGACTTCGTCGTCCTGGAACGGGCCGACTCGGTCGGCGGCACCTGGCGCGACAACAGCTATCCGGGCTGCGCGTGCGACGTCCCCTCGCACCTGTACTCCTTCTCCTTCGCGCCCAACCCGGACTGGCCGCGCACCTTCTCCGGCCAGCCGGCCATCCGCTCCTACCTGGAGCACGTCGCCGACACCTTCGGGCTGCGCCCGCACATCCGGCTGGACTCCGAGGTCCGGTTGATGCGCTGGGACGCCGACGAGCTGCACTGGGAGATCGAGACCTCCTCCGGGCACCTCACCGCCGACGTCGTCGTCTCGGCGACCGGGCCGCTCTCCGACCCGAAGACGCCGGAGGTCCCCGGGCTCGCCGAGTTCCCCGGCAAGGTCTTCCACTCCGCCCGCTGGGACCACGACTACGACCTGCGCGGCAAGCGCGTCGCCATGATCGGCACCGGCGCCTCCGCCATCCAGATCGTTCCCGCCATCGCCCCCGAGGTGGAGCGCCTCACCCTCTTCCAGCGGACCCCGCCGTGGGTCATGCCCCGCACCGACCGGGCCATCACCGCCGTCGAGCGCTGGCTCCACCGCCAGCTGCCCTTCACCCGGGCGGCCCGCCGCGGGCTGCTGTGGGGGCTCCGGGAGCTCCAGGTCAGCGCCTTCACCAAGCGGCCGAACCAGCTCGGGCTGATCGAGTCGCTGGCCAAGGCCAACATGGCCCGCTCGATCAAGGACCCGGCGCTGCGCGCCAAGCTGACGCCGTCCTACCGGATCGGCTGCAAGCGGATCCTGCTCTCCAGCGAGTACTACCCGGCCCTGGCCCGGCCCGACGTGGACCTGGTCGCCTCCGGCCTGAAGGAGATCCGCGGCTCGGTGCTGGTCGCCGCCGACGGGACCGAGACCGAGGTCGACGCGATCATCTTCGGCACCGGATTCCACGTCACGGACATGCCGATCGCCGACCGGGTGGTCGGCGCGGACGGACAGACCCTCGCGGACGCCTGGAAGGACGGGATGCAGGCGCTGCGCGGGGCGACCGCGGCCGGCTTCCCCAACTGGATGACGATCATCGGGCCGAACACCGGGCTCGGGAACAGCTCGATGATCCTGATGATCGAGTCGCAGCTCAACTACATGGCCGATTACCTGCGGCAGCTCGCCGTCCTCGGTGGGAGCAGCCTTGGCGGGAAGGTCGCGCTCGGCGCCCGGCCCTCCGCCGTCAACCAGTGGAACCGGCAGGTGCAGGCCCGCATGGAGCGGACCGTGTGGAACACCGGCGGCTGTACCAGCTGGTACCTGGACGCGCAGGGCCGCAACACGACCGTGTGGCCGGGCACGACGGGTGAGTTCCGCCGGGAGACGCGGAGCGTCGATCTGGCGGAGTACGAGGTCGTACGGGTACGGGAGCGCGAGCGGGTCCCGGTGTCCGTGGCGGCTGCCGCCCCGGCGGGGCTGGATGGTGCCGGCGAGGCGGAAGCGGCGGAGGAGGTCGCGTGAGCCGGCTGACGCACGTGACCTCCGGGCGGTACTCGCCGCCCGCGGCGCGGCGGGAGCTCGTCGCGGACTCCGCCGACGGGGCCCGTCTGCACGTCGAGGTGCACGGGGACGAGGGGGCGCCGGCCGTGGTGCTGGCGCACGGCTGGACCTGCTCCACCGCGTTCTGGGCCGCACAGGTACGGGCCCTGGCCGCCACCCACCGGGTCATCGCCTACGACCAGCGCGGCCACGGGCGCAGCCCCGCCGCCCGGCTGCACAGCACCACCGCCCTCGCCGACGACCTCGTGGCGGTGCTCGGCGCCACGCTCGCCCCCGGGGAGCGCGCGGTCGTCGCCGGGCACTCCATGGGCGGCATGACGATCATGGCGGCCGCCGGCCGGCCGGAGTTCGCCGAGCACGCCGCGGCCGCGCTGCTGTGCAGCACCGGCAGCTCCCGGCTGGTCGCGGAGGCGCAGGTGCTGCCGGTGCGCGCCGGGCGCGCCCGGACCCGTATCACCGGCGCGGTCCTGGGGTCCCGCGCCCCCCTCGGGCCGGTCACGCCCGTCGCCCGGACGATCCTCAAGTACGCCACGATGGGCCCCGGTTCCGCGCCCGACAAGGTCGAGGTGTGCGCCCGTATCGTCCACGCCTGCCCCACCGGGGTGCGCCACGCCTGGTCCCGGGTGCTGGCCGGGCTGGACCTCGACGCCGACGTGGCCCGCCTCGCCGTGCCCACCGCCGTCATCGGCGGCACCGCCGACCGGCTCACCCCGATCGCGCACGCCCGCGGGCTCGCCGCCGCGCTGCCGAACTGCGTGGGCCTCACCGAGCTCACCGGCATGGGGCACATGACCCCGGTCGAGGCGCCCGAGGCCGTCACCCGGGCCGTGCGGGAGCTGACCGAGCTGTATCTCCACACCACCGAGAAGGAGAAGACGCCGTGAGTGCTCGCAGGAGTCTGGAAGGCCAGGTCGCCGTCGTCACCGGCGCCGCCCGCGGGGTCGGCGAGCTGCTCGCCCGCAAGCTCTCCGCCCGCGGCGCGCGGATCGCCCTCGTCGGTCTGGAGCCGGAGGCCCTCAAAGAGGTCTCCGAGCGGCTGCACACCGACAGCGACCACTGGTACGCCGACGTCACCGACCACGAGGCCATGGGCCGCGTCGCGCAAGAGGTCAAGCAGCGCTTCGGAAAGGTCGACATCGTCGTCGCCAACGCGGGCGTGGCCGCCGGCGGGCCGTTCGCCGACTCGGACCCCGACGCCTGGCGCCGGGTCATCGAGGTCAACCTCATCGGCGGGGCCGTCACCGCCCGCGCCTTCCTGCCCGTACTGACGGAGAGCCGCGGCTACTTCCTGCAGATCGCCTCGCTCGCCGCGATCACCCCGGCGCCGATGATGACCGCCTACTGCGCCTCCAAGTCGGGCGTCGAGGCCTTCGCGCACTGCCTGCGCGCCGAGGTCGGCTACAAGGGCGTCAAGGTCGGTGTCGGCTACCTCTCCTGGACCGACACCGACATGGTGCGCGGGGCCGACCAGGACGAGGTCATGCGGGAGCTGCGTCGGCGGCTGCCCTGGCCGTCGAACCGCACGTACCCGCTCGGCCCCGCCGTGGACCGGATCGTCGCGGGCATCGAGCGGCGCTCCCCGCACGTGTACGCGCAGTGGTGGCTGCGCGGGATGCAGGGGATGCGCGGCTACCTGCCCGGGCTCATCGCCACGGTCGGACAGCGCGAGATGAAGCGCTTCGAGCCGCGGCTGTCCGGTGTCTCCAAGGGACTTGTGGGAGCCGGCGGGGCCGCGGACGAGAAGGAGCGCACGCAGAGTAACTGATCGAAATGCGAGCTTTGCCCGCGCGTGCAAGTCTGGTCGAGGCCCCACCACCAACACCCCTCATGGAGTGAACAGCATGGGTATCAAGGACCAGTTCCAGGACAAGGCCGACGAGCTCAGGGACCGCGCGCAGGACGGTGCCAAGGGCGCGAAGGACGAGGCGACCGAGCGCACCGCCAAGGTCCAGGAGAAGGCGAAGCGCAGGCCGCAGCACGAGCAAGCGGACCGCGTGCGCGACGAGTTCGACGCCTGAGAACCGGCGCCTGACCGACTGCCGCAGGACCTGCGAAGGGGCGCGATCCCCGATGGTGTGGATCGCGCCCCTTCCGCATGTCCCCTTCCCGGGCCGCCTTCCCGGGCCGCCTTCCCGGGTCGACGGCTCCGGCTACTCTCCGGCTACTCCCGGGGCGGCAGCTTCGGACGGCGCCGGTCCGGCACGTCCGTGTAGCCGGGCGGCACCGCGGCCGGGTCCTGCTCCAGCAGTTCCAGTGCCAGGTGCACGGCGTCGTCGAGCTGGGCGTGCCGCCCCTCCGCCCAGTCGAGCGGGGTGCGCAGGATCGCGAGGTCCGGCTCCACGCCGTGGTTCTCCACCGACCACCCGTACTCCGGGAACCAGGCGGCGTTCATCGGCACCGTGATCACCGTGCCGTCACCGAGGGTGTGCCGGCCGGTCATGCCGACCACCCCGCCCCAGGTGCGCTGGCCCACCACCGGGCCCAGCCCCAGCAGTTTGAAGGCCGCGGTGATCATGTCCCCGTCCGAGGAGGTCGCCTCGTCGGCGAGCGCCACGATCGGACCGCGGGGCGCGTTGGAGGCGTACGAGACCGGCTGGGCGTCACGCGTCAGGTCCCAGCCGAGGATGGAACGGGTCAGCTTCTCGACCACCAGCTCGCTGATGTGGCCGCCCGCGTTGCCGCGTACGTCCACGATCAGCGCGGGCCGGGACATCTCCATCCGCAGGTCACGGTTGAACTGCGCCCAGCCCGAGCCACCCATGTCGGGGATGTGGAGGTAGCCGCACCGGCCGCCGCTGATCTCCCGGACCACCTCGCGCCGTTTGGACACCCAGTCCTGGTAGCGCAGCGGCCGTTCGTCGATCAGCGGCACGATGGCGACCCGCCGGGCGTGGCCCTCGCCCTCCGCGGGCTGGAAGGTCAGCTCCACCGTGGTCCCGCCCGCCGCCGACAGCAGCGGATAGGGGCCGGCCACCGGGTCCACGGGCCGTCCGTCCACATGGGTGAGCACGGCGCCCTCGCGGATGCCGGTGCCGGCCAGCGGGGAGCGGGCCTTGGAGTCCGAGGACTCGCCGGGCAGGATCCGGGCGATCACCCAGGATCCGTCCCTCGGATAGAGGTTGGCGCCGAGCAGGCCGATCGCCCGCTGGTAGTGCGGGGGACCTTCGTTGCGGCGCGCGGGGGAGACGTAGGCGTGCGAGGTGCCGAGCTCGCCGAGGACCTCGCGCAGCAGGTCGGCGAACTCGTCGGGGGAGGCGACCCGTTCGACCAGGGGGCGGTACTGGCTCAGCACCCCGTCCCAGTCGATGCCGCACATCTTCGGCTCCCAGAAGTAGGCGCGGATGATCCGCCCGGCCTCCTCGAAGGCCTGGCGCCACTCGGCCGCCGGGTCCACCTCGTGCAGGATGCGCCGCAGGTCCAGGTAGACCGTCGAGTCGCTGTCGCCCGATTCGGTCGCCGGGACCGCGCGCAGGTCGCCGTCGTCGTTGAGCACCAGCCGGGTGCCGTCGCCGCTGACCGCGAACCAGTCCAGCCCCGAGGCCAGTTCGGTCTTGCGGGCCTTGGTCAGGTCGAAGTGCTCCAGCGTCGGCTTGCCGCTGATGTCGTTCGGGTTGGCGAAGGTCTCGCCGAGCGCGCCCGAGATCGGCCAGCGCAGCCACACCAGGCCGCCGCCGTGCACCGGGTACAGGGCCGAGTACTTGGACGCGGACACCGGGAAGGGAGTGACCCGGCTCTCCAGCCCCTCGACCTCCACGGTCACGGAGCCGTCGCCGTCGCCCGATTCCCCTTCGACCGGGTCCAGTCCCCCCGCCGCCGGCCGGCCCTCGGCGGAGAGCGCGAAGGGGGAGGGGGTCGCGGAGGACAGCGGCACCAGGTACGGGCGGCAGCCCAGGGGGAACGACAGGTCGCCGGTGTGCACGTCGTAGACCGGGTCGAAACCGCGCCACGACAGGAAGGCCAGGTAGCGCCCGTCCCGGGTGAAGACGGGGTTCTCGTCCTCGAAGCGGCCGTTGGTGACGTCGACGATGACGCGCGCGCCGGGGCCGGAGATGCGGGCCATCTTGATCTGCCGCAGCGAACGGCCGATGCCCGGGTGCGACCAGGTCAGCCAGGCTCCGTCGGGGGAGAAGGCCAGGTCGGTGACGGGTCCGTTGATGGACCGGATCAGCTCGGTGACCTCCCCTCCCCCAGACTCCTCCGTCGCGTTGACGAGCAGCAGCCGCCCGTCGTTGGAGGCGATGGCGAGGCGCTCCCCGTCCGGGTCCGAGAGCAGCTCGGTGACGCGCCCCAGCTCGCCCGAGGCCAGCCGGCGCGGCTCGCGTTCCCCGGAGGCCCGGGGCAGGTAGGCGATCTCGATCGCGTCCTCGCCCTCGGCGTCGGTGACGTAGGCGACCTGTCCGCCGCTGCCGAGCATCTCCGGCAGCCGTACGCGCACGCCCGGGGTGTCGGCGATGGTCCGGGCGGGCCCGTCGCGGTGGGTCAGCCAGTACAGGCTGCCGCGCACCACGACCGCGCTGGCCCGGCCGGTGGTGTCCACGGAGAGGGAGTCGACGTTGCTGGCGGCCGAGGCCTGGTAGGTGCGCCGGCCCGCGCGGGGGCCGCCGAGGCGGACCTGGAGCCGGCGCGGCACGGCGTCGGGGGCCAGGGACTCGACGAGCCAGAGTTCGCCGGCGCACTGGTAGACGATCCGGGAGCCGTCGCTGGAGGCGTGCCGGGCGTAGAACTCCTCGTGGTCGGTGTGGCGGCGCAGGCCGGTGCCGTCGGGCAGGACGGAGTACAGGTTGCCGATGCCCTCGTGGTCGGAGAGGAAGGCGATCCGGCCGCCCACGAACATCGGCGCGTCCAGGTGCCCCTCGACGTCCTCCAGCAGCTGCTTGCCGTGCAGCCACAGCCGGCCGGTGGCCCCGCCGCGGTAGCGCTTCCAGGCGGCGGGCTCGTGCGGGGGCTTGCCGGTGAGCAGCAGGGTCCGGTGCTCGCCGTCGATGTCGGCGACCTGGATGTCGGAGACGGGTCCCCAGGGCAGGCGCCCGCCGGGGCTGCCGTCGGTGGGCAGCTTGTACGCCCAGGAGTAGTACGAGAACGGCTGTCCCCGGGAGGAGACCGCCAGGATGTTGCCGTCGGGGTCCCAGCCACAGACCCGGGTGTCGGTGGCGCCCCAGTGGCTCAGCTGGCGGGCGGGGCCGCCGTCGACGGGGGCGAGGTGGATCTCGGGGTCGAGGCTGCGCCAGGTGGTGAACGCGATGTGCTTGCCGTCGGGGGAGAACCGCGGGTGGCTGACCCGGGTCCGGTCGACGGTGAGGCGCCAGGCCCGGCCGGGCGTCTGCCCGTCGGGGACCAGCGGGGCGACCCATAGGTCGTCCTCGGTGGCGAAGCACAGGAGGTCGTCGTGCAGGTGCGGGAACCGGAGGTACGCGACGTCGTGACTCACCCCCCAATGCTTTCCGCGGCAAGGGGCCCTGGCAACTCGTACAGGTGATCCATGCCACTCCACAAAGCGAAACGGAACGGTTTCGTTTCGCTTGCGGTGGGGGTATCGTCTTAAGCGTACGGAATGGTTTCGTTCGGACGGGAGGCGGAGATGACCGAGGCGATGGCGGCCCGGCGCAGCCGGATCACCCCCGAACGGCAGGCCGAACTGCACGAGGCGGTCCTCGACCTGCTGCGTGACGTCGGCTACGAGGCGCTGACCATGGACGCGGTCGCCGCCCGTACGAAGTCCAGCAAGGCCACCCTCTACCGCCAGTGGGGGAGCAAGCCGGAACTGGTCGCCAAGGCCCTGCGATGCACGCAGCCCGTCTCGCTGCGGGAGATCGACACGGGCAGCCTGCGCGGGGACTTCTCGCTCATGGTGGAGCACTCGGACGACGCGCAGATGGCCAAGGACACCGCGCTGATGCGGGGTCTGGCCCACGCCGTCCACGAGAGCCCGGAGCTCCACAAGGCCCTGCGCGACCTGCTGGTCGACCCGGAGATCAACGGTCTCCAGGCGATGCTCCAGCGCGCGGTGGACCGGGGCGAGATCCGCCCGGACTGTCCGGCCCTGGACTTCGTACCGCACATGCTCATCGGGGCGTTCATCGCACTTCCGCTGATCGAGGACCGTCCCGTGGACCGGGCCTTCCTCGGTGAGTTCATCGATGCCGTGGTCTTCCCCGCCCTCGGCGTCTGATCCACCCGTCCCCTTCGGCTCCACCGCTTCCTGCTGCTCCTGACACGCCGCTCTCGTCGTCGGGCCGGCTCTCTACGCCCTGATCCATCCGGATCCATCCCACGACCTGAACGGGAGAACCACCGACGTGGCTACCTTCCTCTACCGGCTCGGCAGGGGCGCCTTCCGGCGCCGCGGCCTCGTCGCCCTCCTCTGGGTGGCGCTGCTGTTCGCCGCCGGCTTCGGCGCGGCCTCGGCCGGCGCCCCCACCTCCGGCTCGTTCTCGATACCCGGCACGGAGGCCCAGAAGGCCTTCGACCTGCTGGACAAGAAGTTCCCGGGCATGGCCGCCGACGGCGCCACCGCCCGCATCGTCATCAAGGCCCCCGAGGGCGCCAAGGTCACCGACCCCGGCCCCAAGGCCGAGGTCCAGAAGATCGTCGCCGGCCTGAAGACGGGAACGGGCGCGGAGCAGATCTCCTCCGTCGCCGACCCGTACGAGGCGCAGGCCGTGAGCCAGGACGGCTCGACCGCCTACATCAGCGCCAAGTACGACGTCAGCGGCATGGAGCTGAAGGACGACACCCGCGAGGCGCTGAAGGACTCCGGCAACGCGGCCAAGGCCGCCGGGCTGAACGTCCAGATCGGCGGTGACGCGCTGATGGCGGCCCCCGAGACCGGCTCCGGCGAGATCATCGGCATCCTCGTCGCCGCGATCGTCCTCGTGATCACCTTCGGCTCGCTGATCGCGGCCGGGCTGCCGCTGCTGACCGCCCTGATCGGCGTGGGCATCGGCGTCTCCTCCATCACCGCGCTCGCCAACGTGCTGGACCTCGGCTCCACCACCTCCACCCTCGCGATGATGATCGGCCTCGCGGTCGGCATCGACTACGCCCTCTTCATCGTCTCCCGCTACCGCGCGGAACTCGCCGAGGGCCGCGAGCGGGACGAGGCCGCCGGCCGGGCCGCCGGAACCGCCGGCTCCGCCGTTGTCTTCGCCGGTCTGACCGTGGTCATCGCCCTCGTGGGCCTGGCCGTCGTCAACATCCCCATGCTGAGCAAGATGGGCTTCGCGGCCGCCGGCACGGTGGTCATCGCGGTCCTGGTCGCCCTGACCCTGGTCCCGGCCATCCTCGGTTTCGCGGGCAAGAAGGTCCTGCCCGCCGGCGAGAAGAGCAGGCTGTTCGGCAAGGGCAAGCCTGCCGGCGCCGAGAAGAAGGCCAACGGCGGCACCCGCTGGGCCCGCTTCGTCCTGCGCCGCCCGGTCATGGTGCTGCTGGCCGGTGTGATCGGCCTCGGCGTCATCGCCATCCCGGCGAGCAAGCTGGAGATGGGCCTGCCGGACGACGGCGCCCAGCCGGTCTCCACCACCCAGCGCCAGGCGTACGACATGCTGTCCGACGGCTTCGGCCCCGGCTTCAACGGCCCGCTGATGGTGGTCGTGGACGGGGACAAGGCCCTCGCCGACTCCACCGTCGACCGGATCAAGGGCCTGGAGGGCGTGGCCGCGGTCATGCCGCCGATGCCCAACGAGGCCGGCGACGCCTCGATGATCACCGTCGTTCCGAAGGACCGCCCGTCCTCCACGCAGACCGAGGACCTGGTCCACGAGATCCGCGACGGCAGCGGCAAGGACGTCATGGTCACCGGCGCCACCGCGATGAACATCGACTTCTCGCAGAAGATGAACGACGCGCTGCTGCCCTACCTGGCACTCGTCGTCGGCCTCGCCTTCCTGCTGCTGATGCTGGTGTTCCGCTCGATCCTGGTCCCGCTCAAGGCGGCCCTCGGCTTCCTGCTCTCGGTCGTCGCCGCCCTCGGCGCGGTCGTCGCGGTCTTCCAGTGGGGCTGGCTCGGCTCGGTCTTCGGCGTGGAGCAGACCGGCCCGATCATGTCGATGATGCCGATCTTCATGGTGGGTGTCGTCTTCGGTCTGGCCATGGACTACGAGGTCTTCCTCGTCACCCGCATGCGTGAGGCGTACGTCCACGGCGAGCGCCCGGGCCAGGCCGTGGTGACCGGCTTCCAGTACAGCGCGCGGGTCGTCGTGGCCGCCGCCGTCATCATGATCGCGGTGTTCGCGGGCTTCATCGGAGCCAGCGAGCAGATGGTCAAGATGATCGGCTTCGGTCTGGCCGTCGCCGTCTTCTTCGACGCCTTCGTGGTCCGCATGGCCATCGTCCCGGCGGTGCTCGCACTGCTCGGTCACAAGGCCTGGTGGCTGCCGAAGTGGCTGGACCGGCTGCTGCCGAACGTGGACGTGGAGGGCGAGAGCCTGCGCAAGCACCTCTCGAAGGCCCCGCAGTCTCCCGAGGGCCCGGACAAGGACCGCGAGCTGGTCAACGCCTGACCTCCCACCGTCCGGCCGACAGGACGTCCCGGCCCCGCACCGCCTGCTCACCGGGCGGTGCGGGGCCGGGCCCGTTTCGTGCCCGGGCGCTACGCCCTACGGGTGGCGGCGGCCGGTGCGTACGTACGGCGCAGGAAGCGGCGCAGCGCGGCGATGTCGAACTGGATCACGGCGACACCCTCGGGGGAGTGGAACTCGACGATCGCCTGGACGCGGCCGCAGGGCCAGATGCGTACGTCTCCGGTCCCGGTCGGCGCCTGGAGGCCGGCCTCCAGCAGGGCGCGGGGGAAGACCCACTCGTTGTCGGTGCCCTCGGGTGACAGATCGGCCGGGAAGACGATCCGTACGGCCAGCGGTTCCGCGGGGGCGAAGCGCAGGGCGACCGGGATGGTCCGGTAGAGGGGATCGTCCGTGATCACCCGGGCGCGTACCCGCTCCTCGACCGGGGTCGTCGTCGAGGACGTGGGGGCGGTCGCGGTCGCCGTGACGGTCGCGGTGACGGTGGCTGGTGGATTCTCGGCGGTGGCTGACATCGACCAGGCTCCTCGAAATCGGAACATTTGCGTCCGTTTGCCCTCCAGCCTCGCACATTCCGACGAAACCGCACGGATGTATTTGTGACGCCTGCGCTCTTGCCAACGGTTTGCAACTGGGCACTATTCTTGAACGGTTAAAGACTGCGTTAAGGCGTAAGGAAGCGGAGCCACTCCATGCATGTGCCCGACGGTTTCATCAACGCACCCGTCTCGGTGGCCGCCGGAGTGGCGGCCGGAGCCGCGGTCGCCCTCAGCCTCCGCGGCGCCCGCCGCGAGCTCGACGAGCGGACCGCCCCGCTGGCCGGCCTGGTCGCCGCCTTCATCTTCGCCGTGCAGATGCTGAACTTCCCGGTCGCCGCCGGCACCAGCGGCCACCTGCTGGGCGGGGCCCTCGCCGCGATACTCGTCGGCCCCTACACCGGTGTGCTGTGCGTGTCCGTCGTCCTGCTCATGCAGGGCATCCTCTTCGCCGACGGCGGGCTGACCGCCCTGGGCGTGAACATCACCGTCATGGGCGTCGTCACCGTCGTGGTCGCCTACGCGATCTTCCGCGGCCTCCTCAAGGTGCTGCCGCCCACCCGCCGCTCGGTGACCGCCGCCGCCTTCGTGGCGGCCCTGCTCTCGGTCCCCGCCGCGGCCGCCGCCTTCACCGCCGTCTACGCGATCGGCGGCACCACCGACGTGGCCATCGGCAAGGTGCTCACCGCCATGGTCGGCGTGCACGTGCTCATCGGCATCGGCGAAGCCGCCATCACCGCCGCGACCGTGGGCGCCGTGATCGCCGTACGGCCCGACCTGGTCCACGGGGCCCGCGGGCTGACCGCGCCGCTGAAGCTGCGCGTCGGCGGCGAGCTCGTCGACGCCCCCGCGGCCGCCGCCACCCCGGTGGCCGCCCGCTCCACCAAGAAGGTGTGGGCGACCGGCCTGGTCACCGCGCTCGTCCTCGCCGGGTTCGTCTCCTACTACGCCTCCGCCAGCCCCGACGGCCTGGAGAAGGTCGCCGCCGACAAGGGCATCGACGAGAAGGCCGAGGACCACGCCGCCGCCGGCTCCCCGCTCGCCGACTACGGCGTCAAGAACGTCGACGACGCCCGCCTGTCCGGCGGCCTCGCCGGGGTCATCGGCGTCGGCGTGACCGTCGGCGCCGGCACCGGCATCTTCTGGGCCGTGCGCCGCCGCCGCACCGAAGAGCTGACCGCCACCTCCGTCTCGGCGGGCTGACATGGGAGCCGGCCACGCCCACAAGCTCTACCGGCACGGGCACACGCCGGTCCACGACCTGCCCCCGCACTGCAAGCTCGCCGCGACCTTCGCCTTCGTCGTGGTCGTCGTGTCCACACCCCGCGAGGCGGTGTGGGCCTTCGGCCTGTACGCCGTCCTCATCGCGGCGGCCGCCGCCGTGGCCCGGATCCCCGCCGGCTTCCTGCTGCGCAGGCTGCTGATCGAGATCCCGTTCGTCGCCTTCGCCGTGCTCATGCCCTTCGTCGCCGAGGGCGAGCGGGTGGAGGTGCTCGGCATGTCGCTGAGCGTCTCCGGCCTGTGGGGCGCCTGGAACGTCCTCGCCAAGGGCTCGCTCGGGGTGGCCGCCTCCGTCCTGCTGGCCTCCACGACCGAGCTGCGGGCCCTGCTGCTGGGCCTGCAGCGGCTGAAGCTGCCGCCGCTGCTCGTCCAGATCGCCTCCTTCATGATCCGCTACGGCGACGTGGTCACCGACGAGCTGCGCCGGATGTCGATCGCCCGCCGCTCGCGCGGGTTCGAGGCCAGCGGGATCCGCCACTGGGGGGTGCTGGCCAAGACCGCCGGCGCGCTGTTCATCCGCTCCTACGAGCGCGGCGAGCGGGTCTACCTCGCGATGGTCAGCCGCGGCTACGCCGGCTCGATGCCGGTGATCGACGAGGTCTCGGCCTCGCGCGCCCAGTGGGCGTACGCGGCCGTGCTCCCGGTGACGGCCCTCGCCGTCTGTCTGATGGGATGGACGCTGTGAACCTCTCCCCTTCCCTCGAAGTCTCCGGTCTCGCCTACGCCTACCCCGACGGACACCAGGCCCTCTTCGGCGTGGACCTGACCGTCGGGCGCGGTGAGCGGGTCGCCCTGCTCGGCCCCAACGGCGCCGGCAAGACCACGCTGGTGCTGCACCTCAACGGCATCCTGGGCGGCGGGGTCGGCACGGTCACCGTCGCCGGGCTGCCCGTGGACAAGCGGAACCTCGCCGAGATCCGGCGCCGGGTCGGGATCGTCTTCCAGGACCCCGACGACCAGCTGTTCATGCCGACCGTCCGCGAGGACGTGGCCTTCGGGCCGGCGGCGGCCGGAATGCGGGGCGCCGAGCTGGACGAGCGGGTCCGGGCCGCCCTGGACCAGGTCGGGATGGCGGACTTCGCGGACCGGCCCCCGCACCACCTGTCCTTCGGGCAGCGCCGCCGGGTCGCGGTGGCGACCGTCCTGGCCATGCGGCCCGAGATCCTGGTCCTGGACGAGCCCTCGTCCAATCTGGACCCGGCCTCGCGCCGCGAGCTCGCGGACATCCTGCGCTCGCTCGACGTGACCGTGCTGATGGTGACCCACGACCTGCCGTACGCGCTGGAACTGTGCCCGCGCTCGGTGATCCTCAGCGAGGGGGCCATCGCGGCGGACGGCCGCACGCAGGACGTGCTGTGCGACGAGAAGCTGATGCGGGCCCACCGGCTGGAGCTGCCCTTCGGCTTCGACCCCCGCTCGGTCTCGGTGGCATAAGCCCCGCTCGTAGGTTGTTGACGTGCTCGTGGACATCCAGGGTGAGGTGGCGGAGGGCTTCGAGCCCGTCCGGGACGCGTTCGTGCGCAATTTCGAGGTGCTCGGGGACCGCGGCGCGGCCGTCGCCGTCTACCGCGACGGACGCAAGGTCGTCGACCTGTGGGGCGGCACCAAGGACGCCGAGGGCACCAAGGACGCGGAGGGCGCCGAGGGCGCCGAGGGCGCAGAGCGCTGGACCCGGGACACCGCGCAGATCGTCCGCTCCGCGACCAAGGGCGTGGCCGCCGCCGTGCCGCTGCTGCTGCACCAGCGCGGGCTGCTCGACCTGGACGCGCCGGTGGGCTCGTACTGGCCGGAGTTCAAGACGGGCGGCAAGGAGCGGATCCTGGTCCGCGACCTCCTCGCGCACCGGGCCGGCGTCCCGGTGATCGACCGCGGTCTGACCGCCGCCGAGGCCGCGGACGGGGTGTCCGGAGCGCACGCCGTCGCCGCGCAGCAGCCCTTCTGGGAGCCGGGCACCGGGCACGGCTACCACGCGCAGACCTACAGCTGGCTGCTGTCCGAGCTGGTGCTGCGGGTGACCGGCCGCACGCTGGGCTCCGTACTGGCGGAGGAGATGACCGAGCCGCTCGGTGTCGACTTCTGGATCGGACTGCCGGAGACCGAGGCGCACCGGGTGGGCCGGGTGGCCCCGGTCGACCCGCCGGAGAGCGCCGGCATGCTCAGGACCCGGCCGCGCAGAAACGTTTCCGAGGCCTACGCCGACCCGGACTCCCTCACCCGCCGCGCCTTCCGCGCCATCGACCCGCTGCCCGACGAGAACGACCCCGCCTACCGGGCCGCCGAACTGCCCGCCTCGAACGGCATCGGCACGGCCCGCGCCCTGGCCCGCTTCTACGGGGCCACCATCGGCGTGGTCGAGGACGGCGCGCGGATCTTCACCCCGGCCACCACCGCGCTGGCCGGCCGCGAGCTCTCCTCGGGCCCGGACCGGGTGCTCGTCGTGAACACCCGCTTCGGCCCCGGCTACATGCTGCACAGCCCCGCCTCGCCGCTGCTCTCCCCGGCCTCGTTCGGGCACCCCGGCCGCGGCGGCTCCCTGGCCTTCGCGGACCCGGACGCCGGCATCGGCTTCGGCTACGTCACCAACGCCCTGGCCAAGTCGGTCACCGCCGACCCGCGCGCCCAGGCCCTGGTCCGCTCCCTGCGCTCAGCCCTCTGACGGCTCCGACGGCCGCTCGCGTACGTCGGCCACGGCGGCCCCGGCGCACCGGACGAGTTCGCCTCCGGGAGCGGCGCACCCGATGCGGGTCAGCCCGCCTTCAGGACCTGGGCGACGATCGGGCCCGCCGTGTCGCCGCCGTGGCCGCCGCCCTCGACCATCGCGGCCGCGGCCACGTCGCCGCTGTAGCCCGTGAACCAGCTGTCCGGGTTGCCGGCGCCGTCGACCTCCGCCGAGCCCGTTTTCGCGCCCTTGTCGCCGCCGACCGACCGCATGACCTTCTCGGCGGTGCCGGCGGTCGCCGTCTGCCGCATCATCGAGACCAGCTGCTGCTGCACCGAGGGCTTCATCCGCCGCTCCGCCGTCGCGATCTTCCGGCCGTCGAGCTCCGGCGAGACCAGCAGCGGCTGGCGGAACACGCCGGTCCGCGCGGTCGCGGTGACGGACGCGATGTTCAGCGGGTTCATGGTGATCTTGCCCTGCCCGATGTAACCGGCGGCCTCCTCCGCGCCCGTCGCCGTCGGGACCGTGCCGTCGACGGACTTGATGCCCGTCTTCCAGTCCAGGTCGATGCCGAAGACCTGGTTGGCCTCCTTCGAGAGTGCGGCGTCGTCGCGCACCACCGCGACCGGCTTGATGAAGGCGGTGTTGCAGGACTTGGCGAAGCTCGTCGCGAAGTTCGCGCCCGGCAGCTCGAAGTTGTCCAGGTTGTGGAAGGTGCGCCCGCCCCACTGCACGTCCTTCGTGCACTGCGCCGGCTTGTCGGCCGCGACCAGCCCGCGGTCGATCAGCATGGCCGCCGTCACGATCTTCATCGTGGAGCCGGGCGCCCTGGCACCCCGCATCGCCGCGTTGAAGCCGTCGGTGCGGTGGTTGGCGACGGCCAGGATGTGCCCGTTGCTCGGCTGGACGGCGACCACCGAGGCCTCGGGGTACCTGGCGACCGCCTGCTCGGCCGCCGCCTGCACCTTCGCGTCCAGGTACGTCTTGAGGGTGCTCGGCTCGCCCTCGACCAGGGTCAGCAGGGTCCGCTTGGGGGACTCCTTCAGGGCCGGCTCGATCCACACCTCCGCGCCCGCCCTGCCGCCCGTCTTGCCGCCGTAGTTCTGGCGCAGCTCGTCGAGGATCTGCCGCAGCGAGGGGTACTTCTCCGGGGTCAGCTCCTCGCCGTTGCGGTCGACGGCCTTGACCGGCGGGTTCGCCGCCGCGCCCGCGCGCAGCCTCTCGTCCTTCTGGAGCTGCGGGTGGATCACCGACGGCTGCCAGTCGACCAGCGGCTTCCCGCTGGTCACCCCGCGCACCACCGTCAGCTGGGAGTCGTAGGCCAGCGGCTTGGTGGTGCCCTCGTACGTGATCTCGGCCTCGACCTTGAAGGGGACGGTGGTGCCGTTCGGCGGGCCGGGGGTGATCACGGCCTTGGACACGTGCGCCTTGGTCCTGAAGTCTCCGACGGCGGTCTGCGCGGCCGCGGCGTTGTTCGTCAGCTCGGCGGCCACCCGCTCGTCCCCGGCGGCCCACGCGGCCAGGAAGGCCTTTGCGGTCGCGGCGGTCTCCTTCGCGCCGACGGGCCCGCTGCCCTTCTCGGCCTGGACGGAGGTGTCGCCGTCCTTCCCGTCGCCGCTGTCCCCGACCAGGGAGTACACCCCGTACCCGGCGCCGCCGAGCATCGCGAGAAACACCCCGCCGACGATGGCGCCCTTGGCTGCCCCGTTCACTGCGTCCCCTCCCCAGGAGCCACGGTTCTCTGAACGCGTTCAAAGAACCCTTGGCGTGGACCTTACGCTGCGGAGCAGATCGTTCCGGGCGTTGTTACCGGACCGGAACATCGCGACTGCGAAGACCGTTGTACGAACTGATGACCACGAAGAGGCTCACGGCAGTGGAGGCGCTCCGCATCGGCGGACCGCCTCCCGAGCGGATCTGGTACACCTCCTACGGCTCGAACATGCACCGGGGCCGGCTGGCCTGCTACCTGGCCGGAGGCACCCCCGCGGGCGGTGCCCGCCGCCAGCCCGGCTGCCGCGACCCGCGCGCGCCGGCCCGCTCGGTGGCCGTGGAACTGCCCGGAAGCCTGTACTTCGCCACCGAGTCCCTCGTGTGGACGGGCGGCCGCGGTTTCTACGACCCGGCGGCGCCGGGCCGCATCCGCGGCCGGGCCCACCTGGTCACCGCCCGGCAGTTCTCCGACATCGCCGCCCAGGAGATGTACCGGGAGCCCGGCGCCGGCGCGGACGTCGACCTCACCCGCGTCCTGCGCACCGGCCGCGACGAGCTGGGACCCGGCCGGTACGAGACGCTGATCTGCTCCGGCGCCGTCGACGGCATCCCGGTGCTCACCTTCACCGCCCCCTGGGCCATGCACGACGTGGAGTGGGTCAGCCCCGCCGCCGCGTACGTCACGCACCTGGCGGCCGGGCTGCTGGAGTCCGGGGCCTGGGACGCCCGCTCCGTCGCCGGCTACCTCGCCCGCTGCCCCGGCGCGGCCGGCCACTGGAGCGCGGACCGGATCGCGGCCCTCCTGAGCTGAAGTGCGCGCCCCGGGGCCGTGCTCTAGCGTCGAAAGGGCGAGGGTGACCGCCGCGTTCGAAGTACGGTCGCCCCTCCCAGCGCCCGCCCTGCGCCGCCGCCCCCGCCCGTGGTCCGGCGCACCCGCCGATCGCGCGACCGACCGACCGAGAGAGCAGGTGCAGCGCATGCGTCCGTCCGCCCGTATCCCCGGCATCCTCGCCGGCCTCGCCCTCGCCGTTGGCGGCGCCGTCTTCGTCGCCCCCGCTGCCCACGCGGACAGCAAGGCCTGCGAGCAGTCCCTCGAACAGAAGAAGGTGCAGGTCACGGACGATGTCCGGCAGGCCTGCTACGAGGGACAGATCGGCAACCAGACCAGCTGTAGCGCCAGCCTCACCGAGGCCGGCGTCTCCAAGGAGGACGCGGCCAACGCCTGCCAGGTGGCCCCGAAGTAACACCGCCGAAGCAACGACGAGGGCCCCGACGCCGGTGGGCGTCGGGGCCGCCGTTTCGCCTGCTAGACCCAGGTGTCCAGCCACATGCGGCCGCGCCAGGAGTCCATGGGGAGGGTCTGGCCCGTGTAGATCGGCCAGAAGTAGATGAAGTTCCACACGATCAGCAGGACCAGCACTCCCGCCCCGATCGCGCCCAGTGCCCGCCGGCGCTCCGACGAGCCGGCCGGGCCCAGCAGGGCGCCGATCATCATCGCCACCGCCAGGCACAGGTACGGGACGAAGACCACCGCGTAGAAGTAGAAGATCGTCCGCTCCTGGTAGTTGAACCAGGGCAGCAGACCCGCGGCCACCGCGCACGCGATCGCACCCGCCCGCCAGTCACGGCGGAAGAACCACCGCCACAGCACGTACAGCAGCGCGAAGCAGCCCGCCCACCACAGCAGCGGGGTGCCCAGCGCCAGCACCTCGCGGGCGCACTTGCCCGCCTCGGTCGCCGGACAGCCGTCGGTGCCGGGCGCGGGGGACTCGTAGAAATAGGAGACGGGCCGGCCCAGGACCAGCCAGCTCCACGGGTTCGACTCGTAGGTGTGCCCCGAGGTCAGCCCGACGTGGAACCGGTAGACCTCCGTCTCGTAGTGCCACAGGCTGCGCAGCCACTCCGGCAGGAACGACAGCGCGCTGTGCTGGTCGTTCTTGGCCGCCCAGTCGCGCAGATAGCCGCCCTTGCCGTTGGCCGGGCTGAAGATCCAGCCCGACCACGAGGCCACGTACGTCACGATCGCCACCGGCACCGTGGACACGAACGCGGGCAGCGCGTCGCGCCGCAGCATCGCCGCGTACGGGGCCCCCGCACCCGCGGTGCGGCGCGCGGCCGCGTCCCACAGCACGGTCAGGACCCCGAAGAAGGCCAGGACGACGAAACCGTTCCACTTCGTCCCCGCGGCCAGGCCCAGGCAGACCCCGGCCAGGATCCGGTACGGCCGCCAGCCCAGCCGCAGCGTCTCGGCGATCTTCATGTCGGGCCGGGTCCGGCCCTCCGGATCGACGGGCAGCGCGTCCGCGAGTCTGAGCCGGGCCCGGTCCCGGTCGATGAGCAGCGCCCCGAACGCGGCGAGCACGAAGAACATCAGCACCAGGTCCAGCAGCGCGGTGCGGCTCATCACCAGGTGCAGGCCGTCCACCGCGAGCAGCGTGCCCGCCAGACAGCCCAGGAACGTCGAGCGGAACAGGCGCCGCCCGATCCGGCACAGCATCAGCACCGACAGGGTGCCGAGCACGGCGGTCATGAACCGCCAGCCGAAGGGGGTGAAGCCGAACATCCACTCACCGAGCCCGATGACCCACTTGCCCACGGGCGGGTGCACCACGTAGCCCGGATCCACCGGCAGCGCGACCCCGTCCGGGTTGGCGAGGATCGACGAGTCGATGTCCTTGGGCCAGCTCGCCTCGTAGCCCTGCCGGACCGTGGCCCACGCGTCCTTGGCGTAATACGTCTCGTCGAATATCACCGCCTTCGGGCTGCCCAGGTGCACGAACCGCAGCACCCCGGCGACCAGCGCCACCAGCAGGGGCCCCACCCACCCGACGATGCGCTGCCAGGTCCCCCACACCTCCGGCGGCAGACCGAAGGTCAGCCACAGCTGCCGGGACGGCTTGGCGTACGGGGGCACCAGCCGGGTGCGGACGTCCGCGCGCGGCGACGCGGCGGCGGCCGGCACGTAGCCGAAGCCGCGCAGCCGGCGCAGCCAGGTGGGCGGCTCTTCTTCGCGCCCCACCGGCGAGGCGGCAGGGGCCCCCGCGGGGCTGGGCGACGGCGTCGCGGTACTGGTCACCGGCACATCGTAGGGAAGAGAACCGTGTGCGCCCCAGTGGCCGGGGCCTGACGGGGGGCGGCGGGGCGCGGGACTGAGAGGATGGGCGGGTGACAAACGACCAGCCCCGCGGTACCCAGCCCACTCCCAGCGCCGCCGCGGCCGAAGGCCCGACGGGCACGCTCGTCCTCGCCGGCACCCCCATCGGCGACCTCGCCGACGCCCCGCCGCGCCTGGCGGCCGAGCTGGAGCGGGCCGACGTGATCGCCGCCGAGGACACCCGGCGGCTGCGCCGGCTGACCCAGGGCCTCGGCGTGCACACCACCGGGCGCGTCCTGTCGTACTTCGAGGGCAACGAGTCGGCGCGCACCCCCGAGCTGGTCGAGGCCCTGGCCGGCGGCGCGCGCGTCCTGCTCGTGACCGACGCCGGCATGCCCTCGGTCTCCGACCCCGGCTACCGGCTGGTCGCCGCCGCCGTCGAGAAGGACATTCGGGTCACCGCCGTCCCCGGGCCGTCCGCGGTGCTCACCGCGCTCGCCCTGTCCGGGCTGCCCGTGGACCGGTTCTGCTTCGAGGGGTTCCTGCCGCGCAAGGCGGGCGAGCGCCTCGGCCGGCTGCGCGAAGTCGAGGCCGAGCGGCGCACCCTCGTCTACTTCGAGGCCCCGCACCGGCTCGACGACACCCTCGCCGCGATGGCCGAGGTCTTCGGCGCCGAGCGGCGGGCCGCGGTCTGCCGCGAGCTGACGAAGACGTACGAGGAGGTCAAGCGCGGCGGGCTCGGCGAGCTCGCGGCCTGGGCCGCCGAGGGGGTGCGCGGGGAGATCACCGTCGTCGTGGAGGGCGCCCCGGCCGCCGGACCCGGAGACGTGGACGCCGGGGAGCTGGTGCGCCGGGTGCAGGTGCGCGAGGAGGCGGGGGAGCGGCGCAAGGAGGCCATCGCGGCGGTCGCGGCCGAGGCCGGGGTACCCAAGCGCGAGGTGTTCGACGCCGTGGTGGCGGCAAAGAATGCGGCACAGAAGATGCCGTAAGTCGGTAAAGAGCTAACCTGAAAAGCAAAGCTCAGACCGGGCACCGGGCGCTTTGGGCATGGACTCGCCCAAAGACCGTCCAACACTGGACAGGACCTGATGCGCTCCCGCCCGAAGAGGCGTCCACTGGCAGTGGCACCAGTGGAACAAGAGGAGCTGGCATGAGTGAGATCGCTGACACCCCGGTACCCGTCCCCGCCGCGGTCCCCGCCGCCGTCTCCCGCCCCGACGTGCAGACCGTGCACGAGGCCTACTCCTTCGCCTGTATGAGGTGTGGATACGCGTGGGAGCAGGCGTACGCCATCGAGCACCACGTGGACGGCAGGGGCGAGCCGTTCATCATGTACACGGTCAACGGCGAGCGGGTGCCCTCCCCCCTGTCCAACCCGACCTGCATGAACTGCGGCGGACACGTCGTACGGATCATGCGCGCGGGCCAGGTCTCCTCGGTGCTCGGCATGATCGACCACCTCTACCACCACCGCATCGCCCCCGGGATCGCCGGACCGGTGCCGGCCGGGGCGGACGTCCCCCGGACCCCGAAGCCCCGCAAGGGCACGCACGACTCCCCCGGACCCGTCGCCGTCGACCAGGTCCAGGAGCGCCGGGGCCCGCTCTCCCGCCTGATGGGCTTCTTCCGCCGGTCATAAGATCGGCCGTATGAGCCCTTCCTCCGCTTCCACGGACGCACTGCCCCCGCTGCCCGAACCCCTCCGGGTGGCGGTGGCCGACTCGCACACCCACCTCGACATGCAGGCGGGCACCGTCGAGGAGGGCCTCGCGAAGGCCGCCTCGGTCGGCGTGAGCACCGTCGTCCAGGTGGGCTGCGACGTGAAGGGCTCCCGGTGGGCCGCCGAGACCGCCGCCGCGTACGAGAACGTCCACGCCGCCGTCGCCCTTCACCCGAACGAAGCCCCCCGGATCGTCCTCGGGGATCCCGACGGCTGGTCGCGGCAGGGCGCCCGGGCCGGCGCCGGCGAGGGCGCGCTCGACGAGGCGCTCGCCGAGATCGAGGCGCTGGCCGCCCTCGACCACGTGAAGGCGGTCGGCGAGACCGGGCTGGACTACTTCCGCACCGGCCCGGAGGGGATGGCCGCGCAGGAGCGCTCCTTCCGCGCCCACATCGAGATCGCCAAGCGGCAGGGCAAGGCGCTGGTCATCCACGACCGCGAGGCCCACGCGGACGTGCTGCGCGTCCTGCGCGAGGAGGGCGCCCCGGAGCGGACCGTCTTCCACTGCTACTCCGGGGACGCCGACATGGCCCGCGAGTGCGCCGCCGCCGGGTACTACATGTCCTTCGCCGGGACCGTCACCTTCAAGAACGCCGCCCCGCTGCGCGAAGCGCTGGCCGTGGCCCCGCTGGAGCTCGTACTCGTCGAGACGGACGCGCCCTACCTGACCCCGGCGCCGTACCGCGGACGGCCCAACGCGCCGTACCTCATTCCGCTGACGGTCCGGGCGATGGCCGCGGTCCGCGGCATCGACGAGGACGCGATGGCCACCGCGCTGGCCGCCAACACGGCACGCGCCTTCGCCTACTGAATCCGCCCTTCCACGGGTGATCCACCGGCGTCGCACCACCCCCGTTCGACACGCTGAGTGTCCGTGCGGCTTTGGAGCGTGACGACTCCTCCGCTAGGGTGCCGTGCCCGAACCGGGGTGCCGGATCACCAGTGGAGCGAGCGTCGTGAGCGATACGCAGGGCAGTCACCGCCGTGGCGATCCCGTCCCCGGGGTGTACGGGGCCGAGCCCCAGGCCTGGACGGCCGGTACGGGCGATCCCGGGGACACGCTGCGGGACCCCGACCCCGACCCCGGCCCCGGGGTCCCCGCCCCCCGCCCCGGCAGCCGGCGGGCGGGGCGCCGCCGCCGGGCCGCGGACACCGCCCCCGGCCCCGGCCTCCACGGCGCCGGGACACCGGCCGAACTCGCCGAACCGGCCGGGCTGGCCGGGCTGGCCGCACTGGAGGAGCTGGCCGAGCTCGCCGACCGGGCCAGGCTCTCCGAGGCCGACACCTTGGCCGCCCCCGGCTCGGGCCGCCGCCGGGCCGCGAGCCCGGCCGGCGCCGCCGTGGCACCCGCCCCCGCCGCCCCGGCGGTCCCCGGGACCGGCCGGCGCGCCCGCGGCCGCGGCGCGCCCGCCGACGCCCCGGTCCCGCCGCCCGGCACCGGCCGCCGCCGCGCCGCCCGCGGGGCCCCCGCCGCACCCGGCGGGAACTGGCGGCGGATCGTTCCGCAGGCCCTGGTCGTCGCCTTCCTCGCCGGCGGCACGACCGCGTTCGTCGCCGCCGACAAGTCCGTACGGCTCACCGTGGACGGAGTCCCGAGGAACCTGCACACCTTCGCCGACGACGTCGAGGAACTGCTCGCCGCCGAAGGCCTCGGCGTCGGCCCCCACGACCTCGTCGCCCCCGCCCCCGGCGAACCCCTCGAAGACGGCGAGGAGATCGTCGTCCGCTACGGCCGCCCCCTGCGCCTGAGCCTCGACGGGCAGCACCGCCAGATGTGGACCACCGCCCGCACCGTCGAAGGCGCGCTGCGCCAGTTCGGCATCCGCGCCGAAGGCGCCTACCTCTCCGCCCCCCGCACCGCGCCCGTCCCGCGCGCCGGCCTCGCCCTGAGCGTGCGCACCGAACGCAGCGTCACCTTCATGGCCGACGGCCGCGAACGCACCATCCGCACCAACGCCGCCACCGTCCAGGAGGCCCTCGACCAGGCCGGCATCACCCTCCAGGGCCAGGACACCACCTCCGTACCCGCCACCGCGTTCCCGCGCGACGGCCAGACCGTGACCGTGCTCCGCATCACCGGCACCCGAGAGGTCCGCGAGGAACGCATCCCGTTCGAGACCGAGAAGGTCAACGACCCCGACCTGTTCGCCGGCACCGAGGTCGTCGAACGCGCCGGCCGGCCCGGGGCGCGCCGGGTCACCTACACCCTGCGCACGGTCAACGGGGTCCGCCAGACGCCCCGCGCCATCGCCGACGAGATCGTCCGCGAGCCCGTCACCCAGCTCGTCAAGGTCGGCACCAAACCGCTGCCCAGCTCAGTCGCCGGCGCCGACGGCCTCAACTGGGCGGCCCTCGCCCAGTGCGAGTCCGGCGGCCGCCCCTCGGCCACCGACGCCTCGGGAACGTACGGCGGCCTCTACCAGTTCGACGTCCGCACCTGGCAGGGCCTCGGCGGCAGCGGCCGCCCCCAGGACGCCTCGGGCACGGAACAGACCTACCGGGCCAAGAAGCTCTACGTGCAGCGGGGGGCGAGCCCCTGGCCCCACTGCGGCCGTAGGCTTTACCGGTGAGCACCGCAGAGCAGCAGCCCGAGAACCCCTCCTCCAGTACCCCCGGCACACCCGACGCCCTCCTCGGGCCGGCCGACATCCGGGAGCTGGCCGCAGCACTCGGCGTACGCCCGACGAAGCAGAAGGGGCAGAACTTCGTCATCGACGCCAACACGGTCCGTCGGATCGTGCGGACCGCCGAGGTCCGGCCGGACGACGTGGTCGTCGAGGTCGGCCCGGGGCTGGGCTCGCTGACGCTCGCGCTGCTGGAGGCCGCCGACCGGGTCGTCGCGGTCGAGATCGACGACATCCTGGCCGCGGCGCTGCCCGCCACCATCGAGGCCCGCATGCCGGCGAAGAAGGACCGCTTCGCGCTGGTCCACTCCGACGCGATGCTCGTGACGGAACTGCCCGGCCCGCCGCCGACCGCGCTCGTCGCGAACCTGCCGTACAACGTGGCCGTGCCCGTCCTGCTGACCATGCTCGACCGCTTCCCCACCATCGAGCGGACCCTCGTCATGGTGCAGGCGGAGGTCGCGGACCGGCTGGCGGCCGAGCCCGGCAACAAGGTCTACGGGGTCCCCTCCGTCAAGGCCAACTGGTACGCACACGTCAAGCGCGCCGGCGCCATCGGCCGCAAGGTCTTCTGGCCCGCCCCGAACGTCGACTCCGGTCTCGTCTCGCTGGTGCGGCGCACCGAACCGATCAAGACCACCGCCACGAAGGCGGAGGTCTTCGCGGTCGTCGACGCCGCGTTCGCGCAGCGCCGCAAGACGCTGCGCGCCGCGCTGGCCGGCTGGGCCGGCTCGGCGGCGGGCGCGGAGGCCGCGCTGGTCGCCGCCGGCATCTCGCCGCAGGCGCGCGGCGAGTCCCTGACGGTGGAGGAGTTCGCCGCGATCGCCGAGCACAAGCCCGCGGCGCAGAGGCCGGCACTGTGAGCGCGCGCACGACGGGTGTGACCGTACGGGTCCCCGCGAAGGTCAACGTGCAGCTGGCGGTGGGCGCGGCCCGGCCCGACGGCTTCCACGACCTGGCCAACGTCTTCCTCGCCGTGTCCCTGTTCGACGAGGTCACGGCCACCCCGGCCGACACGCTGACGGTGACGTGCGAGGGACCCGACGCCGACCAGGTCCCGCTGGACCGCACCAACCTCGCGGCGCGGGCGGCCGAGGTCCTCGCCGCCCGCCACGGCATCGAGCCCGCCGTCCACCTCCACATCGCGAAGAACATCCCGGTGGCGGGCGGCATGGCGGGCGGCAGCGCGGACGGTGCGGCGGCCCTGCTGGCCTGCGACACCCTGTGGGGCCTGGACACCCCGCGCGCCGAACTCCTCGACATCTGCGCGGAGCTCGGCAGCGACGTCCCCTTCAGCCTCGTCGGCGGGGCCGCGCTCGGCACGGGCCGCGGTGAGCTGCTGACCCCGGTGGCCGCCGGGGCGTTCCACTGGGTGTTCGCGGTGGCCGACGGGGGGCTGTCCACCCCGGCGGTGTTCCGCGAGTTCGACCGGCTCACCGCCGAGCGGGACGTCCCGGCCCCCGAAGCCTCCCCGGCGCTTCTCGCGGCGCTGGCGTCGGGTGATCCGGACGCGCTGGGCGCTGCGCTGGCCAATGACCTTCAGGCGGCCGCGCTTTCTCTTCGGCCGCAGCTGGCGCGGACGCTGGCCGCGGGTGTGGAGGGTGGGGCGCTGGCCGCGCTGGTCTCGGGCTCGGGCCCCACGACGGCCTTCCTGGTCGCGGACCAGGAGTCGGCCGCCAAGGTCGCTGCCGCGCTGGACGCCTCGGGCACCTGCCGGGCCACCCGCGTGGCGTCCAGCCCGGCCCCGGGCGCCACGGTCCTGCCGTCCTGACCCTGCGGCGGCCGCTGTCGGGGGCCGGCCCCCGAACCCCCGCGCGGAGGACCGGTACCCAGGCAGAAGTTGAGTATCCGCGCCCTGTCGGGAGGCGGCCCGCGCGGGCGACCGTGGTGCCATGACAGCCAGCGCACGCGACCTCGCCCTCGCCACCCCACCCGGCCGGGACCGGTACGTCGACCTGTTGCGCGCCGCCTCGCTCGGCGCCGTCATCGGCGGGCACTGGCTGATGGCCGCCGTCAGCGGTGACGGGATAGGGAACCTGCTCGCCCTCGTGCCCGGCCTTCAGGTGCTCACCTGGGGGCTGCAGGTCATGCCGGTGTTCTTCTTCGTCGGCGGGTTCTCGCACGCCCTGTCCTACCGCTCCCTGGCCCGCCGCAGCGCCCCCGCGGCCTCCGTCTACGCCGCCTTCCTCCGGGCCCGGCTCCGGCGGCTGCTGCGCCCGACCCTCGTCTTCGTCCTGGTGTGGGCCGCCGCCGCGCTCGCCGTGCAGCTCGCCGGGCACGGCGACGGCCGGCTGACCGGGGCCGCGCTGCGGATGGTCACCCAGCCGCTGTGGTTCATCGGCATCTACCTGGCGATGGTCGCCTTCACCCCGCCCCTGCTGAAGCTGCACGAGCGCCACGGCTGGGGCGCCTTCGCCGCGCTGGCCGGGTCGGCCGCGCTGGTCGACGTACTGCGCTTCGCGTTCGGCGTGCCCTACGTCGAGTTCCTGAACTTCGCCCTCGTCTGGCTCGCCGTCCACCAGCTCGGCTTCCTGCGCGCCGACGGCCGGATCCGCCGGCCCGCCCTCCTCGCCGCCGCGGGTCTGGCCGGGGCCGTCCTCCTGGTGGCGTACGGCCCGTACCCGCTGTCCATGGTCGGGATGCCCGGCGAGAAGGTGTCCAACATGGCGCCGCCCACCCTCGCCCTGCTCGCGCACGGCATGTGGCTCGTCGGCGCCGTCCAGCTGCTCGCCCGGCCCGCCGCCGCCTGGCTGGACCGGCCCCGCGTCTGGCGCGGGGTGGTCGCCGCCAACGGCGTGGCCATGACCGCCTTCCTGTGGCACCTCACCGCCATGCTCGGCGTGTACGGGGCCCAGCTCGCCCTCGGCCTGGACCTGCCGGCCCCGGCCGGCGCCGCCTGGTGGGCGCAGGTCCCCGTACGGATCCTGGTGGCGGCCGCCCTGACGGCCGGCTTCGTCGCGCTGTTCCGCCGCTTCGAGGCCACCCCCGCCGCCCCCGCCACGCCCGCCACCCCGGCCGCCCCGGCCGCCCCCGCCGAGTCGCGCACCGGCACGGCGGGCGGCGCCGGCGGCCTCCTCGCCGCCCTCGGCATCACCCTGTGCCTGCTCGGCATCCTGGGCCTGTCCATGACCGGACTCGGCGGTCTGCTCGACGGCCACAGCGCCACCCTGATCGCCTTCCCGGTCACCGCTCCGGTCGCCATCGGGATGGCCCTCGCGGGCGCCCTGCTCGTGGAACGGTCAGCCCCGGCGCGGAGCGTTAGGCTGGGCAGCTGATCCACACCCTCCCCCAGAGTCCGTCCGGGGGTACCCCACCTGGAGCGCGTCTGATGGCCGTCAATCTGGTCAATGTCGAGGCAGTCAGCAAGGTGTACGGCACACGTACCCTGCTGGACAGCATCTCCCTCGGCGTGTCCGAGGGGGACCGGATCGGCGTGGTCGGCCGCAACGGCGACGGCAAGACCACCCTCATCCGCATGCTCGCCAAGCTGGAGGAGCCCGACACCGGCCGGGTCACCCAGTCCGGTGGCCTGCGCATGGGCGTCCTCACCCAGCACGACTCCCTCGATCCCAAGGCCACCATCCGCCACGAGATCATCCGGGACATGGCCGACCACGAGTGGGCCGGCAACGCCAAGATCCGTGACGTCCTCACCGGACTCTTCGGCGGCCTCGACCTGCCCGGCTTCGGCCAGGGCCTCGACACCGTCATCGGCCCGCTCTCCGGCGGCGAGCGCCGCCGCATCGCCCTCGCCAAGCTGCTCATCGCCGACCAGGACCTCCTGATCCTCGACGAGCCCACCAACCACCTCGACGTCGAGGGCATCTCCTGGCTGGCCCAGCACCTCCAGGACCGCCGCTCCGCGCTCGTCTGCGTCACCCACGACCGCTGGTTCCTCGACCAGGTCTGCACCCGCATGTGGGACGTGCAGCGCGGGGACGTGCACGAGTACGAGGGCGGCTACAGCGACTACGTCTTCGCCCGCGCCGAGCGCGACCGCATCGCCGCCACCGAGGAGTCCAAGCGGCAGAACCTGATGCGCAAGGAGCTGGCCTGGCTGCGCCGCGGCGCCCCCGCGCGGACCTCCAAGCCCCGCTACCGCATCGAGGCCGCCAACGAGCTGATCGCCGACGTGCCGCCGCCGCGCGACAAGTCCGAGCTGATGCGGTTCGCCAACGCCCGCCTCGGCAAGACGGTCTTCGACCTCGAGGACGTCAGCGTGCACGCCGGCCCCAAGGAACTGCTCAAGCACCTCACCTGGCACCTGGGCCCGGGCGACCGCGTCGGCCTCGTCGGCGTCAACGGTGCCGGCAAGACCTCCCTGCTGCGCGCGCTCGCCGAGGCCGCCCGGACCCAGGGCGACGTACAGCCCGCCGCAGGCAAGATCACCGTCGGCAAGACCGTCAAGCTGGCCTACCTCTCGCAGGAGGTCGGCGAACTCGACCCGTCCCTGCGGGTCCTGGAGGCCGTGCAGCGCGTCCGTGACCGCGTCGACCTCGGCAAGGGCCGCGAGATGACGGCGGGCCAGCTGTGCGAGCAGTTCGGCTTCACCAAGGAGAAGCAGTGGACGCCGGTCGGCGACCTCTCCGGCGGTGAGCGGCGCCGGCTGCAGATCCTGCGCCTGCTGATGGACGAGCCGAACGTCCTCTTCCTCGACGAGCCCACCAACGACCTCGACATCGAGACCCTGACCCAGCTGGAGGACCTCCTCGACGGCTGGCCCGGCTCGATGATCGTGATCTCCCACGACAGGTTCTTCATCGAGCGCACCACCGACACGGTGATGGCGCTGCTCGGCGACGAGAGCCTGCGGATGCTGCCGCGGGGCCTGGACGAGTACCTGGAGCGCCGCCGGAGGATGATCGACGCGGCCGCCCCGGCGGCCGTCCCGGCCACCGCCGCCGCGGCGGCGAAGACCGCCGCCTCGGTGGACTCCCGCGCCGCGAAGAAGGAACTCCAGAAGATCGAGCGGCAGCTGAACAAGCTCGCCGACCGCGAGGGCAACCTGCACGCCCAGATCGCCGAGAACTCCACCGACTACGACAAGGTGGCCAAGCTCGACGCGGAGCTGCGCGAACTGCTCGCGGACCGCGACGATTTGGAGATGCGCTGGCTGGAGCTGGCCGAGGAGGCCTAGACCCCCCTCACCCGGCCGGGCCAACTGGCGGGATAACGACGGCATCACGGGCCGGTCCTCCCTTGGGAACAGGGGGCGGACCGGCCCGGTGTTCGAGGGCCGTCAGTGATAGAAAGGTCATCCTCCCGACCCGCCGAAGCCGAAAGCGTGCGCTGATGACCGAGCCGCCCCAGCCGCCGAACCAGCCACCGACTCACTCCGGTTACGGTCACCTGCCCGGCCCGCCGCAGCCGGGGTACGGATACCCGGCGCAGGGCGAGAACCCGTACGCGCAGCAGGCCCCGTACGCGCAGCAGCCGCCCACCGTCCAGCAGCAGCCGCCGGGTTACGGCTACCCGCCGCCCGGGATGCCCGGCATGCCCGGTGCGCCCGGCGGCCCCGGCCTGCCGCCGAAGAAGAAGCGGACCGCGCTGATCGCGGCCTCGGCCGCCGCGGCCGTCCTCGCCGTGGCCGTGATCGGCTACTTCGGCTTCTCCGGGTCCGACGAGGACCCGAAGCCGCCCGTCGCGCAGGAGTCCACCGACGCCAAGCCCTCCGGCTCGCCCTCCGTGGACAAGGGCGACGGCAACGGCAACGGCGCCGGCGGTGACGGGGTCGACTACAACTCCGGCCGCAAGCAGGGCGAGGACAAGGTCCTCTGGTTCAAGACCGCGAAGGTCGACGGTCCCGGCATGGGCGTCGAGTCCGCGGCCCAGTGGGTCGTCGGCGACACCGTCGTCAAGAGCGTCTGGAAGTCCCTCAACGGCTACTCGGTCACCGACGGCAAGGAGAAGTGGACGCTCGCCTTCCCTGCCGCGATCTGCTCCGTCGCCCGGGACACCACCGCCGAAGGCAAGACGGTCGTCATGTACCGCGACGGCGAGGGGGAGAACTCCTCCTGCACCCAGATGCGCGTGGTCGACCTCAAGACCGGCAAGGAGGTCTGGTCGAAGGAGGTGCCCAAGGAAGGGCTCTTCGACATCTTCACCAGCCCCACCCTGGCCATGACCGGCGACACCGTCGCCGTCAGCCGCGGCGGCACCGCCAGCGCCTTCAAGATCAGCAACGGTGACAAGCTCTTCGGCAGCGCCATGGGCACCGGCTGCAAGCCCGACGGCTACGAAGCCGGCAACGGCAAGATGATCGCCCTCGCCACCTGCAGCGACGCGGACGCCTCCGCCGAGGTCCACGGGGTCGACCCCGTCACCGGCCAGAAGAGCTGGGCCTTCCGGCTCCCCAAGAAGTACAAGGTCACCAGCATCTACTCGGTCGACCCGCTCGTCCTCGACATCGGCAACGAGGAGGCCAAGCAGCGCTCCATCGTGGTCCTTGGACCCGACGGGAAGCAGACCGCCACCCTCGCCGGAGAGGGCAGCTTCGCCGTCGGCTGCGGTGACACCGGCCTCTTCCGGGCCCTGACGACCTGCGCCTCGGCCGTCGTCGACGCGGGCACCCTCTACCTCCCCACCGCGGCGCAGACCGGCAAGGCCAACGAGATCGTCGCCTTCGACCTGGCCACCGGCACGACCAAGTGGCGCACCCCGGCCGGCGACAAGCGCACCCTCACCCCGCTCAAGGCCGCCAACGGCCAGCTGATCGCCTACCGCAAGGCAGAGGAAGAACAGGGCGGCGAGGTCATCTCCATCCCGGCCGGCGGCGGCACCCCCACCGCACTCCTGCGCCACCCGTCGGGCCCCGCCGCGCCGATCGAGAGCTCCTTCCGCACCCCGAAGCTCGACTACGTGGACGGGCGGTTCTTCATCTCCGCCTCCCGCCTGCAGGCCAAGGGCACGGACGAGAAGCTCCTGATGGTCTTCGGCAAGTGACAACGCGTCCAACGAGCAGCCCAGTGAGAGGCAAGAGCAACCCATGAGTACCCCGCCGCCCCCCAGCCAGCCGCCCTCCGGCGGCTTCGGCGCGCCGCAGGACCCTCCGCCGGGCGGATTCGGCGCCCCCACGCCGCCCGCCGGACCCCCCGCCCCGCCCGCCGGACCGCCCACGCCGCCGGCCGGACCGCCCGCGCCCGCGCAGCAGCCGGCCGCGCCGCCCGCGTACGGGTACCCGCAGACCGGCCCCGGCTACGGCTACCCGCAGCAGCCCGGCACCCCGCCGCCGTTCGGCGCCCCCGGCACCCCGCCGCCCTACGGTGCTCCCGGCGCCCCGTCGTCCTTCGGCTCGGCCGGTGCCCCGGCGCCCGCCGCCCAGGGCCCGGCCGGCGGCGGCAACGACAAGCGCACCCAGCTGATGATCGTCGGCGCGGCCCTGCTGGCCATCGTCCTCATCGTCGGCGGCGGCCTCTGGTACGCCTCCGGCGACGGTGACGGTGACGGTGACGGCAAGACGGACACCGCGAACAGCGGTCCCGACAAGCCGGGGGAGGACAAGTCCCAGCCCGGCGCGGGCGGCAGCGAGAAGGTGCCCTCCAACGTCAAGTCGAAGGTGCTGGTCAACCAGCCGAGCCCGACGCCGGACGAGATGGTCCAGGTCCCCGGGTCCTGGCTGACCGACTCCACCTACGTCAAGTCCGACGTGTACAAGATCGTCGGCTACAACGTCGTCGACGGCGGCAAGAAGTGGGAGGTTCCCCTCCCCGGTGAGCTCTGCGGCGCGTCCCGGCACGTCACCGACAACAAGGCCGCGGTGATCTTCCGGCCCACGAAGCCCACGCCGGAGGTCAAGTACCCGTCGTGCACCGAGGTCGGCGTCATCGACATGAACGCCGGCAAGCTCCTCTGGACCGGCCAGGCCAAGGGCGCCACCAGCGGTGACAAGCCCGCGTCCTACTACGAGGTCACCGTCAGCGGGCAGACCGTCGCCGCCGGCGGCCCCTCGGGCGGCGCCGCCTGGAGCCTCGCCGACGGCAAGTCCCTGTGGCTGCCCAAGGTCGACGGCGAAGGCTGCCGCGACGTCGGCTACGGCGGCGGCGAGGCCCTCGCCGTCATCCGCAGGTGCGGCCAGAGCTCCAACCAGACCCTGTACGCGCAGGCCCTCGACCCGAACACCGGAGCGCCGCAGTACTCGTACAAGCTCTCCGCGGGCATCGAGACCGCCGGCATCGTCTCCACCAAGCCCCTGATCGTCTCCGCCGACGTCGGCAAGACCGCCAAGAACGCCAGCGGCGTCAGCGACCTCTTCGTCATCGACAACGCGGGCCAGCTGAAGACGCGCATCTCGCTCTCCTCCGGCACCTTCGGCGGTGAGTGCCACACCGAGGTCGAGCGGTGCTCCGGGATGATCGTCGGCAACGGCAAGCTCTACCTGCCCTCGTACGAGCACCAGGGCAAGGACGCCTACGGCAAGACCAACGAGCTGCTCTCCTTCGACCTGGAGACCGGCAAGCAGACCACCGACCGCGCCGACGCGGGCGAGCGGTACAAGCTGTACCCGCTGCGCATGGACGGGTCGAACGTCATCGCCTACAAGGAGCCCCCGTACGACAAGGGCGGCCAGATCGTCAGCATCGACGGCAAGACGATGAAGGAAACCGTCCTGATGGAGAACCCGTCGGACAAGACGACCCAGCGCATCGAGACGGCCTACTCGCCCGAATTCCACGAGTACCGCTACCACAACGGCAAGCTGTTCCTCGCCCGCACCTCGGTCAAGAAGCCGTACTCCGCCACGTCCGACCCGGAGTTCATCTTCACCTCCTTCACCGCGAGCTGATCCGCCCGCACGACGTGCCGCGCGCCGCGCCGAGCCGCAGAAGCCCCCGGAAGGTCCGCCTTCCGGGGGCTTCTGCGCGGTAACCCCCGCGCACCGTCGAACAAGCGTGTAGCTTGCCGGGGCAGAAGGGTGGGGGGTGGGTTCCGCAATGGGCGTACGGGTCGTGGTGGTCGACGAGCACCGGCTCCTGGCCGAGGCGCTGGCCTCTGCCCTGAAACTGCGCGGCCACCGGGTCCTGGCGGCCGCGGCCCCGGCCGCGGGCGCCGCCGAGCTGGTCATCGGACGCGCCCCCGAGGTCTGCCTGTTCGGGACGGCGAGCCCCGCCGAGGCCGGGGTCTTCGAGCCCGTGGCCCGCATCAAGCGGGAGCGCCCGCAGATCGCCGTCGTCGTCCTCGGGCCGGTGCCGAGCCCGCGCGGGATCGCGGCCGCCTTCGCCGCCGGAGCCTCCGGGTACGTACGCCACGACGAGCGCATCGAGGGCGTGGAGCGGGCGCTGGCCAAGGCGCGGGCGGGCGAGGTGGCGATCGCCCCGCAGCTGCTGCAGGGGGCGTTCGCGGAGCTCCTGAACCCGGCCGCCCAGCCCGACGACGAGGGCAGCCGGCTGCTGCGGCTGCTGACCCCGCGCGAGGTGGAGGTGCTGGTGCGGGTCGCCGAGGGCGAGGACACCCGGCTGATCGCCGCGGGCATGGAGATCGCGCCGAGCACCGCCCGTACGCACGTGCAGCGGGTGTTGATGAAGCTGGGCGTGGGATCGCGGCTGGAGGCGGCCGCGCTGGCCGCCCGTACCGGCCTGCTGGACCGGGCGCTGCCGGTGCGGCCGTCCGCGGCCGCCGATTTCCCCGCGGGCGTCGAATCGGGTAAGCCAGTGTCCTAGCACGCGCACGCTCCCGCGCGTGCTCCCCCGCGAGAGGCAGTAGGCGAGTGAGCAAGTACCTGGTAACCGGTGGCGCCGGATACGTCGGCAGCGTGGTCGCGGCCCACCTCCTGGAGGCCGGCCACGAGGTCACCGTCCTCGACGACCTCAGCACCGGCTTCCGCGTCGGCGTCCCGGCGGGCGCCGCCTTCATCGAGGGCCGCATCCAGGACGCCGCCCGCCACCTGGACTCCTCCTACGAGGCGGTGCTGCACTTCGCGGCCTCCTCGCAGGTCGGCGAGTCCGTGGTGAACCCGGGCAAGTACTGGGAGAACAACGTCGGCGGCACGCTCGCCCTGCTCGGCGCGATGCGCGAGGCGGGCGTGCGCAAGCTGGTGTTCTCCTCCACCGCCGCCACCTACGGGGAGCCGACGGAGGGCCTGCTCACCGAGGCCTCGGTGACCGCGCCGACCAACCCGTACGGTGCCTCGAAGCTGGCCGTCGACCACATGATCGCGGGGGAGTGCGTGGCGCACGGCCTGGCCGCGGTGTCCCTGCGCTACTTCAACGTGGCCGGGGCCTACGGCGAGTTCGGCGAGCGGCACACGCCCGAGACGCACCTGATTCCGCTGGTCCTCCAGGTCGCGCTGGGCGAGCGCGAGTCGATCTCGGTGTTCGGCGAGGACTACCCGACCCCGGACGGCACCTGCGTGCGCGACTACATCCACGTCGCCGACCTGGCGGAGGCCCACCTGGCCGCCCTGAAGGCCGCCGCCGGCGGGGAGCACCTGATCTGCAACCTGGGCAACGGCAGCGGGTTCTCGGTCCGCGAGGTCGTCGAGACGGTCCGCAAGGTCACCGGCCGGGAGATCCCCGAGGTCGTCGCCCCGCGCCGGGCCGGCGACCCCGCGATGCTGGTCGCCTCCGCCCGCACGGCGCACGAGCGCCTCGGCTGGACCCCGAGCCGCTCGGACCTGACCGGCATCATCTCGGACGCGTGGAACTTCGCCCGCACGCACACCGCCTGACCCACGGGTATCCCCCCGGAACACCGCTGTCCTGCGCGCCCCCCGCACCTGTCCGGTGCGGGGGGCGCGTGCGTGTGGGCCATGCGCTGCTGCCGGGCGCTGTGCGCGGGCGCCCGGCGTGCACACGCCGGGTGAATTGCCCACCGTGCAACTGCCCGTGGCACACGCCGGTACGGAAGCCGCCATCCGGACCGGTGGTACAGGTGATTTCAAGCCACTACAAAGGCGGTTCAGAACGCCTGCGCCGGAAAATCGCTGGGAAAACTTCTGCTATTCGGCCAACCGTGAGCGGCGCTGGGCCCTACGCTGATGCGTGACACCGGTGGGGGCCGGTGTTGATTCAGGGGTCGAGACAAGTCGGGTACGACGTCCGGTCCGGGGTAGTGCAGAGGTGTCACGGCGGCGGCCGGGGCAGCTGCGGATCACCCGGTCCGGGCGCCGTACCCGCCGTCGTCCGTTCCCCTACCCTTGGGGGTTTTGTGGTTCGTATCCGGGTTCTCGTCGTCGACGATCACCGCATCTTCGCCGAATCGCTCGCAGCCGCGCTCGCGGCCGAGCCGGACGTGGACGTGTCCGCGGCCGGCAGCGGCCCCGCCGCCCTGCGCTGCCTCGAACGCGCGGTGGCCGAGGGCCGCCGCTTCGACGTCCTGCTGGTCGACGCCGACCTCGGCGCGGTCGCCGGGGCAGTGCCCGCCCAGCGGGAGCCGGGCTCGGGGCCACCGCCGCCCGGTTCGGACGGGATCGCGCTGGTCGCCGGGGTGCGGGTGACCCACCCCGGGGTCCGTACGGTCGTGCTCGCCGAGCGCGACGACCCCCGCCGGGCCGCGCACGCGCTGCAGGCCGGGGCATCGGGCTGGGTGGCGAAGGACTGCTCGCTCTCGCGGCTGCTGGCCGTCATCCGCGGGGTGCTGCGCGAGGAGACCCACCTGCCGCCCGCGCTGCTGACCGGAGTGCTCCGGGAGTTGACCGCGGCGCGCAAGCACCGCACGGACAGCGAACGGCTCGTGGAGTCGCTCACCCCGCGCGAGCACGAGGTGTTGCGCTGCATGGTGGCGGGACTGGGCCGCAAGGACGTGGCCGCGCGCCTGTTCCTGTCCCCGCACACCGTCCGCACGCACATGCAGAACGTCCTGGGCAAGCTCGGCGTGCACTCCACGCTGGCGGCGGTGGCGCTGGCCCGGCGGGCCGGCGTACGACCGGCCGACCTAGCCGGGGATGTTGTCGAACGGAGCGGTCAACTGGCGTAGCAGCCCGGCGAGATCACCGCGCTGGTTCTGCGAGAGCTGGGCCAGGATCGCCCGCTCCTGCGCCAGCAGCCCGGCGAGGGCCTGGTCCGCACGGTCCCGGCCCTCGGGGGTGAGCCGCACCAGGACCCCGCGGCGGTCGCTGGGGTCCGGGAGCCGTTCGACGAGGCCCTTCTTGGCGAGCCGGTCGATGCGGTTGGTCATGGTGCCGGAGGTGACCAGGGTCTGGGTCAGGAGCTGGCCGGGGGAGAGCTGGTAGGGCGCGCCGGCCCGGCGCAGGGACGTCAGGACGTCGAACTCCCACGGCTCCAGGCCGTGCTCGGAGAAGGCCAGCCGGCGGGCGCGGTCGAGGTGGCGCGCGAGCCTGCTGACGCGGCTCAGTACCTCGAGCGGTTCCACGTCGAGGTCAGGGCGCTCCCGCCGCCATGCCGCCACCAGTCGGTCGACCTCGTCCTCCATGCCGATCAGTGTAAGGGGTCTGTCGATGTGAAGTCTCTTCATACCAAGTATCTTGACCACAAGTATCTTGACATCGAGATATAAATCGCGCGAGCATGGGGCATGGAGGGGGCCGGAACAGATTCCGCTTCCGACCGCCCCGCCAGCAGGGAGGCTCGAACATGTATTCCGATACCGCGCACTCGGGGACCCCCACGTCCACCGCGCCCTCCGCTCCCACTTGGGATCCCCAGCAGTACCTCCGGCACGCAGGCCACCGCACACGGCCCTTCCTCGACCTCCTCACCCGCATACCCGAGCTCCCCAACCGGCCCGCCCGCATCGCCGACCTCGGCTGCGGCCCCGGCAATGTCACCGCGCTCCTCGCCGACCGCTGGCCCGGCGCCCGCATCACCGGCTTCGACCTCTCCCCGGAGATGCTCCGCCGCGCCACCCAGGAGCACGCCGGTCCCACCACCGGCGGCGGCAGCCTCGACTTCCGCCACGGTGACCTCGCCGGCTGGCTCCCCGAGGAGCCCTACGACCTGATCGTCTCCAACGCCGCCCTGCAGTGGGTCCCCGGCCACGCCGGCTCCTTCGGTGCCTGGATCAACGGCCTGCGCCCCGGCGGCACCTTCGCCTTCCAGATTCCCGGCAACTTCACCGCCCCCAGCCACGCCCTGCTTGCCGAACTGTGCGACACCCCGCGCTGGCGGTCCCGGCTCGCCGGCCACGGCGCCCGCTACATCCATCTCCTCGAACCTGCCGAATACCTTGCCCGGTTCACCGCGCTCGGCTGTGCCGCCGACGTCTGGGAGACCACCTACCACCAACTGCTCCAGGGCCCCGACCCCGTTCTCGACTGGGTCAAGGGCACCGCCTTGCGGCCCGTCCTCACCGCCCTCGGCGAGGACAAGGACGCCGCGGACGCCTTCCTCACCGAATACCGCGACCGGCTGCGCGTGGCCTACCCGAGCGGGCCACGCGGCACCGTCTTCCCGTTCCGCCGGATCTTCGCCGTCGCCCGCAAGGAGGCCTGACCGTGCTCACCGCCGTCGACCACGTCCAACTCGCCGCGCCGCCGGACTCGGAGGACCGGCTCCGCGCCTTCTACACCGACGTCCTCGGCATGACCGAGATCCCCAAACCGCCCGTCCTCGCCACGCGCGGGGGCTGCTGGTTCGCCGCCGGGCCGGTCCAGCTGCACCTCGGCATCGAGGAGGACTTCCGGCCCGCCCTCAAGGCCCACCCCGGACTGCGGGTGACCGGGATCGAGGCGTACGCGAACAGACTGGAGGAACGGGGCGCCAAGGTCGTCTGGGACGACGACCTGCCCGGCCACCGCCGCTTCCACTCCGAGGACCCCGTCGGCAACCGGCTCGAATTCCTTGAAGAGCACGCCCTGGAACCGCAGGCCCTGGAAGAGTGCGGCTGACCCGGCCCGCACCACACGACGGCGCCCCGCCACCGAGTGTCCGGTGACGGGGCGCCGTCGTACGCGCCGCGCTGCTCAGCTCTTGCGACGGCCCACCAGCTGCGGCTTCGACTCCAGGCCGTCCAGCCCGTGCCAGGCCAGGTTGACCAGGTGCGCGGCCACCTCCGCCTTCTTCGGCTTGCGGACGTCCAGCCACCACTGCCCGGTCAGGGCCACCATCCCGACCAGCGCCTGCGCGTACAGCGGTGCCAGCTTGGGATCAAAGCCCCGCGCCTTGAACTCCAGACCCAGGATGTCCTCGACCTGCGTGGCGATGTCACTGATCAGCGAGGCGAAGGTGCCGGTCGACTGCGCCACGGGGGAGTCCCGGACCAGGATCCGGAAACCGTCCGTGTACGACTCGATGTAGTCCAGCAGCGCGAACGCCGCCTGCTCCAGCAGCTCCCGCGGATGCCCGGCCGTCAACGCCCCCGTCACCCCGTCCAGCAGCTGGCGCATCTCCCGGTCCACGACCACCGCGTACAGCCCCTCCTTGCCGCCGAAGTGCTCGTACACCACCGGCTTGGACACCCCGGCCTTCGCCGCGATCTCCTCCACCGACGTGCCTTCGAAGCCCTTCTCCGCGAACAGGGTCCGGCCGATGTCCAGCAGTTGCTGGCGCCGCTCCGCGCCCGTCATCCGCACCCGGCGGCCGCGCCGGGGCTTGTCACTGCTGGAATTACCGCCGTCGATCGCCACGCCCCCCATCATGCCGCTTTCGCGTCGCTTTCCCTGCGCCGGGCATCGATGCGGGCCGCCGACGGCCAGCGCACGTCCGTGGCCCAGCCCAGCTGCTCGCACCAGCGGATCAGCCGCGCGCTGGAGTCGACCTGGCCGCGCAGCACACCGTGGCGCGCCGAGGTCGGATCGGCGTGGTGCAGGTTGTGCCAGGACTCCCCGCAGGAGAGCACCGCCAGCCACCACACGTTGCCGCTGCGGTCCCGGGACTTGAACGGCCGCTTGCCCACCGCGTGACAGATCGAGTTGATCGACCACGTCACGTGGTGCAGCAGCGCGACCCGCACCAGCGAGCCCCAGAAGAACGCCGTGAACGCGCCCCACCAGGACATCGTCACCAGGCCGCCGACCAGCGGCGGGATCGCCAGCGACAGCATCGTCCAGAAGATGAAGTCACGCGAGATCCGCCGGATCGCCGAATCCTTGATCAGGTCGGGGGCGTACTTCTGCTGATCGGTCTGCTCCTCGTCGAAGAGCCAGCCGATGTGCGCCCACCACAGCCCCTTCATCAGCGCCGGCAGCGTCTCACCGAACCGCCACGGCGAATGCGGGTCACCCTCGTGATCCGAGTACTTGTGGTGCTTGCGGTGGTCCGCCACCCAGCGCACCAGCGGCCCCTCCACCGCCATCGAACCCATCACGGCCAGGGCGATCCGCAGCGGCCGCTTCGCCTTGAAGGAACCGTGCGTGAAGTAGCGGTGGAAACCGATGGTGATCCCGTGGCAGGCCAGGAAGTACATGAAGACCATCAGGCCCACGTCCAGCCAGCTCACCCCCCAGCCCCACGCCAGCGGGATCGCAGCCAGCAGGGCCACGAAGGGAACGGTGATGAACAGCAGCAGAGCGATCTGCTCGATGGACCGCTTGTTCTCGCCGCCGAGAGTCGCGGACGGCGCAGTTGTCTCGGAGGATGCCGAGGCACCCTCGATCAGATCGGGACTGGTGGTCATGGGTGTCCCCTGGGGGGTGAGAGAAGTCGGCAGGCTCCCGGTCGCGGACCCTACGGACCCGTAACCTACGGCATCGTAAGTATGGCAAAACCGGGTCCCGAGGCAAGAGGAGCGCGGCCGGGCTCACGACGCGCACGCCGACGGGGCGCGCGCCGCCTGGTGAGACGTCTGCCCGGGCACACGCGTGGGACACCTATCCTGGTCCCGTCGGACAGCGCGGTCCGCACGGGCAGCCCGAGCTGCGCATCAGGAGCGACGATCCCCCGGACGCAGTCCGCGGGGGCATCGGAGCGCGCGGCCGGCAGCCCACCGCCCAGTAGCGCTCGAACACTGCAAGGAGCCGCACCTGTGAGCAGTGCTGACCAGGCCCCCCAGGGCCAGGCCCCCGTCACCCCGGCCGCCACCGCCAACGCGGAGCTGCGCGCGGACATCCGCCGCCTCGGCGACCTCCTCGGGGAGACCCTCGTACGCCAGGAGGGCCAGGAACTCCTCGACCTCGTCGAAAAGGTGCGCGCCCTCACCCGCACGGACGGCGAGGCCGCCGCCGAGCTGCTCGGCGACACCGACCTGGAGACCGCCGCCAAGCTCGTACGCGCCTTCTCCACCTACTTCCACCTCGCCAACGTCACCGAGCAGGTGCACCGCGGCAAGGAGCTGCGCGCCCACCGTGCCGCCGAGGGCGGGCTCCTCGCCCGCACCGCCGACATGCTGAAGGACGCCGACCCCGAACACCTGCGCGAGACGGTCAAGAACCTCAACGTCCGCCCCGTCTTCACCGCGCACCCCACCGAGGCGGCCCGCCGCAGCGTCCTCAACAAGCTGCGCCGCATCGCCGCCCTCCTGGAGGAGCCCGTCACCGGCGCCGGCGACCGCCGCCGCCACGACCTGCGGCTCGCCGAGAACATCGACCTCGTCTGGCAGACCGACGAACTGCGCGTGGTCCGCCCCGAGCCCGCCGACGAGGCCCGCAACGCCATCTACTACCTCGACGAGCTGCACGCCGGCGCCGTCGGCGACGTCCTGGAGGACCTCGCCGCCGAGCTCCAGCGCGTCGGCGTCGAGCTGCCCGCCGGCACCCGCCCGCTCACCTTCGGCACCTGGATCGGCGGCGACCGCGACGGCAACCCCAACGTCACCCCCGACGTCACCCGCGACGTGCTGATCCTCCAGCACGAGCACGGCATCACCGACGCACTCGAACTCATCGACTTCCTGCGCGGCCTGCTGTCCAACTCCATCCGCTACACCGGGGCCACCGAGGAACTCCTCGCCTCCCTCCAGGCCGACCTGGAACGCCTCCCCGAGATCAGCCCGCGCTACAAGCGGCTGAACGCCGAGGAGCCGTACCGCCTCAAGGCCACCTGCATCCGGCAGAAGCTCCTCAACACCCGCGAGCGCCTCGCCAAGGGCACCCCGCACGAGGAAGGCCGCGACTACCTCGGCACCGCCGAGCTGCTCACCGACCTCACCCTCATCCAGACCTCCCTGCGCGAACACCGCGGCGCCCTTTTCGCCGACGGCCGCATGGACCGCACCATCCGCACCCTGGCCGCCTTCGGCCTCCAGCTCGCCACCATGGACGTACGCGAGCACGCCGACGCCCACCACCACGCGCTCGGCCAGCTCTTCGACCGCCTCGGCGAGGAGTCCTGGCGCTACGCCGACATGCCCCGCGACTACCGCGGCAAGCTCCTCGCCAAGGAACTGCGCTCGCGCCGCCCGCTGGCCCCCACCCCGGCGCCCCTCGACGCCGCCGGGCAGAAGACCCTCGGCGTCTTCCTCGCCATCAAGGACGCCTTCGAGAAGTTCGGCCCCGAGGTCATCGAGTCGTACATCATCTCGATGTGCCAGGGCGCCGACGACGTCTTCGCCGCCGCGGTGCTGGCCCGCGAGGCCGGCCTCATCGACCTGCACGGCGGCTGGGCCAAGATCGGCATCGTCCCGCTCCTGGAGACCACCGACGAGCTGCGCGCCGCCGACGTCATCCTCGACGAGATGCTCGCCGACCCCTCCTACCGGCGCCTCGTCTCCCTGCGCGGCGACGTCCAGGAGGTCATGCTCGGCTACTCCGACTCCAGCAAGTTCGGCGGCATCACCACCAGCCAGTGGGAGATCCACCGCGCCCAGCGCCGGCTGCGCGACGTGGCCCACCGCTACGGCGTGCGCCTGCGCCTCTTCCACGGCCGCGGCGGCACCGTCGGCCGCGGCGGCGGCCCCTCGCACGACGCGATCCTCGCCCAGCCCTGGGGCACCCTCGAAGGCGAGATCAAGGTCACCGAGCAGGGCGAGGTCATCTCCGACAAGTACCTCGTCCCGTCGCTGGCCCGCGAGAACCTCGAACTGACCGTCGCGGCCACCCTGCAGGCCTCCGCCCTGCACACCGCGCCCCGCCAGTCCGACGAGGCCCTCGCCCGCTGGGACGCGGCCATGGACACCGTCTCCGACGCCGCCCACGCCGCGTACCGCGCGCTCGTCGAGGACCCGGACCTCCCGTCGTACTTCTTCGCCGCGACCCCCGTCGACCAGCTCGCCGACCTCCACCTGGGCTCCCGCCCCTCCCGCCGCCCCGACTCGGGCGCCGGCCTCGACGGCCTGCGCGCCATCCCGTGGGTCTTCGGCTGGACCCAGTCCCGCCAGATCGTCCCCGGCTGGTACGGAGTCGGCTCCGGCCTCAAGGCCCTGCGCGAGGCCGGACAGCAGGACGCCCTCACCGAGATGGGCGAGCGCTGGCACTTCTTCCGCAACTTCCTGTCCAACGTCGAGATGACGCTGGCCAAGACCGACCTGCGGATCGCCCGCCACTACGTCGACACCCTCGTGCCCGACCACCTCAAGCACGTCTTCACGCGCATCGAGGCCGAGCACGAGCTCACCGTCAACGAGGTCCTGCGCATCACCGGCGGCAGCCGCCTGCTGGACTCCAACCCGGTCCTCCAGCAGACCTTCGCCGTCCGCGACGCCTACCTGGACCCCATCTCCTACCTCCAGGTCTCCCTCCTGGCCCGCCAGCGCGCGGCCGCCGCCCGCGGCGAGGAGGCCGACCCGCTCCTCGCCCGCGCCCTGCTGCTCACCGTGAACGGCGTGGCCGCGGGCCTGCGCAACACCGGCTGAGCCACGGGACCCGGACATGACGGAGCCCCCGCACCGGCCGGTGCGGGGGCTCCGTCATGTCCGTCAGGAGTCGTCCGTCAGGAGTTGTACGTGGACTGCGCGCGCTCCAGGCCCTCCTGGACGAGGCACTCCACCGAGTCGGCGGCCCGGTCCACGAACCAGTCCAGCTCCTTGCGCTCCGTGGAGGAGAAGTCCTTCAGCACGAAGTCCGCGACCTGCATCCGGCCCGGCGGCCGGCCGATGCCGCAGCGGACCCGGTGGTAGTCCGGGCCCATCGACTTCGTCATCGACTTGAGGCCGTTGTGGCCGTTGTCCCCGCCGCCCAGCTTCAGGCGCAGCGTCGGGTAGTCGATGTCCAGCTCGTCGTGGATCGCGACGATCCGGTCCAGCGGCACCTTGTAGAAGTCGCGCAGGGCCGTCACCGGGCCGCCGGAGAGGTTCATGTACGTCATCGGCTTCGCCAGCACCACCCGGCGGTTCGCCGGTCCCGGCGCGCCGATGCGGCCCTCGACCACCTGGGCCCGGGCCTTGTGCGCCTTGAACTTCCCGCCGATCCGCTCCGCCAGCAGGTCGGCGACCATGAAGCCGATGTTGTGGCGGTTGCCCGCGTACTCCGGTCCGGGGTTGCCGAGGCCGACGATCAGCCAGGGTGCCGCGTCGTCCGACATCAAAAGCTCCTTAAGGCCTTGAACGAAGACGACCGCCGTCCCGCTCCAGTGGAGCCGGACGGCGGTCGGTCAGCAACTGCTGAGGGGGGAAGGCGAGGCTCAGGCCTCGGTGCCCTCGGCGGCCTCGGCGGCCGGCTCCTCGGCCTGCGGGGCCACGACCTGCAGAACGGCGATGTCGCCGTCGACGGCCAGGGTGGTGCCCGCCGGGAGGACCAGGTCCTTGGCGTGGATGGTGGCGCCGGCCTCGAGGCCCGCGATGGAGACGGTGACCTCGGTCGGGATGTGGGTGGCCTCGGCCTCGACGGAGATCGTGTTCTGGAGGGTCTCCAGCATGTTGCCGCCGGCGGCCAGGTCGCCCTCGGTGACGATCGCGACGTCGACGGTGACCTTCTCGCCCTTCTTGACGATCAGGAAGTCGACGTGGGAGACCGAGCGCTTCAGCGGGTGCTTCTGCACGGCCTTCGGGATGACCAGCTCGGCGGCGCCGTCGATGTCCAGGGAGATCAGGACGTTCGGCGTGCGGAGCGCCAGCTGCAGGGCGTGGGCGTCGACGTTGACGTGCTTCGGGTCGGTGCCGTGGCCGTAGATGACGGCGGGGGTCAGGGCGTCACGACGGGCCTGACGGGCAGCGCCCTTGCCGAAGTCGGTGCGGACCTTGGCGGAAAGCTTGATCTCGGACATGCTCACTCCTCGTGGGGTGACGGAAAACGGACAGAGTCACCCGGCCGGAACGGCCTGCTACGAAGAGCGCGTCGATAACGGAGCATCCGTACCGGAAACTGGTACGGCCTCCCTCGCCGAGCAACTCGTGGAGTGTACCCGGCAGGGGAGGCCGTACCAAAAAGGATCTACCGCGGAGCGGTTACTGCTGCTCCTCGAAGAGGCTCGTGACCGAACCGTCCTCGAAGACCTCGCGCACCGCGCGCGCGATCATCGGGGCGATCGAGAGCACCGTGATCTTGTCGAGCTCCAGGTCGGACGGGTCCGGCAGGGTGTTCGTGAACACGAACTCGCTGACCTTGGAGTTCTTCAGGCGGTCGGCCGCCGGGCCCGACAGGATGCCGTGCGTGGCCGTCACGATGACGTCCTCGGCGCCGTGCGCGAAGAGCGCGTCGGCCGCGGCGCAGATGGTGCCGCCGGTGTCGATCATGTCGTCGACCAGGACGCAGACGCGGCCCTTGACCTCGCCGACGACCTCGTGGACGGTCACCTGGTTGGCGACGTCCTTGTCGCGGCGCTTGTGCACGATGGCCAGCGGCGCGTCCAGGCGGTCGCACCAGCGGTCGGCGACGCGCACGCGGCCGGCGTCCGGGGAGACGATCGTCAGCTTGGTGCGGTCCACCTTGGCGCCCACGTAGTCCGCGAGGACGTTCAGGGCCGAAAGGTGGTCCACCGGGCCGTCGAAGAAGCCCTGGATCTGGTCCGTGTGCAGGTCGACCGTGAGGATGCGGTCCGCACCCGAGGTCTTCAGCAGGTCCGCGACCAGGCGGGCCGAGATCGGCTCGCGGCCCTTGTGCTTCTTGTCCTGGCGGGCGTACCCGTAGGACGGGATGATCACGGTGATGGAGCGCGCCGACGCGCGCTTCAGCGCATCGATCATGATCAGCTGTTCCATGATCCACTTATTGATCGGAGCCGTGTGGCTCTGGATCAGGAAGCAGTCCGCGCCGCGAGCCGACTCCTGGAAGCGAACGTAGATCTCACCGTTCGCGAAGTCGAAAGCCTTGGTCGGCACGAGGCCGACTCCCAGCTGGTGCGCGACCTCCTCGGCCAGCTCGGGGTGGGCGCGGCCGGAGAAGAGCATCAGCTTCTTCTCGCCGGTCGTCTTGATCCCGGTCACAGCACTGTCTCCTCAGACGTGTTGAAGCTGCTCGCCCCCATGTGCGTCCGTCCCGCACACGGTGAGCCAGCCGAATTGCGTGCACGTATCACGGTACGCCGTCGCGGGCGTACCTGTTTCCGGTCAGTTCACCTCAGTGGCGCTCGGAATCCTCCGAGGCCGCCGACTGCGCCGCCGTGGCGGACGCGCTTCCCGGACGCTTGCGGGCCACCCAGCCCTCGATATTCCGCTGTTGGCCACGGGCCACGGCCAGCGCACCGGGCGGCACATCCTTGGTGATCACGGATCCGGCCGCCGTGTAGGCGCCGTCCCCGATCGTGACGGGAGCCACAAACATGTTGTCCGACCCCGTCTTGCAGTGTGAGCCGACGGTGGTGTGGTGCTTGTGCTCACCGTCGTAGTTCACGAAGACGCTGGCCGCGCCGATGTTCGTGTACTCGCCGATCGTCGCGTCGCCCACGTACGACAGGTGCGGCACCTTGGTGCCCTCGCCGATCGTCGCGTTCTTCATCTCCACGTACGTGCCGGCCTTGGCCTTCGCGCCGAGGTTCGTGCCCGGACGCAGGTACGCGAACGGCCCCACGCTTGCCTGCGGGCCCACGACCGCGCTCTCCGCGACCGTGTTGTCCACCCGGGCGCCCGCGCCCACCGTGGTGTCCTTCAGCCGGCTGTTCGGGCCGACCTCGGCGCCCTCGGCGATGTGCGTGGCGCCCAGGAGCTGGGTGCCGGGGTGCACGAGCGCGTCCTGCCCGAAGGTGACGGTCACGTCCACGAAGGTGCTCGCCGGGTCGACGACCGTCACGCCCGCGAGCATGGCCTGCTCCAGCAGGCGCGCGTTCAGCAGCGCGCGGGCCTCGGCCAGCTGGACGCGGTTGTTGATCCCGAGGATCTGGCGGTGGTCGCTGCCGACGGCCGCGCCGACGCGGTGCCCGGCCTCGCGCAGGATGCCGAGGACGTCGGTGAGGTACTCCTCGCCCTGGCTGTTGTCGGTACGGACCTTGCCGAGCGCGTCGGCGAGCAGGCTGCCGTCGAAGGCGAAGACGCCGGAGTTGATCTCACGGATCGCCCGCTGGGCGTCGGTGGCGTCCTTGTGTTCGACGATGGCCGTCACGGCGCCGCCGGCGTCCCGGACGATCCGCCCGTAGCCGGTGGAGTCCGGCACCTCGGCGGTGAGCACGGTGACGGCGTTGCCGTCGGCCTCGTGCGTCGCCGCCAGCCGCGCCAGCGTCTCGCCGGTCAGCAGCGGGGTGTCGCCGCAGACCACGATCACGGTCCCGTCGACCGGGCCGCCGAGCTCTTCGAGGGCCATGCGGACGGCGTGCCCGGTGCCGTTCTGCTCGTACTGGACGGCGGTGCGGACGCCGGCGTCGATTCCGGCCAGGTGCGCGGTGACCTGCTCCCGGGCGTGCCCGACGACCACGACGAGGTGGGAGGGGTCCAGCTCACGGGAGGCGGCGACCACGTGACCGACGAGCGAGCGCCCGCAGATCTCGTGCAGAACCTTGGGAGTGGCCGACTTCATGCGGGTGCCTTCACCCGCTGCGAGTACGACGACGGCTGCCGGGCGGTTGGCGCTCACGGGGATGCCCTTCGGCTTCGGGGGTGGACCCGTGAAGGATACCGGGGTGCAAAGGAGCCGAAACGAGGGCGGGTAAAGGAGCGGAAATGAAGGCGGGTAAAGGAGCAGGCATGAAGGCGGGTCCCGACCGATGGTCAGGACCCGAGGGGCTGCGCAGCTCCCCTGTCAGGACTCGAACCCGAACATAAGGCACCAAAAGCCTCAGTGCTGCCAATTACACCACAGGGGATGGATCATGGTAAGTCAGGTCGAATCGGACCATTCCGCGATCCGATCAAGCTGGCCGTCCCTACTATGCCGTACCACCCGGCCTCAATGCGACGGTACTCGTGTCCGCCGTTTCGGAGGCGGGGAATGCCGGGGCCCCCGCGGAGGCCGCCCGTACGCTGGACGGCATGACCAGTACGGGGGAAGTGGAAGGCCGCGCTGGGCCGCCGTTGTGGTGGGCGCGGCGACGGGATGCCGTGGCGGACGTGTCGCTCGCCGCGGTGTCGGCCGTGGAGTGCGCGTGGGAGGGCGTGACCTTCGCCCGAGAGGCGGGGCTGCCGGCCGCGGTCGGGGTGGCGTTCGGGTTCGTGGTGGGGGCCACGCTCGTGCTGCGGCGGCGCTGGCCGATCGCCGTGGTGCTCGTGGGCATCGCCGTGGCCCCGGCCGCGATGGGGTTCCTGCTCTCGGTGGTGGGGATGTACTCGCTCGCCTCCTCCGAGGTGCCCCGGCGGATCATCGCCACCCTGGCCTCGATGTCGCTGGCCGCGACCTTCGTGGTGATGTACCTGCAGACCCGCGGGGACGTCGAGGCCGATCCGAAGCTCGTGGTCGCGCTCTCAGGGTTCGTCGCCGTGGCGCTGACCGTGCCGCCGTTGCTGCTCGGGCTCTACATCGGGGCCCGGCGGCGGCTGATGGAGAGCCTGCAGGAGCGGGCGGACTCGCTGGAGCGGGAGCTGTCGCTGCTGGCGGACCGGGCGGAGGAACGGGCCGAGTGGGCCCGTACGGAGGAGCGGACCCGCATCGCGCGGGAGATGCACGACGTGGTCGCGCACCGCGTGTCGCTGATGGTGGTGCACGCGGCCGCGCTGGAGGCGGTGGCGGTCAAGGACCCGGCGCGGGCGGCGAAGAACGCCGCCCTGGTGGGTGACATGGGGCGGCAGGCGCTGACGGAACTGCGCGAGATGCTCGGCGTGCTCAGGGCCGCGCCCAAGCAGGCGGTGGCGGTGGCGGGCGCCGCGCGTGCGGCCGCCGTGGCCCCTGTCCCGGTGGCTTCGGTCGCGCTCGTGGGAGGCGCCGAGGACGGGCCCTCGCTCGACGAGCTGGACGTGCTGGTCGGGCAGTCGCGGGCGGCCGGGATGATCGTGGAGATGCTGGTCCAGGGCGAGGGGGCGGCGTACGCGGCGGAGGTCGAGCAGACGGCGTACCGCGTGGTGCAGGAGGCGCTGACCAACTGCCACAAGCACGCTCCGGGGGCGCGGGTCGTGGTGCGGCTCGCGCATCGGGACGGGGAGGTGGCGATGCAGGTGGAGAACGGGCCGTGCGAGGGGAAGGCGGACGGGGTCGGGCTGCCGAGCGGGGGGAACGGGCTGGTCGGGATGCGGGAGCGGGTGCTCGGGCTGGGCGGGGTTTTCGTGTCCGGGCCGACGGAGGCGGGTGGGTTCAGGGTGTCGGCGGTACTGCCGGTTCGCTAGGCGCTGGCCTTGGCGGGGGGCGGGCGTGCCGTTCCGTGGCCCGTGCGGCGCCGTCGCGGGGGCGCTGCCCCCGTGCCCCCGCGCCTCAAACGCCGGCGGGGCTGGGTTGGGCGCTGCCTGTGCGGGGGCCGGTTGGCTGCGCCGCCGGTTGGCTGCGCCGCTCGGGCCGGGGGTACGGGGGGCCGGTTGTGCCGGGGTCGGGCGCGCGCCGGGGTGTCTCCTCGGGCGCCGAACGTGTCGGGGGGTCGGAGAGATCGGCCTTGTTGTGTTC